>NZ_DAMDHB010000016.1:0-25640 GCF_032102465.1 Haematobacter sp. | reverse complement strand
CGATCGTGCCAATGTTGACGTGCGGTTTCGTCCGTTCAAACTTTGCCTTTGCCATCGTCGAGGCGCCCCATGTCCGGGGGTCCGGAATGGACCCGATTAAACACGCGGGGCTACCTATTAGGCCAAGGGCCGGAAATCAAGCACCACTTGCAGAATGACCCTGCGACCCAGGGCAGGCGCGACACCCGGGTTACGGGTTGGGCGGGGTGGCGGGGCGGGCATGACCCCCCGTCCGGCGGGCTTCCGCGGCGGCGGCGGCCCGCGCCTCCTCCATCGCCACCTCGTCCTCGGGGGTGAGTTCGAACCACTCGGGATGCTCCAGCATCCAGTCCTGAACTTCCTTCGCGGCATTGCGGGCGAGGTTGCGGAGCTGGCTTTCCGCATTCTGGGTAAGACCGGAGCCGACGAAGGTCGCGCCCGTCAGGTTCTCCCAGATGGTGAGCTGCTTGGGTTCGGTGTTGATCTTCTTGCGCCGGATGTCGTCCCAGACGTTGGCGCTGATGACCAGCACCGACTTCGGCGAAGCGACGACGGGAACCCCCGGCGGGCCAAGCGCATAGGCATCCACATTGATCGCGATATGATAGAGCTTGCGCCCCTCATAGCTGCCGAACCGCTCCTGCACGGCGTCCCGGAGGGCGGTTTCAAGCTGCTCCGTCGTCACCTCGCGCGAGATGGGCACCTTCTGGGCATTCTTCGCCACGACGATGTTGTAGCCGAGCCGGAACTCCCCCATCGGCGGCAGTTCGCTTTGCACGACACGCCGCTCGCCGATCCCCCCGCAGGCGGCCAGCAGCAGAAGCAGCGCCGAAAAGGCGAGACGATGGAAGGCTCGGATCATCAGGGTCTCCGCATCGGATTTGCGCAGCGCGGCGTGGCGGCAAGGTCGCCCCAGCCATAGCCGAGCGCCCCGCGCCGCGCAATCCGCCCGTCCTCAGTCACGGGTGAAGCGGTTGTCCCGCGGGAAGCCACGCGGCGCCATCCGCCCGGTGGAGGCCCGCGCGGCCAGCCACTCGGTCAGGTCCGTTTCCGTCCGTGTCCGCCCTGCCGGATCCTTCCAGCTCAGCCCGTCGGCCAGCGTGAAGGTCCGCACGTCGGACAGGCCGCCGTCCTTGTATTTCTGAAGCCGCACACCCTTGCCGCGGCCCATTTCCGGCAACTCGGTCAGCGGGAAGACCAGCAGCTTGCGGTTGTCGCCCACCACGGCGACATGATCGCCGGAGACGGGCTCGCAGATTTTCGCCTTCGCCTCTCCCGACAGGTTCAGCAGCACCTTGCCGGCGCGGGTCTGGGCCAGCGCATCGTCCCCCACCACGACGAAGCCGTCACCGGCATCGGATGCGACGATATAGCGCGCGCCCGGACGATGCACGAACAGCGCCACGATCTCCGCCTCGTTCGGCAGGTCCACCATCAGGCGCACCGGTTCCCCCATGCCCCGCCCGCCGGGCAGGTTGGCACCGATGAGCGTATAGACCCGGCCGTTGGAGCCAAGGAGCAGGATCCGGTCCGTCGTCTCCGCATGGAAGAGGTAGCCCGGCCCGTCGCCGTCCTTGAACTTCATCTCCGTTCCCGGCGCGGCATGACCTTTCAGCGCGCGGATCCAGCCCATGCGCGAGCAGACCACGGTGATCGGCTCGCGCTCGATCATCGCCTCATAGGACACATCCTCGATCTGGCCGGCCTCCGCGAAGGTCGAGCGGCGCGCCCCGCCGGGAGCGGACTTGCCGAACTGACGGTCCACCTCCGCCAGTTCCTTGCCGATCTGCTTCCACTGCCGTGCCTCGGAGCCGAGCAGCGCCTCCAGCGCCTCCCGCTCCTTCGTCAGCGCGTCATGCTCCCGCCGCAGGTCCATCTCCTCCAGCCGGCGGAGAGAGCGGAGGCGCATGTTGAGGATCGCCTCGACCTGAACCTCGGTCAGCTCCCCCTGCCCCGGCACGGGCGGGCGGTAGTCCTTCTCCGACATGGCGCGGACATGGGCGCGGGACCAGTCCTCCGCCATCAGCGCGCGCTTCGGATCGTCGTCGTAGCGGATGATGTCGATCACCCGGTCCAGGTTCAGATAAGCGACGAGCAGCCCGGCCAGCACCTCCAGCCGGTGATCGATCTTCTCCATCCGATGCGAGGACCGGCGGATCAGCACCTCGCGCCGATGGTCGAGGAAGGCGCGCAGCACCTCCTTCAGCGAGCAGACCTTGGGCGTGCGCCCGTCGATCAGCACGTTCATGTTGAGCGAGAAGCGGATCTCCAGATCGGAATTGCGGTAGAGCTGGGCCATCAGCATTTCCGCATCGACGTTCTTGGACCGCGGCTCCAGAACGATGCGCACGTCCTCCGCGCTCTCGTCGCGCACATCGGCGAGGATCGGCACCTTCTTCAGCTGGATGAGTTCGGCCAGCCGCTCGATCAGGCGGGATTTCTGCACCTGATAGGGGATCTCGGTCACCACGATCTGCCAGGTGCCGCGCCCCAGATCTTCCGTCTCCCATCGCGACCTGAGCCGGAAGGAGCCGCGCCCCGTCCGGTAGGCCTCCACGATGGAATCGCGCGGCTCCACGATCACGCCCCCCGTCGGGAAATCGGGGCCGGGGACCAGCGCCACCAGCGATTCGTCGGTGATCGTGGGCGTGGCGATCAGCGCGCGGCACGCGGCAACCAGCTCGCCGAGGTTATGGGGCGGCACATTGGTCGCCATCCCGACCGCGATGCCGGACGCCCCGTTGGCCAGCAGGTTCGGGAAGGCAGCCGGGAACACCACCGGCTCCTCCAGCGTGCCATCGTAGTTCGGGCGGAAATCGACGGCGTTCTCCGCCAGCCCCTCCATCAACGCCTCGGCGGCGGGGGTCAGCCTGGCTTCGGTGTAGCGGGAGGCGGCGGGGTTGTCCCCGTCGATATTGCCGAAGTTCCCCTGCCCGTCCACCAGCGGATAGCGGACCGCGAAATCCTGCGCGAGCCGCGCCATCGCGTCATAGATCGCGGTATCGCCATGCGGGTGATAGTTCCCCATCACGTCGCCGGAGATCTTCGCCGATTTGCGGAAGCCCCCGGAAGAGGACAGCCGCAATTCCCGCATGGCATAGAGGATCCGCCGGTGCACCGGCTTCAGCCCGTCCCGCGCATCGGGAAGGGCGCGATTCATGATCGTGGACAGCGCATAGGTCAGGTAACGCTCGCCAATGGCACGGCGGAGCGGTTCCGAACTGGTGGGCAGCCCGTGTTCGATATTGTCGGAGGCGTCGGTCATGGCCCGATCTAGCTTGAGCAGGCGGGCACGGTCCAGCGGGAAGTGTGGCGGCAGGGGCTTTCACCGCGGCGCCGGTCGAGCCGTGGGCCGTGCCGTGCCGTGCCGTGCCGTGCCGTGGAAGGATCGCGCGGGAACTGGACCTTCGTCACGCGGATGTGCAAGTTCGCCGCCTTCGCCCACCGCACAAGGAAACGCATGACCCGCTCCATCCTCATCACCGGCTGCTCGTCCGGCATCGGCCTTGATGCCGCGCGCCGGCTCCACACCCTGGGCTGGCGGGTGTTCGCCACCTGCCGCAAGGCGGAGGATTGCGCGCGTCTTGAAGCGGAGGGGCTGGAGAGCCTGCCGCTCGACCTGGCGAGCGAGGACAGCGTCGCCCAAGCGGTCTCGGAGGTGCTGGCGCGCACCGGCGGCGGGCTGGATGCCCTCGTGAACAACGGCGCTTTCGCCTGTCCCGGCGCGGTGGAGGATCTGCCGCGCGGCGCGCTCCGCGAGGTGATGGAGGTCAACCTCATCGGTACGCATGACCTGACCCGGCAGGTGATCCGGGCGATGCGGCGGCAGGGGCATGGGCGGATCGTCACCGTCTCCTCCATCCTTGGAGTGGTGCCCGCTCCGTGGCGGGGCGCCTATGTCGCCAGCAAGTTCGCGCTGGAGGGGCTGACGGATACGCTGCGCCTCGAACTCTCCGACACGCCGATCCGGGTGAGCCTCGTCGAGCCGGGCCCCATCGCCACGCAGTTCCGCGTCAATGCCAAGCTCCATTTCGAGCGCTGGATCGACTGGGAAGCCTCCGCGCGCCGGGAGCAATATCGCACGAGCCTTCTGGAGCGGCTCTACGGCACGCCCGAGAAGGATCGCTGGGAACTGCCCCCCTCGGCCGTGACCCGCGTCATCCTCCGCGCGCTGGAAAGCCGCAGCCCCCGCCTCCGCTACACGGTCACCACGCCCGCGCTGCTGGGGGTGACGCTCAAACGGCTGCTGCCGGATCGGGCTATGGATGCGCTGCTCCGGCGGCAGTAAGGGTGGCCTTGCGCCGCGGGGGGGCGTAAGACGGAGAAAAACACGGGAGGTCCGCAACACGCGGCCTTCGCGCGCCAGACCCCGGATCGCCCGATCGAGAATCGCGGCAGACCCAGAGCCAGCATCGGAGACAGCATGCTCCACGACCCCTTGTTCCTCATCGTGGCGATCGCCTGTTTCGCCGTGCTTATCATCCTGATGATCGGAGTGGGCGGTTTTGCCCGCGGGGGCGAGTTCAACCGCCGCCATGCCAACCGGATCATGCGCTACCGCATCATCGCGCAGGCTGTGGCTGTGATCCTGATCTTGGTCTTCGTTTACCTGCGGAGAATGTGATGGTCGTGCTCAACCGCATCTACACCCGCACCGGCGATGGCGGAGAAACCGCGCTTTCCAACGGCGAGCGCGTCCGCAAGGACAGCCTGCGGGTGGAAGCCTACGGCACGGTGGATGAAACCAACGCGACGGTCGGTCTCGCGCGGCTGCATGCGGAAGGGGAGATGCATGCGCGCCTAGGCCTCATCCAGAACGACCTGTTCGATCTGGGGGCGGACCTGTCGCGTCCGGGCGTGGACCGGGATCATGAGGCGAAATACACCCCCCTCCGCATGGTTCCCGCCCAGGTGGACCGGCTGGAGGCGGAGATCGACGCGATGAATGCCGCACTGTCTCCCCTCCGGTCCTTCGTGCTGCCGGGGGGAAGCGCCCTTGCTGCGCATCTGCATCTTTGTCGCACCGTGTGCCGGCGCGCGGAACGTCTGGCCGTCGCCCTTGCCGCCGAAGGCGATGTGACGGAGGCGGCGGTGCGCTACCTCAACCGCCTGTCCGACTGGTTCTTCGTGGCATCGCGCGTCGCCAACGACAACGGCGCGGCCGATGTGCTCTGGGTTCCCGGCGCGAACCGTTGACGCTGCGAAGCAGCGCGAAGTGCGAATTTTCCCTGTCCTGTGCCGGTCCAACTCGCTAACAAGCCGTTGGAGAGCATGAACCGCGCCTCTGAACGGGCGCACGGAGGGGAGTTGCCCATGAAGATATTGGTGCCTGTGAAGCGGGTGATCGACTACAACGTCAAGGTTCGCGTGAAGGCGGACGGTTCGGGCGTTGACCTTGCGAACGTCAAGATGTCGATGAACCCGTTCGACGAAATCGCGGTGGAAGAAGCGATTCGCCTGAAGGAAAAAGGCGCGGCCGAAGAAGTGGTCGTGGTTTCCATCGGCGTGAAGCAGGCGCAGGAGACGCTGCGCACCGCGCTCGCCATGGGGGCTGACCGGGCGATTCTCGTCGAAGCCGCACCGGATGTCACCACCGACATCGAGCCGCTTGCCGTTGCCAAGATCCTCAAGGCCGTCATCGACGCGGAGCAACCGGGCCTTGTCATCACCGGCAAGCAGGCGATCGACAACGACATGAACGCCACCGGCCAGATGCTGGCGGCGCTCCTCGGCTGGGCGCAGGCGACATTCGCCTCCGAAGTGGTGATCGAGGGCGATTCCGCCGTCGTGACCCGCGAGGTGGATGGCGGCCTGCAGACGGTGAAGGTGAAGCTGCCCGCCGTCGTGACGGCGGACCTGCGGCTGAACGAACCGCGCTATGCCTCGCTGCCGAACATCATGAAGGCGAAGAAGAAACCGCTCGAGGAAAAGACCGCCGCCGACTACGGCGTCGATGTCACGCCGCGGCTGAAGATCGTCAAGACCGTGGAACCGGCGGGCCGCAAGGCCGGGGTGAAGGTCGGCTCGGTCGATGAGCTGATCTCCAAACTGAAGAACGAAGCGGGGGTGCTCTGATGGCTGTGCTTCTTGTTGCGGAAGTGACGGGTGCCGATCTCGCTGTCGATGCGACGGCGAAGGCCCTGTCGGCGGTGAAGTCGCTCGGCCCGGTGACGGTCCTCGTCGCGGGCGAAGGCGTCTCTGGCGCGGGTGAAGCGGCTGCGAAACTGGATGGCGTGGCCAAGGTGCTCGTCGCCGATGCCCCGCTCTACGGGCATGGTCTGGCTGAGCCTCTGGCCGATCTCGTGGTCAGCCTCGCGGGGGATTACGAGCAGATCGTCGCGCCCTCGACCGCATCGGCCAAGAACGTGATGCCGCGCGTGGCCGCCCTGCTCGACGTGATGGTGATCTCCGACGTCTCCGGCGTGGTGGACGGCTCCACCTTCGAGCGCCCGGTCTATGCCGGCAACGCGATCCAGACGGTGCAGTCCTCCGACCCGAAGAAGGTGCTGACCGTCCGCACCGCCAACTTCCAGGCCGCGGGCGAAGGCGGTTCGGCGTCGGTCGAATCGGCAACGGCGGCGGCTGACCCGGCCCTGTCCTCCTGGGTGGAGGACAAGGTCGCAGCCTCCGACCGTCCCGAACTCACCTCGGCCAAGATCGTGGTCTCGGGCGGGCGTGGCGTCGGCAGCCAGGAGAACTTCGCCGTCATCGAGAAGCTGGCCGACAAGCTCGGCGCTGCGGTGGGCGCGTCCCGTGCGGCCGTCGATTCGGGCTTTGCCCCGAACGACTGGCAGGTGGGCCAGACCGGCAAGGTCGTGGCGCCGGACCTCTATGTCGCGGTCGGCATCTCGGGGGCGATCCAGCACCTCGCCGGGATGAAGGATAGCCGCGTCATCGTGGCCATCAACAAGGACGAGGAAGCCCCGATCTTCCAGGTGGCGGATTACGGCCTCGTCGGCGATCTCTTCACCCTTCTGCCCGAACTGACCGAAAAGCTCTGAGCCTTTCGACAGCATCAGCGACATGGCGGGGCCTTCGGGCCCCGCTTTCTTTTGCGCCGCCCTCTGTTGCCGCGGCGCGGCGCGCGCCCTAAGGTCTGCGCAAAGACGGAGGATGACATGCAAGTCAGAACGGTGGGCGTGATCGGCGCCGGGCAGATGGGCAACGGCATCGCGCATGTGTTTGCCCTGTCGGGCTACGATGTGGTGCTGAACGACATTTCGGCGGAGGCGCTGGAGCGGGCGAAGGGCGTGATCGCCAAGAACCTCGACCGGCAGGTTCAGCGCGAGAAAATCACGGCCGAAGAGCGTGAGACCGCCTTCGCCCGCATCAGCACCACGACGTCCCTCCCCGATCTCGGCCCGACCGATCTGGTGATCGAAGCGGCGACGGAGCGGGAGGCGATCAAGCAGAAGATCTTCGAGGATCTGGTGCCGCATCTCAGGCCGCATACGATCCTGACGACGAATACCTCGTCGATCTCCATCACCCGTCTCGCCTCGCGCACCGACCGGCCGGAGAAGTTCATGGGGCTGCACTTCATGAACCCCGTTCCGGTCATGCAACTCGTGGAGCTGATCCGCGGGATCGCGACCGATGACGAGACCTTCGAAACGATGCTGGCCATCGTGGAATCGCTCGGCAAGACGGCGGCGGTCGCACAGGATTTCCCGGCCTTCATCGTGAACCGCATCCTGGTGCCGATGATCAACGAGGCGGTCTATACGCTCTATGAGGGCGTGGGGTCGGTGACCTCCATCGACGAATCCATGAAGCTCGGGGCGAATCACCCCATGGGTCCGCTTGAACTGGCGGATTTCATCGGTCTGGACACCTGCCTTGCGATCATGAACGTGCTGCATGAAGGCTTCGGCGACACGAAATATCGGCCCTGCCCGCTGCTGACCAAATACGTCGAGGCTGGCTGGCTGGGGCGGAAGGCGAAGCGCGGGTTCTATGACTACCGGGGTGAAAAGCCGGTTCCCACGCGCTGATCAGAACTCCTCGCCGAAGCGCCCGGAGACAAGTGTCTCAAGCGCGTCGGCGAGCTTCTCTGCCTCCGCGCCCTTCGTTTCGACATGGATCGTGGTGCCCCGTGATGCGGCGAGCATGAGCAGACCCATGATCGAATCGCCGGAAACGGTCATGCCGTCCTTGGATACGGCGGCCTCCGCGTCATGACCTTCAACGACCTCGACGAATTTGGCCGAGGCGCGGGCATGAAGGCCCTTCTCGTTCACGATCCGCAATTCCCGCGCGAAACCCGTCACGAAGCGGCTCGCGGTGCGCAAAGGTCGATGCTGTTGATATATTTCCGCCCCGCATCCATCGCGACCTCAACCGCTTCCTGAACCGTGAGGTTCCGCGATTTCGCCAGCTTGATGAGCATGGGGAGATTCGCACCGTAAAGAATACGGCGCCCCCCCTGCGTGCAGGCGCGAAGCGACAGATTGGAGGGCGAGCCTCCGAACATGTCGGTCACCACGACAACGCCATCTCCGGTGTCCACCGCATCAGCGGCGCCGAAGATTTCTTCCTGCTTCGCCGCGCGATTATGGTCTTCCTCGATGGAGATCGCCCGGATTCCGTCCTGCTTGCCGACCACATGCTCGACGGCTGCCAGGTACTCCCGGGCAAGGCCTCCATGCGCGACGATCACGATACCGATCACGCCCCAGTTACCTCACGCCCTAGTGTCTCGAATGCTGCAGGGGCAACGGACCCTCTGCGCTCCAGTTCCCTATGTCTTTTTGACACCGGCCAGCCCGCTTCCGCAAGCGCCTTGGCCATTTTTTCTGCAGTTGCAACCGATCTGTGCTGTCCTCCTGTGCAACCGAAGGCCACTGCCAGATGCGTCTTGCCTTCCTCAACATAAGCGGGAAGCAGGCTTATCAGGAGATCCCTCGCCTTCACGAAAAAGGGATCGAACCGCGGATCCGCCTCCACATAGTCGGCAACGGCGGGATCGCGGCCATCCTTCTGGCGCAACAGGGGATTCCAGTGCGGATTGCGCAGGAAGCGACAGTCGAACACCATGTCCACGCCACGCGGCAAACCCCGTTTATAAGAGAATGAATGAACGGAAACGGCCAGTGCCCCCCCGCGCTCAAGCGCGAACCAGCGCGAGATTTCTTCCCGCAGATCATGCGGCGTCATTTCTGATGTATCGACAAGGACGTCCGCGCGCTCCCGAATCGGGGCGAGAAGCTCCAGCTCCCGCTGAATACCCAGCGCGGGTTGCTCCGCAGGGGCGAGCGGATGGCGGCGGCGCGTTTCGGAATAACGCCGCACCAGAACGTCCACCGCACAGTCCAGATAGAGCAGATCGACGTCAATCTCCGGCAGCGCGGTCATGACATCGATGAGCTCCAGAGTCGCATCGGTTGAAAAATCACGGTTTCGCACATCGATACCCAGGGCGAGCGGATGGACGAGCGCGCCGCCTTCCAGCAGTTTCGGCACCATGCGGAGCGGCAGGTTGTCGATCGTCTCGTAGCCCAGATCCTCCAGCGCGGCGAGCGAACTGGACCGCCCGGCCCCGGAAGCTCCGGTCACCAGGACAATCCGGCTCTCGCCGGGAGGATCATCTTGTCGCGTTCCATCGCCCGTCATGCGATTCGTCCCGCCTTGAGCCATTGCAGCAGCGCTGCGGGAAAATGGGGAGCGTCGACCCTGAATAGCAAGGGGAGTGCGACACCAAGGACATCATGGCTGCGCTGCTCGGGCAGTCGTGCCTTTTCCGTGCGGTCGAGGTCGGCCACCAGCGCCAGCGGAACAGCCTGCCCCGCAGCCGCGGCGAGGATGCCCACGCCCCGCGCCTCCACACGACCGTGGATCGTCTCGGGCGACGTCGCCATCACGGCATCGCCCCGCCGGACGAGCCTGGTCCGGTCATCGGCCACGAGCTCCGCTCCGAACGCCATCAACTGAAGAACGAGGCCCGATTTTCCGCTCCCCGACCGGCCAAGGATCAACAGCCCACGTCCGGCGACGGACACCGTGCTGCCGTGAACCAATACGCCCTCCCCGGCTGTCGCCGCCGGTTGTCGTCCCTCTGCCCCCAATGCGCACCTCTCGCGGTCACGGCTCTCACCGGTAGTGTATCACCAGCGCGAGCCGATGGGTAACCTGACCTTTTGACAGCCTTGTCAACCAGAGCTGAACCGGTATCCCTCGCCATAGAGCGTGCGTATCGCGGCAAAGGCCGGGTCAACGGCACGGAATTTTTGGCGTATCCGCTTGATATGGCTGTCGATGGCCCGCTCTGCCCCACCCGCCCCAGAAGTGTCGAGCAGTTCCTCGCGCGTTCGAAGATGGCCCGGATGGCTGGCGAGACGGTCCAGAATCGCGAACTCACGGGTCGTCAGGGGAACCGGCGCGCCATTCCACCGCGCGAGACGGGTGGCGCGGTCAAGGTCAAGGCCGCCTCTCACCAGCATATCGCCCTCCGGCACATGGCGGCGCAGCACGGCACGTATGCGCAGCGACAGAAGCGGCGGGGAGACGGGCTTGCGCAGGAAGTCGTCGGCGCCAAGGCGGAGCGCATCCGCCTCGGCTGCCTCTCCATCGCACCCGGTGAGGAAGATAACCGGAAGACGGCTGCGCCGCCGCACCCGCCGGAGCAGGCACAGCCCGTCTATCCGCGGCATCCCGATGTCCATGACCGCCAAGTCGGGCGGCTGCCGCCCGAAGGCCGCGAGCGCCACCCTTCCGTCTGCATACCGCTCCACCACGAACCCGTCCCGCTCCAGCAACCGTCCGAGCGAAATGAGCATGTGACGATCATCGTCCACGAGTGCGATACGCTCCCCTGCTGCCGCCATCACCCCATCTCCCGAATCGCCTTCATCATCCGCAATGTAGGGGCAAAAAGGGAACAAACCCCTAACATCCTGTGCACGCCGCAATTTACCGCCAATGATGGCGCTAACCTTTTCGTGCTAGCGCTAACCCGTTGAAAGCGTCCTATTCATTCCGAAATCCGTTCTGTAAGATTGATGTGTCACCCACTTCCGCCGCCATCGCACCGCCCGCGACGGAGAGTTATTTTCATCGCCTAATCTGGGGGCATCGGAGCTTGACTATGACAATTGGACACGTGAACCCCGCCTGCCGCCTTGAGGATCAGGGCCTGGCCGGGCTGGGGAACGTCTATTACAACCTCCTTGAGCCCGCGCTGGTCGAAGAGGCGCTGAAGCGGAACGAGGGTACGCTTGGCAAGGGTGGGTCGCTTCTGGTCGACACCGGCAGCCACACCGGCCGCTCGCCGAAGGACAAGCACGTCGTCCGGACCCCTTCGGTCGAAGACAAGATCTGGTGGGAGAACAACGCGCCGATGGCGCCGGAGGCCTTCGACCGGCTGTATGAAGACATGATCGCGCACATGAAGGGGCGTGATTACTTCGTGCAGGACCTGTTCGGCGGTGCCGATCCCGCCCATCGGCTGGATGTGCGGCTGGTGACGGAGCTGGCTTGGCACGGGCTGTTCATCCGGCATCTCCTGCGGCGGCCGGAGCGGCAGGAACTGGACTCGTTCCAGCCGGAATGGACGATCATCAACTGCCCGACCTTCAAGGCCGACCCCAAGAAGCACGGCTGCCGGACCGAGACCGTGATCGCGCTCAACTTCGACAAAAAGCTGATCCTGATCGGCAACACCGCCTATGCGGGTGAGAACAAGAAGTCCGTCTTCACGCTGCTGAACTACATCCTTCCCGAAAAGGGCGTCATGCCGATGCACTGCTCGGCCAACCACGCGCCCGGCAACATCGCGGATACGGCGATCTTCTTCGGCCTGTCCGGCACCGGCAAGACGACGCTTTCCGCCGATCCGTCCCGCGTCCTCATCGGCGATGACGAGCATGGCTGGTCGGAGAACGGCACCTTCAACTTCGAAGGCGGCTGCTACGCCAAGACGATCAGCCTCTCGCCCGAAGCCGAGCCGGAAATCTACGCGACCACCTCCAAGTTCGCGACCGTCATCGAAAACATGGTGTTCGAGCCCTACACCAAGGCGCTGGATTTCGAGGATGACAGCCTGACCGCGAACATGCGGGCGGCCTATCCGCTGGACTACATCTCCAACGCATCGGAATCCGGTCTGGGCGGGCATCCGAAGAACGTCATCATGCTGACCTGCGATGCGTTCGGCGTGCTGCCGCCCATCGCGCGCCTTACGCCGGCGCAGGCGATGTATCACTTCCTTTCCGGCTTCACCTCCAAGGTCGCCGGCACCGAACAGGGTGTGACCGAACCGCAGCCGACCTTCTCCACCTGTTTCGGCGCGCCCTTCATGCCGCGGCGGCCGGAAGTCTATGGCAAGCTCCTGCAGGAGAAGATCAACAGTCAGGGCGCGACCTGCTGGCTGGTCAACACCGGCTGGACGGGCGGCGCCTATGGCACGGGCAAGCGGATGCCGATCAAGGCGACGCGGGCGCTGCTCGCCGCCGCGCTCGACGGCTCCCTGAACGGCGGCAGTTTCCGCAAGGATCCGAACTTCGGCTTCGATGTTCCGGTTTCCGTGCCGCATGTGGATGCAAAGCTGCTGGACCCGCGCTCGACCTGGGCCGATCCGGCTGCCTATGATGCGCAGGCAAAGAAACTCGTGGAAATGTTTGCGGCGAACTTTGCCCAGTACGTTCCCTATATCGATGATGAGGTGAAGGGTGCCGCGATCGGCTGAGCCGGCACCTCACATCAGGCAAAAAAGCCCCGGCGGAAACGTCGGGGCTTTTTCATGGCCATCAGGCGCAGCCGGACAGAGCACATCTTGTGGGAAGGCAAGAGGGCTGTTAACCCACGCGACGGAAAATTCCCCGACCCGGCAGGAAAGAGCCCCCTTGCGTCGCGGAGCCAGCCACAGAAAGCAATAACATGTCCACCACCTCCCAGGCGGCCGCGGAGCCCGCCGCACCCGTCAATTCAAGAACCAACGTCATTCTGGCCAGTCTCGTCGGAACGACCGTCGAATTCTACGACTTCTACGTCTATGCCACGGCGGCCGTGCTGGTCTTCCCGCACCTGTTCTTCCCCGCCGGCAACGATACGACGGCGCTCCTCGCCTCCTTTGCCATCTTCGGGGCCGCGATGATCGCCCGTCCGCTGGGCGCGATCTATTTCGGCCACCTCGGAGACAAGAAGGGGCGCAAGCTCACGCTGGTCGGCGCGCTGCTGACCATGGGGATCGCGACCTTCCTGATCGGCCTGCTGCCGACCTACCACATGGTGGGTTGGCTGGCGCCGCTGCTCCTTGTCATCCTGCGGCTGGCGCAGGGTTTTGCCATCGGCGGCGAATGGTCCGGTGCAGCGCTTGTCGCGACGGAAAACGCGCCGGAGGGCAAACGCGCCCTGTTCGGCACCTTCCCGCAGCTTGGCGCGCCGCTCGGCTTCATCATCGCGAACGGCCTGTTCTTGATCATCGCGGCTGTCATGCCGTCGGATGATCCGTCGCGCCCCTCCGAAGCCTTCCTGAGCTGGGGCTGGCGCATCCCGTTCCTGTTCTCCGCCATCATGGTGATCGTCGGCCTCTACGTCCGGCTGCATCTGGTGGAGTCGGAAGCGTTCACCAAGACGGTGCAGAAGGGCAAGGTCCAGAAAGTTCCGCTGGCCGCCGCGTTCAAGCTGCATTCGCGCGAACTGATCCTCGGCACGTTCTACATGCTGGCGACCTACGTGCTGTTCTATCTGATGACCACCTTCTCCCTGTCCTACGGGCGCGCGTCGTCCTCTGCGGCGCTGCCCGGTCTGGGTTACGATTACCGCACCTTCGTGCTGATGATGATTCTGGGCGTGGTGTTCTTCGGTATCTTCACCATGGTTTCCGGCCCGCTGGCCGACAAGCTCGGGCGCCGCAAGACGCTGATCTGGGTGACGCTGGGGATCATCGCCTTCGGTCTCATCTGGGTGCCGATGCTGTCCGCGGGCACCTTTGGCGTGGTGGCGTGGCTTATCCTCGGCTTCTCGCTGATGGGGATGACCTTCGGGCCGATGGGGGCGCTGCTGCCGGAACTGTTCCCGGCCAATGTCCGCTATACCGGCTCGGGCATCTCCTACAACGTCTCCTCCATCCTCGGCGCCGCCGTCGCCCCGTTCATTGCCGTGGCGCTCTGGAGCTATGGCGGCGGCAGCCCGTTCTGGGTCGGCGTCTATCTGTCGGTCATGGGGGTGCTGACGCTCATCGCTTTGGTGGCCGGCAAGGAAACCAAGGATGTCGACATCAACCGCTGATCCGCAGCGGTCATGGTCCCGGGGGCGCGTCGTTGATGCGCCCCTTTTTCATGTTCGCTCGCAGAACCTGATCCGGTTGCCGAACGGATCGACCGCCTCAAGCAGAAGACCCCAGGGGGCTTCCTCCAGTCCGGGCCGGTTGAAGCGATATTGCTTGTTGAGCAGGTCGCGGTGAAAGGCCCGGATGCCCTCGGTTTCCACGAAAGCGGTTGATCCGGGGGTCGCGTCGCCATGGTGTTCGGACAGATGCAATTCGAAGCCCCCGCGCTCCACTCCCATGTAAAGCGGCGCCCCGGGGGCAAAGCGGTGCTCGAACAAGACGCGGAAGCCAAGAAAGTCGCAGTAGAACTCCCGCGCCTTCGCCTCATCGAACATGCGGAAGATTGGAGAGCAGCGGGGAAAGCGTATGCCGGTCATGCCCTCCCCCGCCTGTCGCGCGACGATCCCGGCCATGCGGAGGGGAGAGGCCGATCCCCCTCCGCCATAAGCGCCATGCGAAAGGTATCGGCCATCGCCCGCTGTGTCGCCATTGCCTGCTCTCCCGATTGTGGAGGCAGGTTACCCGTTCCGCAGCGGAACGCGTGGCATTTCTTGTGCCCCGCTCACCGCAGTTTCAGCGTCGCCAGCCCCACGAGCGCGAGAATGATGGAGACGATCCAGAAGCGGATGACGATCTGCGGCTCCGCCCAGCCCTTCTTCTCGAAGTGGTGGTGGATCGGGGCCATCAGGAACACGCGACGCCCGGTGCGCTTGAAATACAGCACCTGGATGATGACGGAGAGCGCCTCCACCACGAAAAGCCCGCCCACGATGGCCAGCACGATCTCATGCTTGGTGGCCACCGCGATCGCACCCAACGCCCCGCCGAGCGCAAGCGATCCGGTATCGCCCATGAAGACCGCCGCAGGGGGCGCGTTGAACCACAGAAAGCCCAGACCCGCCCCGATCAGCGCCGCGACAAAGATCACCAGTTCGCCGGTTCCGGGCACGTAATGCAGGCCAAGATAGTTGGTGAAGTCCACCCGCCCCACGAAATAGGCGATAACGCCAAAGGAGGCGGCGGCGATCATCACCGGCATGATCGCCAGACCGTCCAGACCGTCGGTCAGGTTCACGGCATTGGCCGCGCCCACGATCACCAGCATCGCGAATGGAATGAAGAACAGGTGCAGGTTGAACAGCGCGTCCTTGAGGATCGGCAGCGCAAGCTGAAACCGCAGTTCCGAAGGCTGAACCCATGCACAGGCGACGGAGGCGAGCAGCGCGATGGCCAGCCCGATGCCGATGCGGACACGGCCGGAGACGCCCTTGGTGTTGTTCCGCGTGACCTTGCGCCAGTCGTCGGCAAAGCCGATGGCCCCGAAGCCCAGCGTCACGAACAGGACGATCCAGACATAGGGATTGTCGAGACGCGCCCAGAGCAGCGTGGAAAGCGTCAGCGCCGACAGAATCAGCGCGCCGCCCATCGTCGGTGTGCCCGCCTTGGTCACCAGATGGCTCGCCGGGCCGTCGTCGCGGATGGGTTGGCCATGCCGCTGCTTCGATTTCAGAAATTCGATGAACGGACGCCCGAACACGAAGCCGATGACCAGCGCGGTGAAGAACGCCCCGCCCGCCCGGAAGGTGATGTAGCGAAACAGATTCAGGACGCCGCCGCCCTGCGCGAACTCCGCCAGCCAATAGAACACTATTCCCCTCCCGCCGCCTGGGCTTCGGGTGTGCCGAGACGGCGCAGCGCCTCCACCACGGGGGGGAGCTTGATCCCCTTGGAACCTTTCACCAGCACAACATCTCCTGCGTCGATCAGATGGCGGAGACGCGGAAGAAGGCTCTCCGCCGTCTCATGCCATTCGCCGCGTTTCTCTCGCGGCAGCGCGGCATGAAGTGCCTTCATCCGCGGACCGACGCAATGCACGATGTTGAGGGTGGCCATGGCCGGATGCGCGGCAATCTGCCGATGCATCTCCATCTCCTCCGGGCCGAGTTCGAGCATGTCGCCAAGAATGGCCACCCGGCGGCCCTTCACGATGCGGCCCGGCCCATCCTTCGGCTCCGTCGCCGCCAGCAGGTCCAGCGCCGCGCCCAGCGAGGCCGGGTTGGAGTTGAAGGCGTCGTCGATCAGGTCGAAGGCCATCCGGTCGTCGATGACGTCAAGCAGGATCCGCTCCCGCGCGCCGCGACCTTCCGGGGGCGCCCAGTGGCCAAGATCGAGGATCGCCATCGTCAGGTCCAGCCCGAGCGCATCGGCGACCGCAAGCGCGGCAAGCCCGTTCATCGCGAAATGCCGCCCCGCCGAGCGCACGCGGAACAGGATCGTCCGTCCCTCCGCCAGCGAGCGGGAGGAGGTGGCGCTGTCGGTGATTCGCGTTTCGAGAAGCTGCCAGTCACAGGCCGGCGTCGCGCCAAACCAAGTGGTCGCCACCCCTTCGGCCCGCTTTGCAAGAACTGGCGTGACGGCCAGGTCTCCCGGCAACACCACATGCCCCCCCGGCTCCAGGCCGTCGAGGATGGAGACCTTCTCCATCGCGATCGCCTCCAGCGAGTCGAACGCCTCCAGATGCGCGGGTGCCACGGTGGTGATCAACGCGACATGAGGGCGGGCGAGCCGGGCAAGCGGCGCGATCTCTCCCGGATGGTTCATGCCGATCTCTATGACGGCGAAGTCGCTGTCGGCCGGCATCCGGGCAAGCGTGAGTGGCACCCCCCAGTGGTTGTTGAAGCTCCGCACCGCCGCATGGACCCGTCCCTGACCGGAAAGGATCGCGCGGAGCATTTCCTTGGTCGAGGTCTTGCCGACGGAGCCGGTGACGCCGACGACCCGCGCCGTGCTGCGTTCCCGCGCGGCCCGCCCCAATTCCTCCAGCCCCCGGAGCACATCCGGCACGACCAGCAAGGGGGCGTCCTCCGCAACACCCTCCGGCACGCGGGAGACGAGCGCCGCCGCAGCCCCCTTGCGGAGCGCCTCGGCCACGAAATCATGTCCGTCACGCAGGTCGCGCAGGGCCACGAACAGATCGCCCGGCATAATTTCCCGCGTGTCGATGGCGACACCCGTCGCCTCCCAGCGCCGCGTGACGCGGCCACCTGTGACGCGGGCCGCATCCTCGGATGTCCAGAGCGGGCTCATATGCGCTTGCCGTCCAGAGCGGCGACGGCGATGGAAGCCTGCTCCGCATCGTCGAACGGATAGTCCTGATCGCCGATCGTCTGGCCCGTCTCATGCCCCTTGCCCGCGATGAGCAAGGCGTCGCCCGGCTGGAGCGCGTCCACCGCGCGCAGGATGGCCTCCGCCCGGTCGCCCACTTCGTTGGCCTCCGGCGCTCCGCCCTTTACGGCGGCGCGGATCTCGGCGGGATCCTCGGAACGGGGGTTGTCATCGGTCACATAGACGACATCCGCGTAACGCTGCGCGGCCTCTCCCATGAGCGGGCGTTTCGCCCTGTCCCTGTCGCCGCCCGCGCCGAGGACGACGATGATGCGGCCCAGCACATGCGGGCGCAGCGCCTTCAAAGCGGTCGCCACCGCATCCGGCGTATGGGCGTAATCCACGAAGACCGAAGCACCGTTGGCCCGCGTGGCGACAAGCTGCATCCGCCCGCGCACGGTGGAGAGCGCCGGGAGCGCCTCGAACACTCGCTCGGCCTTGCTGCCGGAGGCGATGGCAAGCCCCGCCGCCAGCAACACGTTGTCAGCCTGAAAGCCGCCGATGAGGTTCAGCCGTACCTGACGCGGCTTTCCCTGCCAGTCGAACCGCAGCTCCTGCCCGGTCGCGTCGAACCGCTGGGCGGTAATGCGGAGATCGACAGAACCGCGCCCCACACCCAGGACAGGAAGGCCCCGCTCATGACAGAGCCGCGCGATTTCGACGCCTTTCGGATCGTCCATATTCACCACGGCAGAGCCGTCATCGGGGAGAACGCGGGTGAAAAGCCCCGCCTTCGCCGCAAAATAAACATCGAAATCATGGTGGTAGTCGAGGTGGTCCTGCGTGAAATTGGTGAAACCCGCCGCGCGGAGCCGCACACCGTCCAGACGCCGCTGCTCCAGCCCGTGCGAGGAGGCCTCCATCGCCGCATGGGTGATGCCTTCGGCCACCATCTCCGCCAGCAGACGGTGGAGCGTCAGCGGCTCCGGCGTGGTATGAGTCGCAGGTGCGGCGAAGGCGCCCTCCACCCCCGTCGTGCCGATATTGGCGGCGAGATGGCCAAGCCGCGTCCAGATCTGCCGGGTGAAGGTGGCAACCGAAGTCTTGCCGTTCGTGCCGGTGACAGCGACCATCACCTGCGGCTGCGCGCCGAACCATAGCGCCGCCGCCCCTGCCAGCGCGGCGCGGGCATCCTCCACCACGATCACCGGAATATCCGTTCCGGCCAATGCCTCCCGCGCCATCTCGGCACCGGCCGGGTCGGTCAGCACCGCGCCCGCCTTCATGCGGAGCGCATAGGGAATGAATTCCGCGCCGTGCATCTTTGCCCCGGAAAGGGCAGCGAACAGATGGCCGGGCTTCACGGTGCGGCTGTCCACCGAAAGGCCGGTGATCCGCGTCTCCCGTCCGTCGCGGGCGCGCAGCCCAAGGTCGGAAAGGCTCTTGGTCGTCTCCGGCATCGCAGGCTCTCCCGTCAGTTCCGCACGAGCGTTAACGCAGCGGGACGCACCGCTTCAACCTCGGGCCGTAGTCCGAGAAGCGGCGCGATCCGCCGGATCATCTCCGCTGCAACGGGAACCGCGGTGAAACCGGCTGTCCGCCGCGGTATCGGGCCAGAGGTTTCAACGGCTTCGTCAAGGCTCACGATCAGCACGTATTTCGGGTCCGACATCGGAAAGGCGGAGGCGAAGGTCGCGATCACCTTGTCGTGAGCATATCCGCGGCCATTGCGGAGCGGTTTCTCCGCCGTGCCCGTCTTGCCCCCGACGTCGTAGCCTTCCACCTTGCCGTAGGTGGCGCCCGACCCCTCCTCCACCACGCCGCGGAGCATCTCCCGCGCCATGTCGGAGGTGCGTTCTGCGATGACACGTTCCCCCACCACGGGCTTGTCCTGCCGGATGAGCGTCGGATTGACCCGCGTTCCGCCGTTCACGATCGTCGCATAGGCGGAGGCAAGGTGCAGCGGGCTGGCCGACATGCCGTGCCCGTAGGCGATGGTCATGGAGGAGATCTCCGACCAGACCTTCGGTATCAGCGGTCGCGCGCCCGGGGCCTCCGTCAGCTCGACGGTCGTCGGCGAGAGGAAGCCCAGCCGCTTCAGGAAATCCTGCTGCCGCGGACCGCCGATCATCTGCGCCAGCCGGGCGGAACCGACGTTGGAGCTTTTCTCGATGATGCGGAGCACGCTGAGCTGCGCGCCGTAGTTGTGCATGTCCTTGATGCGGAACCGGCCCCAGTTGAAGGGGCGCGTGTCGATTATCGTGCTCGGCGTCACGAGGCCGAGATCGATCGCCTGCGAGGCGGCGAAGATCTTGAAGGTGGAGCCGAGTTCGTAAAGCCCCTGCACCGCGCGGTTGAAAAGCGGGCTGTCCGACGGGTCGCCCTTCACCGGGGGCAGGGGGCGGTCGTTCGGGTCGAAATCCGGGTAGGACACCATGGAAATGACCTCCCCCGTATGGACATCCATCAGGATGGAAGTGGCGCCCTTGGCGTTCATCAGCTTGACCCCGCCCGCGAGGATCTGCTCCGCCGCGGCCTGCACGGAAAGGTCGATGGACAGTTCCAGCGGCTCGCCGCCGTTGGCCGGATCGCGGAGATAATCGTCATAGATCTTCTCCACCCCCGCCGTGCCGATGACCTCGGCCGAGGAAACCCCCTCCCGCCCGAAGCCCGCGCCGCCCAGAATGTGGGAGGCGAGCTTTCCGTTCGGATAAAGCCGCATCTCCCGCGGGCCGAACAGCAGACCGGGGTCGCCGATGTCATGCACCGCCTGCATCTGCTCGGGCGAGAGCTTGCGCCGGATCCAGAGGAACTTGCGGCTGCCGGTGAAATCCTTGACGAGCTGATCTTCCTTCAGATCGGGGAAGATCTCCGCCAGTTCATGCGCGACCCGGACGGGTTCGATCATCTGTTGCGGCTGGGCATAGAGCGAATGCGTGACCAGATTGGTCGCCAGCACCCGCCCGTTGCGGTCCACGATATCCGCCCGCTGCGCGACGATCGGAGAGCCGACACCCGCAATCACCGGCTCCTCCGGCTCCACCGAAGCCAGCAGTCCCATGCGCGCGCCGATCGCGGAGAAGGCCGCGAAGAAGAACAGCGACAGAACTAGAAGCCGCCCCTCTGCACGCAACCGCGCCTTGTCCCGCGCCGTTTCCGCGCGGAGGCGGATGTTCTCCCGCTCGATGGCATCGGGATTCTCCCCCTTCTCGCGGGCGGAGAGAATGCGGGCAAGCGGGCGGAGGGGGGTCCGGGTCACGGGAGCGTCTCCTGATCGGTCGGGGCGGCAAGCGGATCGGGCACGGTGGGCAGCGGATAGGTTACGGAAGCGACGCTGCCGAATTGCGACGGCTCCAGCGGCAGCAGCTTCAGCCGGTCGAAATTGATGATGGTCAGTTCCGCAAGCCGGTCGGGCCGGTTGAGGTAGGCCCATTCCGCTTTCAGAACGCCCATTGCCTCATGCAGCGAGCCGATCTCCTGGCGCAGGCGAGCGGCCTGGCGGGAGGCCTCCTGCGTATGGTAATTCTCCTGATAGGCCCAGTAGGCGAGGCCCATCACGGCGAGGGCGGAGAGGACGTAGAACAGGCTCCGCATCTCAAAGTCCTTTCACCGAAGGCAACCCGAGCGCCGCGCGGTCCGACCGGCGCGCGGCTGCGGATGTCCGCTCCCCCACGCGGAGTTTCGCGGAGCGCGCGCGCGGGTTGGCCGCGACCTCACCCTCGTCCGGCCCGACGGCGCGCCGGGTGACCAGCCGGAAGGTGGCGGTTTCCTCAGGCAGGTCCGGGGCATAGCGGTTGGCGCGCGCGGCAGCCCCTGCCCGGTCCTGAAAGAACCGTTTCACGACCCGGTCCTCCAGCGAATGAAAGGTGACCACGGCGAGCCGCCCGCCGGGGGCCAAAGCGCGCTCGGCCGCCTCCAGCCCGGCAATGAGCTCGCCGAATTCGTCATTCACCGCGATCCGCAGCGCCTGAAAGCTCCGCGTCGCGGGGTGGGTCTGGCCGGGTTTCGGGCGCGGCAGGCAGGATTCGACGATCTTCGCCAATTCCAGAGTCCGCGTGATGGGCCGCGCCGCGACGATGGCGCGGGCTATGCGGCGGGAGGCGCGCTCCTCCCCGTAGTTATAGAGAATGTCAGCGATCACTTCCTCACGCGCGGTGTTTACCAGATCCGCGGCGCTCGGCCCGGATTGCGACATGCGCATGTCGAGCGGCCCGTCCTTGGCGAAGGAGAAGCCCCGGTCGGCCTCATCGAGCTGCATGGACGAAACCCCGAGGTCCAGCACCACGCCATCCAGCCCGGTCGCGTAATCGTCCATCCGCCCGAAGGTGCCCTGCACGAGGTCCAGCCGGTCGCCGTACTCCCCCGCCCAGCCCGCCGCCAGCCGGAACGCCAGCGGATCTCTGTCTACCCCGATCACCTTGTCCGCGCCGGCTTCCAGCAGCCCGCGCGCATAGCCGCCCGCGCCGAACGTCCCGTCGAGCCAGACGCCGCGCACGGGTGCAACTGCGGTCAGAAGCGGACCCAGCAGGACCGGAATATGCGGTGCCTGCACCATTCACTCTACCTCGTCTTCGTCCGGCAGCAGGGAGAGCGGGTCGAAATCCTCCGGCTGCTCGTCCAGCCAGTCGCGGAGTTTCGCCTCCTCCTCCGCCCAGGCGTCGGGATGCCAGATCTGGAACGTGGCGCCGGAGGCCACGAAATAGACCTCTCCGCCGCCCGGAGCGAGGTTCAGCCGCTCCCGCACCACGGGGGGCAGCACCAGACGCCCGTCATCATCCACCTGTGTGGGAAAGGATTGCCCCTGCATCAGACGCTCCAAGGCGCGGCGCTGGGGGGAACCTGTCTTCATCCGGGCGATCAGCCGGTCGATCCGGTGCGCCTCGCGGACGGTATAGCATTCGATGAACTTGCGGCGGTGATCGCCATAAACCAGCACGATGCCCGAGCCGTCACCTGGCTTTCGGTCGGGGTCGCAGGCGTCGAGCACGCGGCGGAACAGCGCGGGGATCGAAACCCGTCCCTTGCCGTCCACCTTGTTGAGGCTTTCACCCCTGAACGTGTCCACCACTGCCCCGCACTCGTCCCTTCCGGTCCGTTGATCGGACCTTGGTCGGCCCGGAGGATCGCCAGAGCGCCCTCCGGATGGACTACGGCGGACCGGGCCGCTGCCACTGCCCGATCCGCCGCCCTCGTCCCATCACTGGGTGCGTCCGGTATTTCTGCGGCACATCCTGGGGGGATGCTGCTCTGCCGCGCCGGATCTCTTTCATCTGATGAAGGGGGGTGCCTGTATGAAACTGCCTTTTGCCGTGGGGTCTTCCGCCCCTTTAGCCCATCCCTCATCGGATGGACAAGGAATGCCATGGGAATTCACGGGAAGCAATGGGAAACTTAGGCACCGGCATGGGAGAAAGCGGCGCAAAATGCCTAGGTTTCGCCGAAAAATTCGCCCCTAATGGAATATATTGTGCCGCCCCGGCGCAATTACGCCAGAACTAGCATGGAGAGGAGTTTTGAGTGTCGGCGCCGATCCTCGCGGATCCGTGCGCAGTTGGTGAGGAGTGATGCCGCAAAGCATCGGCCCCTCACCATGTCCTGCCTGATTTCCAGACGAGGCTTGGCACATCGCAAAACTGCGCTAGCCGCGAATCGTTCCAGTGTTTTTCAGGGATTTCAGGCCATTCCGCCCGCAACAAGCCGTTCTGCCAAATGCGCATAGGCCTGCGCCTCGGGCGAGTCGCCAGCGGCGATCGGCGTACCCGAATCTCCCGCCACACGCACATCGAGGCTGAGAGGGAGTTCTCCCAGGAACGGCAGAGCCAGCCGTTCCGCCTCGGCCCGCACGCCCCCATGACCGAAGATATGGGATTCGTGCCCGCAATTGGGGCAGAAGAAGCTCGACATGTTCTCGATGAGACCCAGCACAGGCGTGTTCAGCCTGCGGAACATGTCGATGGCCTTGCGCGCATCCAGCAGCGCCACGTCCTGTGGAGTGGAGACGACCAGCGCCCCGGTGATATTGGCCTTCTGGCAGAGCGTGAGCTGAACATCCCCCGTTCCCGGCGGCAGGTCCACGATGAGCACGTCAAGCTCACCCCAGGCCACCTGCCCCAGCATCTGCTGCAGGGCCCCCATCAGCATCGGGCCGCGCCAAACCACCGCCTCATCCTCCCTCAGCATGAAGCCGATCGACATGATGGTGACGCCATGGGCGGTGAGCGGGATGATCGTCTGCCCATCGGGCGAGGCGGGACGCCGGTTGACACCCATCATCCGCGGCTGTGACGGACCATAGATATCCGCGTCCAGCAGGCCGACGCGCCGCCCCTGTCGCGCCAGGGCAACCGCGAGATTGGAGGACACGGTGGACTTGCCCACCCCGCCCTTGCCCGAGGCGATTGCAAGAATACGGTCCACCCCGCTCACCGGTTGCGGGCCAGCCTGCGGCGTGGGGTGCCGCCCGATCTTGGGCATCGGCGGGGCGGAGGCCGGCGCGGTGAGCACGGCGGAAACCTTCTCCACCCCCTCGAGCCCGCGCACCGCCGCCTCGGCCGCCTGCCGCGCAGGCTCCAGCCCCCGTGCCATGTCGGCATCCGCAGCCTCGATCACGAAGCGGACCGTGCCTGCCTCCAGCGTCAGGGCCCGCAGGAGATCGCGGCTCACCAGAGTGCCGCCCCCCGGCACAGGAACGCCGGAGAGAGCGGCAAGAACGGATTCACGCGTCAACGACATCTTTTCCCTTTCCTGCAGCGCCGGGGCCCCGGAACCGCAACCCCTGCAACTGCGACATTTTCGCCACCTCGTCGGGGCAGATCGTGGCAGACTGAACACCATCCCGCCCCAGAAGGCCAGTTTTACTGGGGAAATTCGTCGCGAAAAATAGGTCAGCATGGGTTATGCATCTTGTGCATGGCCGGATTGCCCCTCCCCCCCATTGTGCAGTCGCAGCATAGGCGTATGTTCATTCCCGAAGGCGCAGGACGAGAGAAAAAGCCCGCTGCGCCCGATCACAAGAGAATGGACTTACAATGGCCTACCTGAACCATACCCATGGGGCGGCCCAGAATGCTTCGGGCCTGAGCGATTTCGTTGCCCGTGTCCGCGAAGCCTGGGCGCAGCGCCGCCTGTATCGGCAAACCGTTGCCGAATTGCGGGAACTGAGCGACCGTGAGCTTGCCGATCTGCAGCTCAGCCGCTCTTCGATCTACTCCGTGGCCCGCGAAGCGGTTTACGGCAAGTAAAAAGGATTTCGATCGCCCCTCCTCCTCCCTGGGCGATCGGAAAGGTGACGGCACACTCCTCCTCCCAGTGCCGTCGCCGGAATACGGGGCCTTCGGGTTCCAGACTTTGCGGCAACCCCTCCTCCTCCCCGGGTTGTCGTGAATAGGCAGCGGTCCTCCTCCCTCCCCGGAGCGCTGTCACCTCCCTCCGGCGGAGCATGCCGGAACAGATGCGCTGCGACCCCTCCTCCTCCCTCGGTCGTATCGCAGGCGAGAGCGGCGGCTCCTTCCTCCTCCCCTGGAGCCGCCGCATCCCCCCTCCCGGTCGGGACAGACCGGACGGAATGCGATCGGCCTCTCCTCCTCCCTGGCTTGATCGTCATACAGCGGCAGCCTCCTCTCCTCCTCCCCGGAGGCTGCCGCACCCCCTTACCCAGAAGCAGTTACGATGCCGCCCAAGCGCGGCGAAGCCCCGTCCCGATGCACTTGCTCGGAGGGATAGCCCTCTCGCAGAGAGGCGGGTTTCCCGCTGCTTTCGCGCAGGGCGCGGGCCAGGTTCTACTGAACGTCCTCAGCGGTCGTCTTGGCCTGCTCGCCGAAGTCTTTTCATCGGTCTTTCATCCGGGACTTCCACCGGTCGCGTCGTCCGCCTCATCGGAGGTAGATGCGTAAGCGGCATGCGGCCGGGCGCTGTCAGCGTTTGCAGAAGGGGGAACGGGCGTCCTGGAACCCTGAAAGCGGTGATCTCCGAGGTGGTGAGGCACATGACATGGCTTGTCACGGAGCGGGCTTTCAGCTCCCGGTTCCCCTGTGCCGCAGCAAAAGCCGATATCAGAGGGGCAAGAGCCCAGGGGGTGAGAAAGGTGCAGACGCGTGCGTTCACCGAGGCCGGGAAACGGTGCACCGGATTGCGACAGAAGCCGGTCGCGAAGCATGCACCGGGGTGTGGCGATGCTCGATCGCCGCGCGGCGCAGGAGGCCACTCCTTGGAACCATCACGGAACAAGATTTGGAAGGGTCACGTCCGTCGAGGTTGTGTAATTTCCCGGATGGCCTGAGGTCATGATCAG
>NZ_DAMDHB010000015.1:0-91618 GCF_032102465.1 Haematobacter sp. | reverse complement strand
GCAGGACTATCAGGACACACGCAGGAGGTTGGACGATGCGGACGTATCTCGCGGCAATGCTGATGACGACGCTCGCTGGCTGCGCGACAGGTCGCAGCGGTGAGGCGGTCTGCGACGGCACGGAGGCGTCCCGGACGGCGCTTGCTGCCGCGCTGGTGGCGGACGGCGGGCCGCAGAGCCGTGCGGCTGGGCGGGACTTGATCGCGCGGGTGGATGCGGGGTGCCGCTAGCTATCATCGAACGCAAGCAATGCGAGAGATATGGCAGAATCGCAGATGTTCTGCGAATGTTCTTATATGCCAACCACGCCCTCGACCAACAAATTCCACAATCGCAACATGTCCGATGCCGCCAGCTCGGGCCTGTTGATGACGGTCTACTGCGGGGGATGCCGCCGCACTGTCCATTACTGGGCGGTCGATCTGGTGCAGGTCGTGGGCGCTTTCCACGAAGCGCATGTCGCACCATGGCCGTGCTCCCGGTGCCGATCGATGGAGTACATGACAATGCGGGGGAGGCTCCCCGCCGCGAGCGAGCTGCAGGGCTTGACCGTGCGACGCCCGGTCCGTCAGATCGTCAAATGGATCTGGAGGGATGAGCCAGCCTGATGTGCAATCTTTACAGCAGCACGCGTCCGCAAGAGGCCATGCGACGGCTTTTCCCCGCGCTGACCTATCGGATCGGCAATCTCCCACCTCTCACCGGCATCTATCCCGATCAGCAGGCCCCGGTAGTGCGCCAGGATGGCCAGGACCTTGTGCTGCAGATGGCCCGGTGGGGTCTGCCGTCACCGCCGCAGTTCCATACCAAATCTGGGATCGATCGCGGCGTGACGAACGTCCGCAATACAGCCTCGCCGCATTGGCGGCGCTGGCTCGCCCCTGAGTACCGGTGTCTCGTGCCCCTGACGAGCTTTGCGGAGCCCCGCGGCGCTGGCGCCGGGAATGCTTGGTTTCGACCCAATGACGACAGACCCGTTTTCTTCGCCGGAATATTCGTGCCGAGCTGGACAAGCGTCCGTAAGCTCAAGGATGGCCCCACGACGGACGACCTTTACGGGTTTCTGACCTGCGCCCCCAACGCCGAGGTAGGGGCCGTGCATCCTAAGGCGATGCCGGCGATTCTTACGGAGCCTGAGGAGTGGCATACATGGCTCTCGGCATCCTGGTCGGAGGCGAGAGCGCTTCAGCGACCGCTACCCGACGGCTCGCTGGCGATTGATGAGACCCCGACGTGATCTGGCCAAAAAGTCATACGGGTGTCCGGCATGCACGCGGGTGGATGCGGGGTGAACCGGTCGAAAACGTACCATTGGCAAGCGACGGCAGGACTAGCTATCCGATCCGATATAGCTTGCTACGGCTTCCGTGACCTTAGCCTTTCTACCTCCCTTTCTAACGCGGCGATCTTTTCGTTTTGGTCTTGCTCGTGTGATTGAGATTTTGATCTCCACCCTCCGATGAGAGCGAACAAGAAAACGATCGTGGCAATGATTAGGCCGATCATTGTCTCCGTTTCGGATGGGGACCCTACGAGCGAGAGGAATCCAATAAAGACCATGACGGCAACGAATAGAGCAAATACAACCACCTAACTTCTCACATCCTATATCAGATGATGGCTTGATCGAACCTTTGTGGGCGGGAGTCAATGTCGGGCTCAGTCTAGCCGCTTCGCAAGTTCCTCTGCCGACTCGTTGTAATAGACGGTCAGCATCTTGATGTTGGTATGGCCCACCATGCGCGCGAGGGCGAGCACGTCGAGCTTCTTCGATAGCCTGGTGATGGCCATGTGTCGGCTGTCATGGAATGTCAGCCCGTCGACGGCGGCCTTGTCCCTGATCTTCCGCCAGAGCACGTCCAGCTGTTGAGATGTCAGGCCGAACACAGGGTCCGCCTTAGGCAAATCTTCAAGAAGGCGGATTGCCTCACTGGACAGGGGCACGTCCCGCGGCCTTCCGTTCTTGGTCTGCAACAGCTTTACCACACGCTGCTTGGTATCGATCCTGTCGCTGGTCAGCCCGACGATTTCCCCGGCGCGCATCGCAGTCTCCACAGCGAACAGGAACGCGTGGTAGGCCCGGGCGGTCGCATATTGCAGGTCCGTCCCGGCCGCGTGCTGTAGCCGATCCATCTCGTCAGCAGTGGCTAGCCTGTCGCGTGGCGGCGGGGCCGCTGGCCTGCGCACGTCCTCCATGGGGTTGCTCTTGATCAGGCCCCATTCCTTGCGCGCGACGTTGAGGGCCGCAGAGAGAATGTGCATCTCACGATTGACGGATGCCGGAGCGACCTCTGCCAGCCGCCTGTCGCGCCAATCCGCGAGATCAGAGGCCTTGAGTGCGACTAGCTGCACCTGCGACAGCTTGTCCTTTTTAATCTTCTCGATCCGGATCGTCTCCCATCGTGAGCCGCGCTTCTTGTCCGACACCTCGCGGCTGTAACGGTCGAGCAGGTCTCCGAAAGTCCCGGCTGGCACTTCCTCGCCCTGTTCGGCGATAAGGTACTCCTGACGAGCCGCCCAATCCTTCGCCGCCATCTTGGTCGGAAAGACCTTCGAGATTCTCTTTCCGGCCCTCGCGACCTCGGCCCTGTAGCTGCCAGATGGTAGCTTCCGAATGTATGCCACGTGACCCCTCGTGCGTAATGCGTGCGGAATCCGTGCGTAAATGGTCTGGCGATTCGGGGCTACAGGTAAGGCTAAAAGAGGAACACTGTCGGGAAGTCTTTGGTTAATTTCCCTATTTTTCTGCCGCTTACGGCAAAACAGGGAAATCCGTGGTGCCGGGAAGGGGACTCGAACCCCTACACCTTGCGGCCGCGGTGTTTGAGACCGCTGCGTCTACCATTCCGCCATCCCGGCACGGATTGCGGTCTCTCAATGCGCTGTCTGGAGAGGTTTTGCAAGTCCGGTGACGGGAAAGTCGGGCCTTTGCCAAGCCCTGATATTTCGAAACAAATTGGAAGATATTCTTTTGTATATTTGGGCTGGCCGCAGGGGGCGCCTTGGCATATATCTAAGTAATCCCGATAAGGGACGTGGTCATGGGGGTGATCACGGGCGCCTGGCGCGCTGCGAGAAGAGCCAACTCATACGCTTGCTGAAGGTCCTGCGGGAAGTCTTCAGCAAGCGTTTTTATTGGCGAGGCGTGGAGAGAGACATCTCGCCAAACAGGCCGATGCGGCCTTCCTCCCTTTTCGGCATTTGATCTAATTCCGGGCAGCGTGGAGCCGAAGCGGTATTACCGCTCCGGTATCAGGCCTCGGGGACTGAAACGCAGCACGAGAAGCAGGATGATCCCCATGGTCATCAACCGCATATGCTGGGCGCTGTCCTGAAGGTGGCCGCGCAGCCATGAGTTGTCCGCCATGAAATAGGTCAGCCCCTGCATGAGCAGGATCCCCAGAGGTTCCACCTGCACCCAGAAGAACCAGATCAGAAAACCGCCCAGCACCGCGCCCCAGTTGCTGCCGGACCCCCCGACGATCACCATCACCCAGACAAGGAATGTGTAGCGCAGGGGATTGTAGGTGGTGGGCGTGAGCTGGCCGTCCAGCGTGGTCATCATCGCCCCCGCAAGACCGATGACCGCGGAGCCGAGAACGAAGATCTGCAGATGGCGGCGGCGGACATCCTTGCCCATTGCCTCCGCCGCGATTTCATTGTCGCGGATTGCGCGCATCATCCTGCCCCACGGAGATTTCAGCGCGAGTTCGAGCAGCACCATCAACACGATGAGCACCGCGAGGAACAACCCGGCATAGCAGATGCGCACCCAGAGCGTGGATGCAGTCACCGGGTCCAGTCCGAACGAAGCGGCCTGAGCCACGAAACCCGCGTCGTTCTGAAGGTTGATCTCATAGGGAACGGGGCGCGGGATTCCGACGACGTTCTTGACACCCCGGGCAAGCCAGTCCTCGTTCTTCATCACTGCGACGATGATCTCGGCAACCCCGAGCGTCGCGATGGCAAGATAGTCCGAACGCAGGCCCAAGGCGACCTTGCCGATGCCCCAGGCTGCAGCCCCCGCCAGCGCCCCGCCAACCGGCCAGGCAAGCAGAACCGGCAGGCCAAGACCGCCGAGGTTGCCTGCAGAGGCGGGATTCACGGCCTCGATCGCGGTGACAGCCGGATCGAACAGCCAGCGATAGGCGAAGAAGCCGACGATCAGCACGCAGAGCATGGCGAGCGTCCGGCCTGCACCGGAATGCATCCGCCGCCAGAGTTGCACGGCGAGCGTTATCGTTGCCGCGCCCATCAGCAGGGCGGCGACCAGTCGCCATCCGCCCGCCGCCCAGGCGCCCGGATTGGCAGGCATGGCGATCAGCACCGCTGCCAGTCCGCCAAGCGCGGTGAAGCCCATGATGCCGATGTTGAACAGCCCGGCATAGCCCCATTGCATGTTCGCGCCGAGCGCCATGATCGCGGACAGGATCCCCATGTTGAAGATGGTGAGAGCCAGCGTCCAGCTTTGCAGAAAGCCGGTGGAGACATACAAAAGCGCGACCAGAACAAAGAGCAGGAAGGTGCGGAGACGCGGGCTCATACCGATTTCCCCTTGAAAAGTCCGGTGGGCCTGAACAGCAGCACGATGATGAGGATCGTGAAGGAGACGGCGAATTTGTAGTCGGTGGACAGCAGTTGCAGCAGCCCGTCAGGCGCGAGGCCGTCGGGCAGCAGGTAGGTTGCGACCTTCTTGAACGCGTAGGTGAAGGTCACCTCCGAAAACGCGATGACGAAACCACCTGCGATGGCGCCCAGCGGATTACCGAGCCCGCCGACCACGGCAGAGGCAAAGATCGGAAGCAGAAGCTGAAAATAGGTGAAGGCCTTGAAGGACTTGTCCAGCCCGTAAAGAACGCCGGCGATGGTTGCCAGCACCGCGGTGATGGCCCATGTCACGATCACCACCCGCTCCGGATTGATGCCGGAGAGCAGGGCCAGATCCTCATTGTCCGAAAAGGCGCGCATGGATTTGCCCGTCCGCGTCCGGTAGAGGAACCAGAACAGAACGCCCACGGTGATGACAGCCGTGACCACGGTCAGCGCCTGGCTGGAGCGGATGACCACGCCTTCATCGAGTCCCGTCATGTCGCGGAACTGCCGCGCAGTCATGAGAAAGCGTTCGCCGTCATCGAAACTGATTTCGTCCACGCCGATCAGGAAGCGGGTGATGCCGTTCATGATGAACATGACGCCCATGGACACGATGACGAGGATCACCGGCGCCGCCCGCTGTCTGCGGTAGAAGCGATAGACGACCCTGTCCGTGCCAAGCAGCAGCGCGATCGTCACGGCGATGCCGACGGGAAGGGCGATGAGCGCCGTGGGCAGGGGATGGATCGCCACCCCGATGGACTGAAGATACCATGTCATCAGGATGGTCACGGCGGTGCCGAAGGCCATCGTGTCGCCATGGGCAAAGTTGGAGAAGCGCAGTATCCCGTAGATCAACGTGACCCCGAGCGCGCCGAGCGCGAGCTGGCTGCCATAGGCAAGCGCGGGGATGATGACGAAATTCGCGAGCGTGGCGAGGGCGTTCAGCAGATCCACTAGAAGTTCCTCGTCGTGCACGTTCCGGTGTATCGGGTGAGCCAGGAAATGCCGGGGCGGCCTTGCCGGAGCGATGTCACCTCCGCCTGACCATCTGCGGCGACGGAAAGGCTGTTCCCGCCGACGGCCACCTCCACGCTGCCGGTTGCGGGATCGTAGCTTTCGATCCGGCCGACGGCATAGGCATAGGTCCTGGGCTTGAACTCGAAACTCCCGAACACGCTCGACATGGCCGGGATTTCGCGTTCGCTGATCTCCATGCCCTGCATGAGCCGTTCGTTGCCCAATACGAAGACGGTCGGTTTGGCGGGGTTCGGCGTTCTGACGAAAACGACGCGCATCGCCGCGGGTTCGGAGGAGAGGCAGACGCCGCTCATACAGCGGTGGTCAAGCTTGCACTCAAGCCCGTTCGCGGTGGCGCCCAGAAGCGGGATGGCGGCAAGAAGGACAGCAGGCAACATTGCTCAGCCTCCCAGAAATGTGCGGCGGACTTCGGGATCGGCGAGAAGCTCCGCCCCGGTTCCGGTGAAACGGTTGGCACCTTGGACGAGGACGTAGCCCTTGTCGGCAATTTCCAGCGCTTGCCGGGCATTCTGCTCGACCATCAGGATGGAAATCCCCGTTCGCGCGACTTCGATGATCCGGTCGAACAGCTCATCCATGACGATGGGAGAGACACCCGCGGTGGGTTCGTCCAGCATCAGCACCTTGGGCCGGGTCATCAGCGCACGGCCGACGGCCACCTGCTGTCGCTGCCCGCCCGAAAGCTCACCCGCCGGCTGGCGGCGCTTTTCCCGCAGGATGGGGAACAGATCATAGACCTGCTCCATCGTCGGGCGGATATCGTCGCGGCGTAGAAAGGCGCCCATCTCCAGGTTCTCCTCCACCGTCATGGAGGTGAAGATGTTATGGGTCTGGGGGACGAAGGCCATGCCCTTCGCGACACGATCCTGTGGCGAAAGGGAGGTGATCTCCTCCCCCTCCAGCAGCACCTTGCCCCCGCGGAGCGGCAGCATGCCGAAGACCGCCTTCATGGCGGTGGACTTGCCCGCGCCGTTGGGGCCGACGATTACCGCGATCCTCCCCCGCTCAACTGCGATGGTGCAGCCGTGGAGGATGTCGGCCGCGCCGTAGCCGCCGGTCATCGCATCACCGATAAGGAAGGGAGCGCTCACACGATGCTCCCGAGTGTTTCTGCGCAGATATTCACGCCGTCACCTTGTTCTTCAGACCGGTGCCGAGATAGGCCTCGATCACCGCTTCGTTCTTCATTATGTCGTCCGCCGTGCCCTGCGCGAGCACCTTGCCCTCCGCCATGACGATCACCGGATTGCAGAGCCGCCCAATGAAATCCATGTCGTGCTCAATGACGCAGAAGGTATAGCCGCGCTCCCGGTTCAGGCGCACGATCGCATCGCCGATGGTGTTGAGCAGGGTGCGGTTCACGCCGGCGCCCACCTCGTCCAGAAAGACGATCTTGGCGTCCACCATCATGGTCCGGCCGAGCTCGAGCAGTTTCTTCTGCCCCCCGGAGAGATTGCCCGCTTTTTCCTCCGCCAGATGGGAGATGGTGAGAAAGTCGAGCACCTCATCGGCCTTGCGGGCAAGGGCGCGCTCCTCCTCGGCGATGCGGCCACGGGCAAACCACGTGTTCCAAAGCGTTTCGCCCCGCTGGTTGGCGGGCACCATCTTCAGATTGTCGCGCACCGTGAGGGAGGAGAACTCCTGCGCGATCTGAAACGTGCGCAAAAGGCCGCGATGAAAGAGCGTGTGCGGGGGCAGGCCGGTAATGTCCTGCCCATCCATCTCCACCCGCCCGGATGATGGCGGCAGTACGCCCGCGATCACGTTGAACAGGGTGGATTTGCCGGCGCCGTTGGGGCCGATGAGACCGGTAATGGAGCCGGTTTCGATGCGCAGCGAGACGCCGTCCACTGCGTGGAAGCCGCCGAAACGCTTCGTCAGGTCGTGGACGACAATCATCCGCGAACATGTCCTTACATGGGGAGGAGGGGTCCGCGCCGAGATGACAGCGCGAACCCGGAAGATGAGAGGCTGAGCCCTCGCGGGCGGGGGTCAGCGGTAGCCGACCACTTCCAGCTTGCCGTCGGTGAACTGCACTTCGCGATAGGAGCCCGCGCTTTCACCCGGAGGCACCAGTTCGACGGCCGTCGCGCCGACGTAATCCACATCCTGACCGGCCTTGATGAGTTCGAGCCCCTTGGCAAGTTCGCCCGGATAGATCTTCTCACCCGGCGCATTGGCCACTTCCATGACCTTCGTCTTCCACTGGGCCGGATCGGAGGATTTCGCCGCCTCCATGGCGAAGGCCATCAGCGCCACCGCGTCATAGGATTCCGCGGAGAAGGCGGACGTGCCGTCGAAGCCATGTTCCTTTCCCATGGCCACATACTTGTCGCGGCCTTCGCCCGCTGCGGCGGGGTTCTGCCCGAAGGAGCCGTTGATCTCCTTGCCGAACTTGTCCTCCAGCGTCTGGCTGACCATGCCGTCGGGGAATTCGAAGGTGTCGAAGGCGCCCGAGTCGATCGCCGCGCGGAGCACGCCGCCGCCGCCCTGGTCGATATAGCCCGCGATGACCAGCACCTCTCCACCCGCAGCGGCGAGTGCGCCGACTTCGGCGGAGTAGTCGGCCTTGCCGTCTTCATGCGCGGCGACGATTGTCACGTCGCCGCCCGCTGCCTTGAACGCCGCGACGAAGCTGTCGGCAAGACCCTTGCCGTAGTCGTTGTTGGTATAGGTCACGGCGACCTTCTTGATCCCGCGCGCTGCCATGATCTCTGACATCACCTGACCCTGACGGGCGTCGGAGGGAGAGGTGCGGAAGAACAGCCCGTTGCTTTCCATGGTCGAAAGGGCCGGAGAGGTCGCGGACGGGGAGATCATCACGATGCCGTTCGGCATGGCGACGTTCTGCAGCGTGGCGATCGTCTCGCCGGAGCACATGCCGCCCATGATCGCCTTGACGCGGTCAGACGTGACGATCCGCTCGGCTGCGGCGGTTGCGGCGGCGGCGTCTATGCAGGTGGAATCGGCCCGCACCGGAACCAGCGTCGATCCCTCCAGCAGCTTGCCGGAGTCGCTGACTTCCTTCATCGCCAGTTCCGCCCCGGCTGCCATCGCGGGCGCGAGAGATTCAAGCGGGCCGGTGAAGCCGATGGAGATGCCGATCTTGACTTCTTCCGCGCTGGCGGCACCCGTCAGAATTGCCATCGCCGCAGAGGCGAGAAGCATCCGTTTCATCGTGTTACTCCCTGTAACTTAGTTTTTTCTAAGGTGAGCCTAGACCGGCTCATTTCGAAAAGAAAGCGTCCTTTGCCTGCGTCATCACGTCCCCCGCCGCGCCGGGATCGAATGTGCTGCGCGATCGTTGACAGGGAGCCAAATTTGAAAAGAGGAGCGCAGATGACCCGCCTGAACCGCCCGTTTGCCATGATCGCCGCCGGCCTCGCGCTTGCGGCGGCCCCCGCTGCCATGGCGGCAACGATGCAGACTTCCGCCGGTCCTGTCAGCGTCACGGCGGTGGCGACCGGTCTCGAAGAACCATGGGGATTCGCCTTCCTGCCCGACGGTTCGTTTCTGGTGACGGAGCGGAGCGGCAGATTGACGCTCCATGACGGAAAGGGAGCGACCACCGTTGTCCGGGGAGGGCCTGACGTCGTGGCGCGGGGGCAGGGCGGACTTCTGGATGTCATGATCCCGCGCGACTTCGCCGAGAGCCGCGAGGTCTTTCTGACCTATGCGGGACGTGAAGGTTCCGGGGCCGGCACCGCGCTTGCCGCGGGTACGCTTGCAGCTGACGGAACACGGCTGGAAAACCTGCGCGTGCTGTTCCAGGCGCCGGGTGTGGACGGGAACGGTCACTTCGGCTCCCGCGTGGTGGAAGCGCCGGACGGATATCTTTTTCTGACAACCGGCGACCGGCAGAAGTTCGATCCCGCGCAGGACATGTCGCGGATCGAGGGCAAGGTGCTCAGGCTCAACCGTGACGGCTCGGTGCCCGCTGACAACCCTTTCGTGGACGAGGAGGGCGCACGGCCCGAGATCTGGTCGCTGGGCCACCGCAACATCCAGGGGGCGGCGATTGATGCCTCGGGGCAGCTCTGGGTCAATGAGCACGGCGCGAAAGGCGGGGATGAGGTCAACCGGGTCGAGCGCGGCGGGAACTATGGCTGGCCGGTGATCTCCTACGGCGTTCACTATGATGGGTCCAGTATCGGCGAGGGCACCAGGCAGCAGGGAATGGAGCAGCCGGTGCTGTTCTGGGATCCCTCCATGGCGCCCTCCGGCTATGCCATCCATACGGGCGAGATGTTCTCCGACTGGGAGGGGGATCACTTCATCGGTAGTCTGAAGTTCGACTATATCGCACGTCTGGACCCGCAGAACGGTTTCACCGAGGAACGTCTGAAATCCCCGGAAACCGCACGGGTGCGCGCCGTTGAGGTCGCACCCGACGGGTCGATCTGGTTCGCGTCCGTCGGGGATGGCGCGATCTATCGGATGGCCCCGCAGGGCGCGGACAGCCAGTAAGTCGGGGCGGGCGGGGTTGGCAAGCCCGCCCGCTATCGGCTAAGAGGACGTCGGTTCCGGCTGGAGGCGCCTCGAGTGAGCAATCCCGATCATTTCTTCGACGAAGTCAACGAGGAGGTGCGCCGCGAGCGCCTGAAGGGCGCCGCCTTGCGCTATGGCTGGGTGGCGGCGCTTGCCGTTCTGCTCGTCGTCGGCGGGGCGGGCGTGTGGGAATGGCGCAAGCATCAGGCGCGGGAATCGGCGGAAGCCTTCGGCGACGAGATGATCGCGGCCCTTCAGGCAGAGGATGCTACGGCGCGTCACGGCACGCTTGAAGCGATCGCCGCGCGGGAAACCGGCGGGCGCCGGGCGCTGGCGGCGATGCTGGCGGCGGATGCGGCCACGGCGGCGGGAGAACCCGCTTCGGCAGCCAATACCCTTGCTGCCGTCGCGGGGGATAGCTCGCTTGCTCCCGCATGGCGCGAGCTGGCGCGGCTTCGTCAGGTGATCGCAGCGGGCGATACCATGCCGGAAGCCGACCGCCGCGCGGCGCTTGACGAACTGTCCCGCCCGGGTGCGCCCTATAGGGCGCTGGCGCTTGAGCAGGTGGCCCTTCTGGAAATCGCCTCCGGCGACCGGGAGACGGCAATGACGACACTTCGCGCGCTCCTTCAGGAGCCGGATGTCACGCCGGGCTTGCGTCGCCGTGCAAGCCAGTTGATTGTCGCCCTCGGCGGCACGCTGGATGCGGGCTGACACATCGGCGCGGACTTCGGAACGCGACGCAAGACAGGATAAAGGGACAGGGCGCGCGACATGCTGAAACGGAGCATCGGGATACTTGCGCTGGCGGCTTTGGCGACGGCCTGCTCCAAGCCCGAGGAACGCCTTCCCGGCGAGCGGATCGACATTCGCGATACCATCTCCGGCTATCACAACCCCCGGCCGGGCAACGAATCCCGGCCCGCCTCGCTTCCTGCGCAGACGGCGAATGCGGAATGGACGCAACCCGGCGGCAATGCCGCGCACCGGCTGGCCAACCCGGCGCTGGGGCGCACGCTGACGCCGATCTGGTCGGCATCCATCGGGCAGGGCGACAGCGAGCGGCGACGCATCACCGCGGAGCCTGTGATCGCGGGTGGCCGCATCTACACGCTCGACGCCGCGATGCAGGTCGTGGCGACCTCCACCTCCGGTCAGACGCTCTGGAGCAAGAGCGTTCTGCCGCGGTCCGGCGCTGCGGGCACACGCTCCGGCGGGGGACTTGCGACGGCGGATGGCCGGCTCTACGTGACCACGGCCTACGGTGACCTCGTTGCGCTGGACGCGGCTTCGGGGGCGGAACTCTGGCGGCAGCGGTTCGATGCGCCCGCGATGGGCGCGCCAGCGGTCGCGGGAAACCGCATCTACGTCGTCGCGCGGGATTCGAGCGCCTGGGCGCTGGACACCTCGGGCAAGGTGCTCTGGACGCTGCCCGGCACGCCCTCCGTCTCCGGCGTGATGGGCGGATCGGCCCCGGCGGTGGGCGAAGGGATGGTGATCTTCCCCTTCGCCTCGGGCAACCTCATTTCGGTCACGCAAGGCTCGGGCGCGTCGCTCTGGGAGGCGGCGGTCGCGGGCAAGCGGGTGGGCCGCGCCTGGTCCGGCTTCACCGACATCACCAGCGATCCGGTGATCGTGGGCGACACGGTCTATGCGGGGAACCAGAGCGGCGGCACGGTCGCACTCGACGCCCGCACGGGAGACGCGCGGTGGACGGCACGGGAGGGATCCTATGGCCCCGTCGCCGTCAGCGGCAACGCGGTCTATCTCGTCAATGACGAGGCGAAGCTCGTCCGGCTCGACAGCGCCACCGGCGCGCCGGTCTGGGTGCGCGACCTGCCGTTCTTCGTGCCCCAGAAGGAAAAGCGGCGGGCGGAGATCTTTGTCCATTACGGGCCGCTTCTGGCGGGCGGGCGGCTCCTGCTCGTCTCCTCCGACGGGGTGATCCGCAGCTTCGACCCGGCCTCCGGCGCGCTGATCGGCTCGCAGGAACTGCCCGATGGCGCGGCTGCCGCCCCGGCCATTGCGGGCGGAACGCTCTACGTCGTCACGCGGGATGGGCAACTCCGCGCTTTCCGCTGAGCCAAAGCACGTGTAAGGAAGCCCCTCGCCGCCCCTTTGGCGGAACCGGAGTCATGTCATGTCCTTCACCCTCGCCATCGTCGGGCGGCCCAATGTCGGCAAGTCCACGCTGTTCAACCGGCTCGTCGGCAAGCGGCTCGCCCTTGTCGATGACCAGCCGGGCGTGACCCGCGACCTGCGCGAAGGCGAGGCGCGGCTGGGCGATCTCCGCTTCACCGTGATCGACACGGCGGGGCTTGAGGAGGCGACGGACGACAGTCTCCAGGGCCGGATGCGCCGCCTGACGGAGCGTGCGGTGGAAATGGCGGACATCTGCCTGTTCCTTGTCGATGGACGCGCGGGGATCACGGCGGCGGATCAGGGCTTTGCCGACATTCTGCGCCGCAAGAACGCCCATGTCATTCTCGGCGTGAACAAGGCCGAGGGGCGTGCGGGCGAAGATGGCGCGCTGGAGGCGTGGTCGCTGGGCCTTGGCGAGCCGCTGCGCCTTTCGGCCGAGCATGGCGAGGGGATGGACGATCTCTACCGCGTCCTCGTGCCGCTGTCGGACGAGTTCGAGGCACGCGCCTCCGACTATGCTCCCGTCACGGATGTCGATGTGACCGAGGGGGAGACGGACGAGGATGCCGTTCCCGTTCCCACGCGCGCAAAGCCGCTTCAGATCGCCGTCATCGGGCGGCCCAATGCCGGGAAATCGACGCTCATCAACCGGATCATCGGCGAGGATCGTCTGCTGACCGGGCCCGAGGCAGGCATCACGCGCGACGCGATCTCCGTCGCGGCCGACTGGCAGGGCACGCCCATCCGCATCTTCGATACGGCCGGGATGCGCAAGCGGGCCAAGGTGGTGGACAAGCTGGAGAAGCTCTCCGTCTCCGACGGTCTTCGCGCCGTGCGGTTCGCCGAAGTGGTGGTCGTGCTGCTCGATGTGGAAATCCCGTTCGAGCAGCAGGATCTGCGCATCGCCGACTTCGCGGAGACCGAAGGGCGCGCGGTCGTCATCGCCGTCAACAAATGGGATCTGGTGGAAGATCGGCAGGATAAGCTCCGCGAGTTGAAGGAGCAGTTCGACCGCTCCCTCCCGCAGCTTCGGGGCGCGCCGCTTGTCACCGTTTCCGCGGCGACGGGGCGCGGGCTGGACCGGCTGCATGACGCGATTATCTCCGCCTATCAGGTCTGGAACCGCCGCATCACGACCGCGAAGCTGAACCAGTGGCTCGGCGCCATGACGGAGGCGCATCCGCCGCCCGCTCCGGGGGGCCGGCGTATCCGTCTGCGCTACATGACGCAGGTCAAGACACGGCCCCCGGGCTTTGTCCTGATGTGCTCCCATCCCGATCAGTTGCCGGAGAGCTATCGCCGCTATCTGGTGAACGGGCTGCGTGATTCCTTCGACATGCCCGGAACGCCGATCCGGCTGACGCTGCGCAGCCAGTCGGACAAGAACCCCTACCGGGCAAAGAAGAAATCCACTCCCTCGCGTCTGCGCAAACACGTGGGCAAGCCGATCAAGAGCTGACGGCGGCCCGCGCCTCCGCGTTCCGGGCGATACCGGTCAGCGGCGGCCGAACAGCCGTTCGATGTCGGACAGCTTCAGTTCCACATAGGTCGGGCGGCCATGGTTGCACTGGCCGGAGTGGGGCGTCGCTTCCATTTCCCGCAGGAGGGCGTTCATCTCCTCCGCTCGCATCCATCGCCCCGAGCGCACCGACCCGTGGCAGGCCATGCGGGAGAGCACGGCGTCCAGGCGTCCGCGGAGCGTGCGGCTCTCGCCCATATCCGCGAGTTCGTCCAGGATGTCGCGGAGGAGCGGTGCGGCCTCTGCCGTGCCCAGAAGCGCGGGAACCTCGCGCACGGCGACGGCTCCCGCCCCGAACGGCTCGATGATGATCCCGAGGTCCGCCAGCTCCGCGGCGTTGTCCAGGAGCCGCCCCGCATCGGTGGTGGAGAGTTCCACGACCTCCGGGATCAGCAGCGCCTGCCGGGCAATGCCGTGCTCCGCCATCTGCCGTTTCAGACGCTCATAGACCAGCCGTTCATGCGCGGCATGCTGATCGACGATGACGATGCCGTCCTGTGTCTGGGCGATGATGTAGTTCTCATGCATCTGCGCCCGCGCGGCGCCGAGCGGGTGGCTGGCCTCCGGCATATCGGAAGGCCCTTCGCTGCGGGCGGAAACCGGGGCCGCTGGGCCCTCCGCAAAGCCGGGAGCCTGCGCCGCATAGGCCATGCCCAACGCTTGCGGTGAGGGGCGGAAGGGACGGCTCGGCAGGTCCATCTGGTAGATGCGGGGCTGCGCCGCGGCTTCCTCCGGACGGAAGGCGGCCAGCGTTTCCGCTCCAACGGTGGAGGAGGCACGATGCCCCGCCTCCGCCAGCGCATGACGAAGCGCCGTGACAATCAGGCTGCGGGCGAGGGCAGGTTCGCGGAATCGCACCTCCGCCTTGGCGGGATGGACATTCACATCCACCCGGTGCGGGTCGCAGTCCAGAAACAGCACGGCAGCGGGATGGCGGTCACGGCTCAGGAAATCGGCATAGGCGCCCCGAAGCGCCCCGATCAGCAGACGGTCCGCCACCGGACGTCCGTTCACGAACAGATACTGCGCCACCGCCGACCCGCGGGAATAGGTGGGGAGTGCTGCGTAACCGGAAAGCCGCAGCCCTTCCCGTTCCGCCTCTATGGGCAGGGCGTTTTCGGCGAAGTCATTGCCGATGATCCGGGCCAGCCTGCGGTGCAGCGCGTCGAACAGATCGCCCTGTTCCGCCTCCAGCCGCAGGATGGTGCGATCCGCCGTCTCGTCGCGGAGGGTGAAGGCGACGGACGGCTCCGCCATGGCGAGGCGGCGGACGACCTCTCCGATCGCCTGAACCTCCGCCCGGTCCGAGCGCAGGAACTTCAGCCGCGCCGGTGTTGCATAGAACAGATCGCGGAGTTCGACGACCGTTCCGCTGCCGAGAGCCGCAGGCCGCACCCCCTCCGGCACGCCGCCCGCGACCCGAAGGGAGGCGGCCTCCTCCCCCTTTGCGCGGGAGGTGACGGTCAGCCGGCCCACCGCGCCAAGGGAGGGCAGCGCCTCTCCCCGGAAGCCGAAGGAATGGATGGCAAGCAGGTCGGACCCGTCGATCTTGGACGTCGCGTGGCGGGACAGGGCGAGCGGCAGATCCGCAGGCCGCATTCCACATCCGTCGTCCGTGACACGGATGAGCGTCTTGCCCCCGTCCGCATAGGCGATGTCGATGCGCCGCGCGCCCGCGTCCAGCGCGTTTTCCACCAGTTCCTTAACGGCGGAGGCGGGCCGCTCCACCACTTCACCGGCGGCGATCCTGTTGATGACGGAGTCGTCAAGCTGCCGGATTACCGGCGCGTCGGTCGATATGTTGTGGCGAGCGGCTTGCATGGCCCATGGTGTAGCACGCCGCCCGACGCGACTCAAAGCCCAATCAGTTCGCCGTCACGCCCTCGGGATGGCCGACCACGACGAAATGCAGCTTCTCCGGGGCTAGCCGCTTTGCCGCCACGCGCTTCACGCCCTCCAGCGTCACGGCCTCGATGAAGTCGTTGCGCCTGGTGATGTAGTCGGGACCGTAGCCCTGCGCCTGCATGCCGACAAGGATCCGCGCGATGGTCGCGTTGCCGTCGAAACGCAGCGGGTAGGCGCCGATCAGGTAGGTCTTGGTCGCGTCCAGCTCCTCCTGCGTGATGCCGTCCGCCTGCGCCTTGGCCCATTCGTCACGGATGACGGAGAGCGTCTCACCCGCGCGCGCATTCACCGTCGCAACCGACCCCACGATATAGGAGGCGCGGTCGTAGTTGGCGATGGAGGTGTAGATGCCGTAAGTCAGGCCGCGCTTCTCCCGCACCTCCTTCATCAGCCGCGCGGTGAAACGTCCGCCGCCCAGCACCTCGTTCAGCACGAAGGCCGGGAAGAAATCGGGATCGTCGCGGTCGATCCCCGGCTGGCCGAACAGGATCACCGACTGCGGCGTATCGAAATCCACCACCGTCGTTCCGCCCGCCAGATCATAGGAGACGGCAGGCGGCATGTCCGCCCCCGTCGCGGGAAGAGGCCCGAGGATTTCATCGAGGATGCGCCCCAGTTCCCCCGCGTCGATGTCACCCACGGCGGAGACGACCACCCGGTCGCGGGCCATGACGCGATCCTTCGCGGCGATCAGGTCGTCCCGGGTGAGCGCGCGGACGCTCTCCTCCGTTCCGTCGATGGCGGTTCCATAAGGGTCATCGGGGAAGGCGAGATGGGCGAAGGTATGCGCCGCGATGGCGTTCGGATCACGCGCGTCGGAAGCGATGGAGGCCAGAACCTGCCCACGGACCCTGTCTATGGCATCCTCGTCGAAGCGCGGTTCGGTGACCGCCAAGCGGATCAGGTCCACCGCCTGCGCCCGGTTTTCCGTCAGGAAGCGGGCGGAGACAGAAACCGCATCGTCCGAGGCGTTGAACCGGATGCTTGCCGCCAGGTCCTCCCGCGCGGCGGAGAAGGCGCGCGAATCCAGATCGCCCGCGCCTTCGTCCAGCAGGCCGGACATCAGATTGATCGCGCCGCGCTTGCCCTCGGCGTCAAGGCTGGCGCCGCCCTTGAAGCGGATCTCTAGCGCGGTGAAGGGGATGGAGTGCTCCTCCACCAGCCACGCCTTGATCCCCCCGGGAGAGGTCACTTCCTGAATATCCACGGCGGCGAGGGCACGGAATGCGAAGGCGATGCTCGTGGCAAGGGTAAAGGCGAAGCGGATCATTGGGCGATGTCTCCCTCGGCGGGGCCGGCGATTGGGGCGTTGGGGGGCGGCTCGGGCGCATCGGCGGGGCGGGTCAGCCAGCCGGTGACGGAGCGGCGGAGGTCAAAGACATCATGTGCCGCCGCCATCACGTCCTCGGCCGTCACCGCGCGGAGCGCGTCGGGCCACGCCTGCACATCCTCCACCGTCAGCCCGACGGACAGGGCCTCTCCGTAGCGGCGGGCGATACGGTCCACGTTGTCCAGCTCATAGATGTCGGAGGCGCGGAGCTGTGTCTTGATCCGCTCAAGCTGCTGGGCATTCACCCCCTCCGTCATGAACTCCGCCAGAGCCTTGTCGAGCGCGGCTTCCGCGTCCGCCAGCCCCTCGTTCGCCGCGGGCACGATATAGAGGCCGAAGGTCGTGGGATCGACCGCCACGCCATCGTAGAATGCGCCCGTGGAAAGCGCCGCCTGCGTTTCGAACTGGAGCTTCTGCCCCAGCACGGAGGTCGCGGGGTCGCCGCCCAGCAGTTCCGCCAGCACGGTCAGCGCGGCGGCTTCCTTCTGATCCCCGGTATTCCGCTCGGGCGCGAGATAGGTGCGCATGACATAGGGACGGGCGACGCGGCCGTCTTCCAGCGTGACGCGGCGGGCGGCGATTTGCGGCGGCTCCTGCGGGCGGATGCGGGGGGGCAGGTTCTCGGACGGTTTCAGCGGGCCGTAGTTTTCCTCCGCCAGCCGTTTCACCTCTGCCGGTTCCACATCGCCGGAGACGACGAGGATCGCGTTGTTGGGCGCGTAATAGGTCCGGTAGAAGGCCAGCGCATCCTGCTGGTCGAGCTTTTCCATCTCGTGCCGCCAGCCGATCACCGGAATGCCGTAACGGTGATTGAGATACTGCGCCGCGCGCTGCTGTTCGTTCAGCAGGGAGCCCGGATCGTTCTCCACCCGCTGGTTGCGTTCCTCCAGGATCACGGCGCGTTCGGTGGTGACCTCCTCCTCCGTCAGGTGGAGGTTCCGCATCCGGTCCGCTTCCATCTGCATCATCAGGTCGAGCCGGTTGGCGGCCACCCGCTGAAAGTAGCCGGTATAGTCATAGGAGGTGAAGGCATTGTCGTTGCCGCCCTGCGCCTCCACCACTCTGGAGAACTCGCCCGACGCCATCTTGTCCGTGCCCTTGAACATGAGGTGCTCAAGGAAATGCGCGATGCCGGAGGTACCGGGTTTCTCGTCGGCGGACCCCACCTTGTACCAGACCATATGCACCACGACGGGCGCGCGGTGATCCTCCACCACGATGGCCTGCATGCCGTTGGGAAGAGAGAAGGTGGTGACCGCCTCTGCGGCCATCGCGGGCCGGACGAGCGGTATCGCCGCAGGGAGCGCGACAAGGGCGAGAACGAAAAGGCCGGTCAGGCGCGGCATGAAAACCTCCGCAGATTTCCGCTGGATGGCGCCCGGAAAGGCGCTTGCCCCGCGGAACCTAACGGCAGCGTGCGCCAGATCAAGACCGTATCACCTGCGGCACCTCCGGCTGACGGGGAAGTGACGGGCGGACCGGTCCCGACCCTTCCGCCTGCTTGCCCACTATTTGTCGTTTGTTCATGCGGATCCTGCGCCTACCTTAGCTGTGAGGGATCGCAGGAGACAGCACGTGCAAGTCCAGACCTCCAAACCCGTTCCGTCCTTTGATCTGACCGATGCTTCCGGTGATCCGTGGCATGCCCTGACAGCGGAGGCCACTGCAGATCGATTGAGTGCCGGCCTGGAGGGGCTGTCCTCAATCGAAGCGGCGGAGCGGCTGACCCGCTACGGGCCCAACGACCTGCCGGAACAGGCCGCACGGCCCGCAATCGTCCGGCTGTTTGCGCAGTTCAACAACGTGCTGATCTATTTTCTCATTGCGGCTGCAGCTGCGGCCCTGTTGCTTGGCCATCCGATTGATGCGGGTGTCATCCTTGCCGTGGTGCTGGCCAATGCCATCGTGGGCTTCGTGCAGGAGGGAAAGGCGGAACAGGCGCTTTCCGCCATCCGGGAGCTGATCGCGCCCCATGCCGTCGCCTTGCGGGATGGCGAGAGGGTGGAGGTGGACACGCGCGATCTTGTCCCGGGGGATGTGGTGCTGCTGGAGGCGGGGGATCAGGTGCCCGCCGATCTCCGCCTGCTGCGCGCGCGGCATCTGGTGATCGACGAGTCCATCCTGACCGGCGAGTCCGTTCCCGTGCAGAAGGACACCCGGCCCGTTGCTGCCGCTGCAGCGATCGGCGACCGCTCCGACATGGCATTCTCCGGCACGCTGGTCGCGACGGGGCAGGCGCAGGGGCTGGTGGTCGGCACCGGCCCGCGGGCCGAGATCGGGCGGATCAGCGTGATGATCGGCGAGGTGGAGACCGGAACGACACCGCTTCTCCAGAAGATCAACCGCTTCGGACGACAGTTCACGCTGGTCGCGCTTGTCGGTGCGGTGGCCGTGTTTCTTTATGCCCATTTCGTCGATGCCTACGGCTGGGAGGAGGCGCTGCTGATCTCGGTCGCGCTGGCCGTCGGGGTGATCCCGGAAGGCCTGCCCGCCGTCATCACCATCACGCTGGCCATCGGGGTGCGGCGGATGGCTGCGCGTCATGCCATCATCCGCAAGCTTCCGGCGGTGGAGACACTCGGTGCGACGCGCACGATCTGCTCCGACAAGACCGGCACGCTCACCCTGAACGAGATGATGGTTGCGCGCATCATAACGCCTGAGGGTGATTGGCAGGTGGAGGGCGCAGGCTATACGCCCGAGGGCCGGTTCCTCCGCAACGGGCAGGAGGTCTCTGCGGAGGGCGCCATGCGCTTGCTTCGCGCGGGGATGCTCGCGAACGATGGCAAGCTCATCCAGCGGGAGGGAACCTGGCGCGTTGCAGGCGACCCGATGGATGGTGCGCTGCTCGCCGTGGCCGCCAAGGCCGGGATGGGAGAGGTCGAGCGGGAAACGGAGCCGGTGCTGGACGGAATTCCGTTCGATGCGGAATACCGCTTCCTCGCGGTGCTGACCGGCGGTCCCGAGGGGCGGATGATCCGGGTGAAGGGCGCACCGGAGGCGGTGCTTGCCATGTGCGACAGCGACAGCGCCGGGCCGCTCGACGCAGCGCTCTGGCAGCAGCGGATCAACGCGCTGGCGGAGGCGGGCCAGCGGGTGCTTGGCTTTGCCGAGCGTCCGGCGGAGCGCGATGACCTGACGATGACGGATATGGAACGCGGGTTTACCTTCCTCGGTATCGCCGGGTTCATCGATCCTCCCCGGCCGGAGGCGACGGAGGCGGTCGCCCTATGCCGCTCGGCGGGGATCGGGGTGAAGATGATCACGGGGGATCACGTGCTTACCGCCCGGGCGATTGCCGGGCAGCTTGGCATGGCGGAGAACCCGCTGGCGACAACCGGGGCGGAGGTCGAGGCACTGACCGATGCCGATCTTGCCGATGTGGCGGAACGCACGACGGTTTTCGCGCGCACCAGCCCCGAGCACAAGCTGCGCATCGTGCGTGCCCTGCAATCACGGGGAGAGGTTGTCGCCATGACGGGTGACGGGGTGAACGATGCACCCGCGCTCAAGCAGGCGGATGTCGGTATCGCGATGGGCCGGAAGGGGACGGAAGCCGCGCGTCAGGCAGCCGAGATGGTGCTGACCGATGACAACTTCGCCACCATCGTCGCGGCCGTGAAAGAGGGAAGGACCGTTTTCGACAACATTCGCAAGGTCATCTCCTGGACGCTGCCGACCAACGGCGGCGAAGCGGTGGCGGTGATCGTCGCGTTGCTGCTGGCCTGGCCGGTGCCCATGTCGGCGGTGCAGATCCTGTGGATCAACCTGATCCTGTCGGCGACGCTGGGCCTGGTCTTGGCCTTTGAGCCGCCGGAACCGGATGTGATGGAACGCAAGCCACGCCCTGCCGGGGCGCAACTCCTGACGCCCTTCATGCTCTGGCGCGTGGTTCTGGTGTCCTTGCTGTTCGCCATCGGCGTATTCGGGATATCGGCCTATGGTGCCGCCCGGGGCTATGATCTGGCCGGGCAGCGGACGCTTGCCGTGAACGCCGTGGTGGTGATGGAGATTTTCTACCTCTTCAACGTCCGCTATATGCATGTCCGCTCCCTCCGGGCGGTTGGCTTCAAGGGGACGCCGGCGGTGCTGGGTGCTGTGGCGGTGGTCGTGGTGGCGCAGCTTCTGTTCACCTATCTGCCGGTCATGCAGCAGTTGTTCGATACCCGCCCGCTGACGCTGCTGGACGGGGCGGTGGTGATCCTCTTCGGTCTGGCGGTGTTCGTAATCTGCGAGCTGGAGAAACAGATATTCCTGCGCACCGGCCTGATGGCGCGGATGGAAGACGGCGTCTAGCCCGCCAGTTCGGAAAGCGGGGCGGACAGGCGGCAGTAGAAGCCCTCCGGGCGATACTGGATGTCCGCCGCCGCCTGTCCGCCGCCTGTCAGCCCGGAGGCAATGAGCCGCGTGCCGAAGCTGGAGCGGGCGGGCGGGGCAACGCGGGGACCGCCGCTCTCCCGCCATTCCATGACGGCGTCCTGATCCTTGATCGACCAATGGATCGCGATACGGCCTGCGTCAGAGGAGAGGGCGCCGTATTTCACCGCATTGGTGACCAGTTCATGCAGCACCAGCGCCAGATGGAGCGCAGACCGCTGACCAACCCGAAGTTCCGGCCCCGAGGCGCAGATGCGCTCGGGCTCGAACTCGCCGAAGGCGAGCGCGCCCAGCACCACATCCTCGAACCGCGCGCCGTTGGTATCACCAAGCAGGAGATGCTCATGCGCCGCGCCGAGCGCCCGGATGCGTGACAGAAGCGCGGTCCGGGCGCCCTCGATGTCGCGGGAGGTACGGAAGGTCTGGTTGACCAGCCCGAGCACCAGCGTCACCGTATTCTTCAGCCGATGGCCAAGCTCCTGATGCAGCAGACGGTCCCGCTCCTCGCGCTCCACCCTTGAGGTGATGTCGCGGGCGGCACCGATCAGCCATGCGGGACGCCCGTCGTGCCGCGTCATGCGGACACCGCTGAGCATGACATGGCGCATGATGCCGTCGTCGATTCCCTTCACCCGGATGGGGAAGCTCACCCCCTCCCGGTTTTCGGTGAGGAGGAGGGCCGCGGCTTCCCTCCGGGCGCGGCGGCGATCCTCGTTGGGGATAGCGCGGAGCACCTGGGCAAAACCGATGGGACGCGCGCCGATCACGCCGAACATGCCCCGAAGGTTGTCATCCACCGTCACATCGCCCGTCGCCGGGTCAAAGTCCCAGACGCCCAGCTCCGCCAGACGGTTGGCCAGCCGCCGCCGCTCCTCCTGCTCCACGAGCCGTTGAAAGAGCCGCCGCCGTTCGCTCACTTCCGTCACGAGCAGCAACAGCCGGTCGTCCGCCAGCCGCCGGAAGCGGGCTTCGAACCATTCCTTTCCGCCGCGCGGCCCCGGAAGCTCCAGCCGCTGCATAGGCGTATCGGGCATGAGCGTTGCTGCGGCGGCGAGAATCACGGTCGGATCGGGCCAGAGCGCCAAAAGACGGTCCGACACGTCATTGTTCACAAAGACCCGAAAGGCCTTGTTTGCATTTTCGATGAGCAGATCGCTCGCCTCCCCGGTATCGTCGGTGAGGAAGCGACCGATCAGCAGGCCGGAATCGGCCTGCTCGAATACCGTCTGGGCTGCAACCGCGTCCAGCATGTTGCGCATCCTGAGCCTGATCAGCCGGGCGAAACGCTCCAGATGAGCGATCTCTGCCTCGGCCCAGCCCGCCGGCCCCTCGCGCCGCAGGATCAGGAGACCGCGCCGGTCCAGGTCCACGAAAAGCGGAAAGGCCAGATAGCTGCCGGAAGTCTCGGTCGAGAGGATGCGGCGGATGTCCGTCGGAAGATGCGCCGCAGGCAGCGTGACGGCTCTGCAGGAAGGGAACATGCGTTCATAGACGCTTGCGGTGACGGGGACATAGCCTTCCGGGTGGCGGAGCAGGCCACGCCCGGCGAAAACCCTCGCGCCGAGAGGGCAGAAGGCAAGCACGGCCGCCACCTGCGACTGTGCCGCATCCGCAGCCAGCGCGAGGATCTCCTCCAGTTCCGCATCCACAGGAGTTCTCTCGAGTGAAGGTGGACAAGCGGGGAGAGTGAGCGGATTGTCGATCCTCATGCCATCTCCTCTTTCGAACACATTTGTTTTAAAAGATGCTAATCGCCTTTGGCGTGTAGACGCAAGCGCTAGCTCAGGGTAACTCGACTTCAACCTGTACTTTTGACGGTTTCATGACAGAGCTGCTGATCCTTCGCCACGGCGAAACGTTTTGGAACCGGGAGCGGCGGATGCAGGGTCGGCAGGATTCCGCACTCACACCGGCGGGGAAAGCACAGGCTGTGGCGATTCACCGCCTGCTGCAAGCGAATCGGCGCGATTGGCGGGGGTGGCGATTCCTTTCCAGCCCGCTGGGCCGGGCACTGGATACGGCCGAAATCGCACTTGCCCCGCTTGGCCCCGTGGAGGTTGAGCCGGACCTGCGGGAAATCGGCATGGGGGCGTGGGAGGGGTTGACGCTGGAGGAGATTGCGCATCGCTGGCCCGCTTCCGCCACATTGTCCAACCCGCTCGCGTGGTATGCCGCAGCGCCGGGAGGAGAGCCGCTTGCCCATCTGCGCGCGCGGGCAGAGGCGGTTCTGACGCGGCTTGACGGCCCAGCCGTTCTGGTCACGCACGGGTTCTTCTCCCGCTATCTGCGCGGGGCCGCCCTTGGTCTGGCGGAGGAGGAACTGCCCTATCTGGAGGACCGGCAGGGCGTGGTATGGCGCATTCAGGCAGGACGCATGGAGACCCTGACCGCCTGAGCTATGTCCGCTGACGCGCCTGTTTCCAGCGGCGATGGATCCAGAACCACTGGTCCATATGCTCCCTGACCTGCGCCTCCAGGCTGTCGTTCAGCGCCTGTGTCATCGTCATGGGATCGGTATGATCCAGCGGCGCCTCGATCCACATGTCGAAGTCCAGACCGTTGTCCTTGCGGATGACATAGCCGGGCGCGATCACCGCATCGTAACGCAGCGCGAGTTCCGCGGCGGAAAGCGAGGTATGCGCCGGATGACCGAAGAAGGTCAGCGCGGGCTCCCCCGTCATCGCCTGATCGATCAATATCGCCACCAGCCCGCCGGAGCGCAGGAAGCGCAGCATCTCCGCCATGCCCCGCCGGGAGCGGGGGAACAGCGGCTTGGACAGCGATTCCATCGCAGTGACATAGGCGTCGTGAAAGAGCGGATTGTCCATCGGCCGATAGAGCGCGCCTACCTTGTAACCCTTCGCCGCCAGAACCGGGCGGGCCGCGTTAAAATTGCCGAAGTGACCTGACACGATGATGACGGGACGCCCCGCAGCCTGTGCCGCAGCGACCGCATCCACACCGGGACCACGAACCGGAGTGCCGGAGACGCGGGCCAGAAACTCCTCTCCAGAGAACAGTTCGACAAGGCTGCGGCCGACATTGTCGGGAACGTCGCGGCAAAGGCGCCGCACCTCGGCCGGATCCATGTCGGGAAAGATGAGCGCGAGATTTTCCCGTATGCGCTTGCGATAGCCCGCGACCGGGGCCACGAGCCGGGAAAAGACCCATCCGGCCAGCGGGATGCGCCGCTCGTAAGGGATCAGCCGCAGCCCACCCATCAGGATGCGGCCGACGATGTCGGTGATCCGGTCCTTTGCGCGGATACGTGTCCCTTGTGCGGCGTCTTCCTGCGGCATGCCACCCTCTAGTCTGCGGCGACCTGCTCCTGCCGCGCCCGCGTTTCGCGGTGCCACACATAAAGTCCTGCTCCGACGATCACAAGCGCGCCCACGCCCACCCAGATATCGGGAATCTCTCCGAAGAAGACATAGCCCCATACGGTAGCAAACAGGATGCCGATGTAGCCAAAGGGAGCGATCACACCCGCATCGGCCAGCGCGAAGGCGCGGATCATGAAAAGCTGCGCCAGCGTTCCGGCGATGCCCACACCTGCAAACAGCAACAGGCTCCCCGCCGCGGGTGTCACCCATTGCCACGGGAGGAGAAGGCTTGTCAGCAGAGTCGCGATGGCGCCGGACCAGAACATCGCCGTCCAGACATTCTCGCTCCGTCCCACCTTGCGGGTGGCGAGCGCGAAAGAGGTGTAGCAGACGGCACCGATGAGGGGCAGGAAGGCGGCAGGGGTGAACATGGAGCTTCCCGGCCGGATGATGATGAGCGCGCCAAGCAGCGCCAACACGATGCCCACGATCCGCCGCGGGCCGAGCTTCTCACCGAAGATCAGCGCCGCGCCGAGCGTGATGAGCACAGGGTTCAGGTCCATGATCGCCGTCGCCTCCGCCAGCCCGATGTAGCCGAGGCTCAGGAAGAAGAACGCCGCCGCGCCAAGCTGACTCACCGCACGAAGGCTGTGCAGACCAAGATGGCGGGTCCGTGCGATAGCGGGAATTGCCGTACGGAAGATGAGCAGCACGATCAGGAACTGCCCGGCGTTCCGCGCCCAGACGATCTGCCCCACAGGATGCCCGGCAAGCCGAAGCGCCTTGCCCATCGCGTCCAGCACGGAAAAACAGAGCATCGCCGCCAGAATATAGGCGATGCCCGTCGCGGTGGCGGACAGCGAGCCTCTTGCCATTCCTCAACCGTGCCTGCGGCTGTAGAGCATGAGCAGGTAGCCCGCACAGGCACAGCAGGTGATGCCGAAGATCAGCGGCACTGGCGTCCCGTCGAAGGCCAGACCGATCGGCACCGCGATCAGCACCGCGATCACCGTGGAAACCGCGCCGATGACGGAGGCCGCGATACCGGCGATGTGGCCCAGATGCTCCAGCGACAGGGCGTTCAGGTTGCCGAAGATGAAACCGTTCAGGAAGAACACGGAGGCGGCCCAGCAGAAGAAGGCGGGGAAGGGGTGGCTTTCGAATACGCCGATCCGCCAGAGCGTGAACATCACGACCGAAAGCACCGCCTGTATCAGAAACGCGGTGGAAGCCATCCGCCGCATGCCGAAGCGCATCACCAGCGTCGCGTTCAGCGGCCCTGCGGTGCCTGCGATCAGCGCCTGCGCCGCGAACCAGAGCGCGAAGCTCTCGCCCATGCCGAAGCTCACGTCATAGATCTGCTGGACGGAGGAGATGAAGCCGAACAGCGGCCCGAAGCCGAGGCTCATCGCCATCAGATAGACGAGCACCAGCCGGTTGCCGAAAATCTCCCGCATCGCGCTACCGATGGCGCGGAACGAGAAGGGGCGGCGGTGGCTGACCTCCAGCGTCTCCGGTTGGCGGGAGAGCAGCCACAGCGCCATCACCACTCCGGCGAACACCAGAACGAGGAAGATGGAGCGCCATCCCGCAAGGTGGATCACGAAGGTGCCGAACAGCGGCGCGATGGCGGGCACGAGGATGAACAGCGTCATGACGAAGGACATCACCCGCGCCATCATCCGCCCCTCATACCTGTCCCGCACAATGGCCACGCCGACGATCCGCGGCGCGGAGGCTCCGATGCCCTGAAGGAAGCGCGCGACCAGCAGCACTTCGAACGTGTGGGAGAGATAGGCCGTGAGCGAGCCTATGATGTAGATCGCCACGCCGATCACGATGATCCGGCGGCGGCCGAAACTGTCTGACAGCGGCCCCGCGAAAAGCTGACCCAGACCGATCCCGGCCATGAAGACCGTGATGATGATCTGCGCCCGATTCGGGTTGGCCAGGTCCAGCTCCTGCGCAATCTGCGGCAGCGCGGGCAGCATCGCATCAATGGAAAGCGCGATGGTCGCGAACATCATCGCGATCAGCGCAACGAACTCGCCGAAGGGCGGCTGCGTCCGCGGATTGAAAAGTCCGCCACGCCGTTGGGTGGAGAGGAGCGAGCCAGCCATCGGGGGCGCTTTCCGGTTTGCGCCCCTCGCCGTCAGGTGAGTTGGGCCTTGATCTGCTTAATCACGTCCGCCCACACTTCCACCGGCTGAGCACCGGTGAGAACATGGGTGTCCGCGATGACGAAGGTCGGAACTCCTTGCACCCCGCGATCACGGGCGTGCTGAATTCTTCCCCGAATCTCCTCCCGATCCGCGTCACTGTCAAGCAGACGGAGAATCATTTTGCGATCGAGCCCGGTTTCGCCCGCGATGTCGGCCAGAACGTCATGAGAACCGATGTCGCGGCCCTCCCGCCAATGGGCGCGGAACAGGGCAGAGACGACGGGCGTCTGCCGCCCCTCCAGCCCGGCCCAATGGATCAGCCGGTGCGCATCAAGCGTGTTGGGCTCCCGCGTGATGGCCACGTAGTCGATGAGGGCGCCCGCCGCCTTCGCCGCCTCCGTGACCTTTACCAGCACTTGGCTGGCCCGCTCGGGAGCACCGAACTTCAACCGGAGGAAATCGGCATAGGGGATCCCTCCTGCAGGGATCTCCGGGTTCAGCTGGTAGGGATGCCAGGCGACGGTGAAAGGCTGCGATGCATCTGATTCGAGCGCCCGGTCGAGCAGCGTCTTGCCGATGTAGCACCACGGGCAGACCAGATCCGAAATGATGTCGAGCGTAACCATCGCATCCTCCTGAGTTCAGACGGGGTTACGGTATGAGACCGTCACGCGCAAGTCGCATCAGAACCAGCCCTGAACCCAACGTGCGCCGCCCGAGATGTCATCGCCCACACCGGCCACCGTGTTGCATCCGCCAAGCGCAAGAAGCGCCGCGACAAGAAGGTAACGTGTCATCTGCCTGCCCGTTCTGCCGTTTATTGTTTTGTTTCGAACCACCAGACATCCGGCTGGAAGCCCGGCCAGTCGCCATAGACCGGCAGGGTCCGTGGATGCCTCAACCCCTCGACATGCGCAACCCGCGAGCGGTCGGCGAACCACAGGGGAATCACGTAACGGCCAGTGGTAAGCGCCCGGTCGAGCGCTTGAACGGCGGTTCGGAAATCCTCCGTCGTCCGTGCGGCGAGCAGGGTGGAGATCATGTCGTCCACCGCGCGCGAACGGATCCCCATGATGTTGCGGCTCCCCTGCATCAGTGCCTCTTCCGAGCCCCAGTAAAGCCGCTGCTCATTGCCGGGTGAAAGGGAGAGCGCGCGCGTTACCGGCGTCATCGCAAAGTCGAAGCGGTTCGTGCGCTCCGTATACTGGGCGCTGTCAACCTGGGTGACGCGCATGTTTATTCCAATCCTGGCAAGAGCTTGCCGGTAAATCGTGACAGCGGACATGAGGTCGCCGGATCCAAGCGGCATCAGAAGCTCGAATGAGAAGGGCTCGCCCGCAGCGTTGCGAAGTGTCCCGCCGCCATCCACTTCCCAGCCTGCTGCGGAAAGCTGTTGCATGGCGCGGCGGAGATTGAGCCGGTTCGCCGCCGTGCCGTCCGCGACCGGAAGGGCATAGGCATCCAGTGCATCCGGTGTCAGCTCCGTCACATAGGGGCGGAGCAACTCCGCCACGCGCCCCTCCGCCGGGCCATGATCCATCGCCAGAGGTGAGTTGGAAAAGTAAGATGTGATACGGGGTTCTGTGCCGCCGTTGACGGTCTGGTTTATGAATTCGAAGTTGAAGGCTTGGATCAGCGCGTCCCGCACCCGCCAGTCCGCAAAAAGCGGATCGCGCGTGTTGAACGCCAACCCGTAGATACCGGATGGACGATGATGCGGAATTTCCTCGCGCACCATGCTGCCATTTCTCATGGCGGGGAAGTCGTAGGCGCGCTGCCAGCGGGCGGGATTCTGCTCCCGGTAGCTGGTCAGCACGCCCGCCTTGAAGGCTTCGAACATCGCGCCGCCGTCACCGAAATATTCCACCCGCACTTCATCCAGATTGTGAAGTCCACGGTTGAAGGGCAGGTCTTTTCCCCACCAATCCGGGTTCCGCCGGAAGGCGATGGATCGTCCCGGCTCAAAACCCGCAACGACGTAGGGGCCGGAGCCGATCGGCACGACGGAAAGCCCTGATGTGGCGAAGTCCCGACCCTCCCACTGCGCCTTCTTGAGCACCGGGCGCAGGCCCAGAAGCAACGGCAACTCCCGGTCCGGCGCCGAGAAGGTAAACCGCACGGAGCGCGGTCCTGACTGCTCCGCCATGGCGATCCGGTCCGCTGCGACGCGATAACGGGGATGACCCTGTTCGGAGAGGGTGTTGAAGGACCACAGCACATCCTCCGGCGTCACCGGGGAGCCGTCGGAAAACCGCGCGCCCTCCCGAAGCGTGAATTCGACCCAGGAGCGGTCGTCATCCGTTTCAATCGATTCGGCAAGCAGACCGTAAAGCGTGAAGGGTTCATCGATGCTCCGCGCCATCAGGGTTTCCACGGTAAGTGGCGACAATTGGAATGGAGCACGGCCTTTCAAGATAAACGGATTGAGCGAGTCGAATCCGCCCACTTCGCCGGTAACGATTCGTCCACCTTTAGGTGCAAGGGGATTGGCATAGGGCAGGGCCGAAAAATCCGGGGGCAGTGCAGGTTCGCCATACATCGCAATTCCATGCCGTGGTTCCGCCCCCGCATGACAAGCCCATGTCGCGATTGCCAAAACCGCAATCAAACTACGCAATTTCTGGCCTGATTGCCGGTATCGTCCGCTGAAGTGCATCTGCCCATGTCTTTATTGTTTGACGTGACGCTACCTTCCGGCGGCTGTCTTTTCAAACTTTTACCTTGGACAGCGAATGCAGAGGGCGTATAACAACCTCACTGCTCGATAGGTTTCTTGCCTGTATGAAACCTGCCTCATACTACGCCCGCCTTGTGCGGGCGTTTTTTTTGCGCTCGCGCTCTGCGGTGCGACAATCCGGGCGCAACGTCATCTGGCCTTTGCGTCGCCGGGGCCTATTCTGCTCCCTGCGTGGAACATCTGGGAGAGACGCATGACGCTCAAGGGTAAGACGGCCATCGTGACGGGTTCGACCTCCGGCATCGGGCTGGCCATCGCGCAGGAACTCGCGCGGCAGGGTGCCGACGTGGTGCTGAATTCCTTCACCGACCGCGAGGAGGACCATGAGATCGCCCGGCGCATCGCGGAAGAAACGGGGGTCGCCGCCCGCTATGTGAAGGCGGACATGTCCAAGGCCGCGGATTGCCGGGAGCTGATCGAGACCGTGGGGGCCTGCGATATCCTCGTCAACAACGCGGGCATCCAGTATGTCGCGCCGGTCGATGAATTCCCGGTCGAGAAATGGGACGCGATCATCGCGATCAACCTCACATCCGCGTTTCACACGACGGCAGCGGCGCTTCCCCTGATGCGGGCGGCCGGCTGGGGGCGGATCGTCAACATCGCCTCCGCACACGGGCTGCGGGCCTCGCCCTACAAATCGGCCTATGTCGCGGCGAAGCATGGTGTTGTCGGCTTCACCAAGACGGTAGCATTGGAAACTGCGCGGGAAAGGATCACCTGCAACGCCATCTGTCCGGGCTACGTCCTGACCCCGCTGGTGGAGGCGCAGATCCCCGACCAGATGAAGACCCACAAGATGGACCGCGAAACCGTCATCAAGAATGTGATGCTGGAGCGCCAGCCCTCCCGCGAATTCGTCACCGTGGACGAGATCGCCGGCACGGCGGCCTTCCTGTGCAGCGACCATGCAGCCCAGATCACCGGTACGACCATATCGGTCGACGGGGGATGGACAGCGGAGTAATCCCATGCGCGACACCTCCCACGAACTGCCGCGCCGCAAGCGCATCAACCTTGCCCTGCAGGGCGGAGGCGCGCATGGCGCGTTCACCTGGGGGGTGCTCACCCGCCTTCTGGAGGAGGATGAGATCGAGATCGCCGCCATCTCCGGCACGTCGGCGGGCGCCCTGAACGGGGCCGCGCTGAAAGCGGGGCTGGCGGGCGGGGGCCGGGCGGAAGCGCAGGAGCATCTCGACTGGCTCTGGGCCCAGATGGGTGCTGTCACCGACATGCGCCTGACCAACTGGATGACCGCGCTCTGGCCCGCCGCGCCTCTGATCGCCCGCATGGCGGAGGTCTGGCTGAGCGTCGGGACGGTGGACTATCTGAGCCAGATCGTCAGCCCCAATTCCTACGGGCCAGCCTACATGAACCCGCTGGAACGCGTGGTGAAACGGCTGCATTTCGAGAAGGTCCGGGCTGACAAGGGGCCGCGGCTTTACGTTTCGGCGACCAATGTCCGCACCGGCAAGATCCGTATCTTCGACAGTTGCGAGATTACCACGGATGTCATCCTTGCCTCCGCCTGCCTGCCGACGATCTTTCAGGCGGTGGAGATCGATGACCCGCAGACCGGGCGGCGCGAGGCCTATTGGGATGGCGGCTATGTCGGAAACCCGGCGCTCTTTCCGCTCTACGATCCGGCTCTGCCCGATGACATCGTCATCGTGAACATCAACCCCATGACGCGGGAGGCGCTGCCCATCACCCCGCTCGACATCGAGAACCGGGTGAACGAGATCAGCTTCAACGCATCCCTGCTACGCGACCTGAGGGCGATCGCCTTCGTGAAGGAGCTTATCGCGGAGGGGAAGGTCGCGCGCGGGGCGATGAAGGATGTGAACGTCCACATGATCTCTGACGACGCGCTGATGAACGACCTCTCGGCCACGACGAAGCTTCTGCCCACGCCGTTCTTCCTCAATGGTCTGCGGCAGGCGGGTTGGGCGGCGGCCGACCGGTTTTTGGCTGAGCACATGGAGGATCTCAACCAGCGATCGACCGCCGATATAAGCGCAATGCTCTAAGGCTTGCTGAAAAAGTCGCGGGTTTACCTAGCCTTGCGTTGAGCACCGGAAGATCGGTCCGGTCACGCGCCAAAACCTGCGGTGTCCGGGGCGTTCTTCAACCATGTAGGGAAGATCTCCGCCCCGGAGCAACCTCGGACTACTCTTTCGGCGCCCTGCTAGCCCTGCGCGGAGAGGGCGCGGGAGATCGCCGCGGCAAGGCGCGCATTGGAGAGAACGAGTTGGATATTCGTGGCGAGCGAGCGTCCCTCCGTGAGATCGAAGATGCGGGAGAGGAGGAAGGGCGTCACTTCCTTGGCGGCGATGCGTTGCGCCTCCGCTTCCGTCAGGGCCTGTTCTATGGCGGGGATCATCTCCTCCCGCGGGATTTCGTATTCCGCAGGCACCGGATTGGCGATGAGCTGCCCTCCGCCGAGCCCCAGTCCCGTGCGCATGGCATGGGCGGCCGCGATCTCCTCCGCCGTGTCCATGCGGAGCGGCGAGGGCAGGCCGGAGGAGCGTGACCAGAAGGCCGGGAAGTCATCCTGTCCGAAGGTGATGACCGGGACGCCTTCCGTCTCAAGAACCTCCAGCGTTTTCGGCAGGTCGAGGATGGCCTTGGCACCGGCAGCGACCACGGTCACGGGTGTGCGGGCCAGTTCCTTCAGGTCGGCGGAGATGTCGAAGCTGGTTTCGGCCCCACGATGGACGCCACCGATGCCCCCCGTGGCAAAGACTGCGATGTCCGCCATATGAGCCGCGATCATCGTTGCGGCAACGGTGGTTGCGCCCGTGCGGCGCTGTGCGAGACAGGCCGCGAAATCGGCGCGGGAAACCTTCATGACGTCTTCCGCGTGCCCAAGCGCTTCCAGCTCCGCCTCCGTCAACCCGATGTGGATCATGCCGTCGAGCAGGGCGATGGTGGCGGGAACGGCCCCTGCGGCCCGCACTTCCGCCTCCACCGCGCGCGCGGCTTCGACATTCTCGGGATAGGGCATGCCATGAGTGATGATCGTCGATTCGAGCGCGACGACGGGCAAGCCACGCGCCTTCGCGTCGGCGACTTCGGGGGCATAGATCAGGGGCAGGTCCACGGGGATCATAGCGTCTCTCCGGTTGCGGCGGCGGGCGCCGAGATGTGATGGGCCGCGGCAGCGAGGGCGGCGGCAAGTGCCGCTTCCACAGGCAGGCCCCGAAGCTCAGCCGCCATATGGGCGGCCACGAATGTGTCGCCTGCGCCGGTCACGCGCGCAACCCGAACCTGCGGGGGAAGGGCGCTGCACTCGCCCTCCCGGCTTGCGGCAACGACTGCGCGGGGGCCGTCCGTCACCACGACACGACATGCGCCCGCCGCGCGAAGGGCGCGGGCCGCATCCGCCGCATCCTTCAGCGGATGCGACACGATCTCCTCCGCTTCCGCGCGGTTGAGATAGACCGTCGCGCGGGGATGGCCGAGCAGGGGCAGGAGGCGCCGGGCCTTGCCTGGCCCGGCGGGCAGCAGGCGCAGATCCATGCGCACCAGCTCAGGCACAGCAGAAAGCGCCGTGAGCGTGGCGGCGGGCAGGTTGCTTTCCACCAGAAGGGCCTCGGGCGGATCCGAGAGGCAGGCAACCGCTGTGGTGAGGAGGGCGGTTGCCGCGGCTTCCAGTGTACGGCTGTCAGCCACGGCGGCGACGAGGCCGGTTTCATCCTCGATGGCAAGATAGCGGTCCGCCGCATCGTCAGGCCGACGGAGGACATGGTCCACCCCGACACCCGCCCGCCGCGCTTCGGCAATCAGCGCGTCCCCCTCCGAGCCGCTGCCCGTGGCCGAGATCAGGCTCGCCCGCAGGCCCTGGCGGACAAGGGCGCGGGCGACATTGAACGCGACACCCCCCGGCAGGCGCGAGATACGCCCCGGCACGTCACCTCCCCGTGTGAGCGGGCGCGCCGCATGGGCAATGACATCCCAGTGAAGCGCGCCAAGACACAGGATGGAAGGAGTACCGCCGGTCATGCCCCTTCAATGGCAGGGAGGCGGCGTGCGGGCAAGGGAGCAGGAGAACCTCTCTTGCAAATGTCCCGCACAGGTCTTATATGCGCGCTCACTTCACAGGCGAGGCTCGGGCCCTCGGGGGAGACATCCCCGAAAGGTCCACCGGTTGGGGAAACCCTATTGGCTTCGCCGCGGCGTAAACCGGAAAGGAAAAGACATGGCGCTTCCTGATTTCTCCATGCGTCAGCTCCTCGAAGCTGGCGTTCACTTTGGTCACCAGACCCAACGCTGGAACCCGCGCATGGCGCCGTATATCTACGGCGACCGGAACGGCATCCACATCATCGACCTGACGCAGACCGTTCCCATGCTGGATGCGGCGCTGAACGTCATCCGTGAGACCGTCGCCAAAGGCGGCCGCGTGCTGTTCGTCGGCACGAAGCGCCAGGCCTCCGGCGCGATCGCGGAAGCTGCTGAAAAATCGGCGCAATACTACATGAACCACCGCTGGCTGGGCGGCACGCTGACCAACTGGAAAACCGTTTCCCAGTCGATCCAGCGTCTGAAGCAGCTCGACGAAGTGCTCTCCACCGGCGCTGAAGGTCTGACGAAGAAAGAGCGTCTCCACATGGAGCGCGAGCAGTCGAAACTTCAGGCCTCCCTCGGCGGTATCCGCGAGATGGGCGGCGTGCCGGACCTGCTGTTCGTCATCGACGTGAACAAGGAAGACCTCGCCATCGCGGAAGCCCAGAAGCTCGGCATCCCGGTCGTGGCCGTGGTCGACACCAACTGCTCGCCGAAGGGCGTGGACTACGTGATCCCGGGCAACGACGACGCGGCCCGCGCGATCGCTCTCTACTGCGACCTTGCGGCGCGTGCGGCTCTGGACGGCATGTCCGCCCAGCTCGGCGCTGCCGGCGTTGACCTCGGCGCGCTGGAGGATGCTCCGGCCGAAGAGCTCGACGAGACGCAGGACGCCTGATTTCGGTCCGGCTCCCGCCGGATCGTCATACCTTTGTTGCCGGGAGGGCTCATCAGCCTTTCCCGGCATTTTCGAGACAGAAGGAGAGCCCCGATGGCGATCACCGCCCAGATGGTTAAGGAACTGCGCGAATCCACCGGCGCAGGCATGATGGACGCCAAGAAAGCCCTGACCGAAACCGATGGCGACATGGAAGCGGCCGTTGACTGGCTGCGTACCAAGGGCCTCGCGAAAGCGGCGAAGAAATCGGGGCGCGTGGCTGCCGAAGGTCTCGTCAGCGTCGCCGTTGACGGCGGTCGCGGCGTTGCGATCGAGGTGAACTCGGAGACGGACTTCGTCGCGAAGAACGCCGACTTCCAGCAGCTCGTACGCGAGATCACCAAGGTTGCGCTCGAAACCGGTGAGTCGGTCGAGGTCGTCAAGGCCGCCGATCTGAACGGCAAGACGGTGGACGAGGTGCTGACCGAGGCGATCGCCCGCATCGGCGAGAACATGACTCTCCGTCGGCTGCACGTTCTGGAAGGCGATACGGTCGTCTCCTATGTGCACAACGCCGCGACCGACGGCATGGGCAAGATCGGCGTGCTCGTCGCGCTGAACGGACCTGCCGACAAGGCACAGGAGATCGGCAAGCAGATCGCCATGCACGTCGCCGCGACCAACCCGGCGTCGCTCTCCGACAAGGACATCGACCCGGCGCTTGTTGAGCGCGAGAAGCATGTCCTGAGCGAGCAGGCCCGTGAATCCGGCAAACCGGAAGCGGTGATCGAGAAGATGATCGAGGGCCGGATGAAGAAGTTCTTTGAGGAAGTCACGCTCCTCGGTCAGAAATTCGTCATTAATCCCGATGTGACCGTTGCCGAAGCGGCCAAGGAAGCTGGCGTCGAAGTGACCGGTTTCGTCCGCGTCATGGTGGGCGAGGGCGTCGAGAAGAAAGAAGAGGACTTTGCTGCCGAGGTCGCCAAGACTCTCGCTGGCTGAAGTCGGCTCCATATCTTGTCTAGTGCGCGGTGCAGCCTGAAAAGGCTGCACCGCTGGCATTTCGGCCCCTTGGGAAGACCGATTTACCAGACGAAATGACGCCATGAAAACGACGCCCTTCCGACTTGGAGAGGATGGTCCTGAAATACCCAGTTTCCCCGCCCCACCGTGTCCCACGGCCAAAGCCGCCACTCTCGGAACTGCTACAGGTTGGCAGGTCGGACGGGAAACTAAAGTGGGGGAATCCATACCCTTCGCTATGTTGCAGCGAAAAGTTAGTCCGCTTCCCTCGGCTTGAGCGTATTCTCCGCATATGCATGATTATTAGGCAAAAGGGCAGGCGGCCCTGCCTGGATAAGTTGAGAAGAGAGCGCTCTCGCCACCGCTTGCGCCGTCGTTTCGGCGCCCAGCATCTCTCGCGCAAGCCTAAGGTGCTTCTCCGCCGTGGCTCTGCTGATCCCGAGGAGAGCTGCGATATCCTGAACCGATTTTCCCGCCGCAGCCCATTCCAGAACTTCCCGCTGGCGCCTGGTCAACACCGCAGTCACAACCGACGGCACCGTCAACGCCTTCAGGTGGAAGACGCGGGTAAGCAGCAGAAGGAAGTCCGCTTTCTCTGCCCAAATCCGTTCCATATCGGCTTGGGTAGCCGTATCGCGGCATGTCATCAGGTCGATTGCGGCACGTCTACGGCTGCCAGTTTCGCCCAAAGCGATCGTAATTCCACCACGAATTCCATAGCTTTTCTGCAGGTCGAGCATCTTCTGCTCTTCGGACGACAGCTCGCCCCGATTGCGTCTGCGATAGATCTCGGACCACAGCAGAACACCCGAATTATTGGCGACCCATCTTACGATGGGGGAGCAGAAAAAATTTTTTCCGCCGTACGCCTGGCAAAAGCTCTTGTCGAGGTTGCTGATGAGCATCGTGCCTGCCGGTGAGGCGCGGAGAGGATACCCCGGTGCAGGCCTTGCCTGGCCGAAAAGAATGGCATCAAACCCCTCTGCCACCAGTAGTCTGGTGTAAATCTCCCAGAGATCTTCAAAGTTTGAGGAATCGAGAAGTGAGTTAATCTTGTCGAAGTCTATCATTAGAATTTTGAAAAGTGGAAAGCCGGACTCCATCTTTACGACGGCACCGGCTTCTTCAAGAGTTTGCTTAAAAATAGGTAAACTACACTAAGAAAATTCAATAACTGCGTCGAAAGCGCCAGACTTGGGTGTCAATCCAAGGCGGCCTCGGCTGCGGAGCGGAGTGCCGAAATATTGCGGCCATAAACGTCCGGCTGCTCTACCGAGCCACCCCGGAAGGCGGCGGAGCCGGCAACGAGGACATCCGCGCCAGCGGCCGCGACAAGTGGTGCTGTCTGCGGATCGATTCCCCCGTCAACTTGCAGATGGATAGGCCGGTCACCGATCATCTTCCGCGCGTCGCGCACTTTGTCCACCAGCGCGGGAAGGAACTTTTGGCCGCCGAATCCAGGATTGATCGTCATGACGAGGATAAGGTCGATTGCGTCGAGGATATGCTCCAGTCCAGCAAGAGGCGTCGTGACGTTCAACGCAACGCCGGCCTTTTTGCCCTGTGCACGAACGGCCTGAAGCGAGCGATGAAGATGCGGCCCGGCTTCCGCGTGGATGCTCAGAAGATCGGCGCCAGCCTTTGCAAAGGCTTCGATATATGGGTCTGCGGGGGAGATCATCAGGTGAACATCCATGAACGTCGTCACATGGGGCCGGATCGCCGCCACGACATTCGGTCCGATGGTCAGGTTGGGCACGAAGTGGCCGTCCATGGGATCGACGTGGATCCAGTCGGCGCCCTGAGCCTCGATCGCGCGTATTTCAGCTCCGAGGTTGGCGAAGTCCGCCGAGAGGATGGAAGGCGCGATTTTGATCGAACGGTTGAAGGTCATGGGGAGCTCCTCTGCAGCGAGTCCGCAAAGTCCATGCCAGATACCGAGCGGCAACGGAAGTTGAACCTGCATATATTACATAATCTATGCTATTGTATCTCTGTATAACAAGACGGGACGCGCTACCCTGAACTGCGACTTTTGATCTGTGACAGGATGTTGGAAACCGAAAGGACATCCTGAATGAAGCGACGCTACAGCCATTTGACGCTTGCCGACAGACGGCAGATCGAACGCTAACGGCTGATGAAGATGAGCGGCGAGGAAATCGCGCGCAAGCTCGACCGTCACCGCTCGACGGTGTTCTGCGAGCTGCGCCGCAATCGGCATCACGATGCCGAGATCCCCGAATTGACCGGCACCATCGAAGATCGCCCATGAACGGGACATGCGGGCAGTGAAGTAGCCCAAACTGTAGGCAGGAAGAAGAAAATCACCGCCTCACGGCATGAATCGAAAGAAAATGTCTTTTCAGTGAGAAATTTTACCATACAGTCAAAATATCCGAACAGGGAGAAACCGAAATGGAAGTGGGTGTCTTCATTCCAATCGGCAACAACGGGTGGCTGATCTCCGAGACAGCGCCGCAGTACAAGCCGACATTCGAGTTGAACAAGCAGATCACGCTCGCCGCTGAGCGGCACGGTTTCGACTTTGCCCTGTCGATGATCAAGCTGCGTGGTTTCGGCGGCAAGACGGAGTTCTGGGATTACAACCTGGAGAGCTTCACGCTGATGGCGGGCCTGGCGGCCGTCACCTCGCGGATCAAGCTGTTCGGCACGGCGGCGACGCTGGTGATGCCTCCTGCCATCGTTGCGCGCATGGCAACGACGATCGATTCAATATCCAACGGACGTTTCGGCATAAATCTTGTCACTGGCTGGCAGCGGCCGGAATACAGCCAGATGGGTCTGTGGCCCGGCGACGACTATTTCGGCGACCGGTATGAATACCTTGGGGAATATGCGACTATTCTCAAGGAATTACTGGAAACCGGCCAATCCGACACGAAAGGCCGCTATTTCCAGATGGAAGACTGTCATATGAAGCCGGTGCCGGAGGGAGAGGTGAAGATCATCTGTGCCGGCTCTTCGGATAAGGGCATGGCATTCTCCGCACAATATGCCGATTACAGTTTCTGTTTCGGCGTTGGCGTCAATACGCCCGCTGCTTTCGCCCCAACAAATCAGAGACTGCTCGCCGCGACCGAAAAGACCGGGCGCGACGTGCGTTCCTTTGTGCTGACGATGATCATTGCGGAGGAGACGGCAACAGAGGCCTGGGCCAAATGGGAGCTTTACAAATCCGGCGCGGATGAGGAGGCGATCAAATGGCTGGGGCTTCAGAGCGCCGCAGACACGAAATCCGGCGCTGATACCAACGTGCGGCATATGTCCAGCCCGGTGTCCGCCGTCAACATCAACATGGGCACGCTCGTCGGCTCCTATGAGGAGGTGGCGGCCATGCTGGACGAGATGGCGGAGGTTCCGGGAACGGGTGGCGTCATGCTCACCTTCGATGATTTCCTTGAGGGGGTGGAGAAGTTCGGCACGCGCGTCCAACCGCTGATGAAATCCCGCCGGCATATCCATGCAGAGGCGGCGGAATGAGCGCGCCTGTGGATACGCGCGCCGGTCGTGAAGCCGGGCGCAGCGTGACCCTGCCCTCCCGCCCCGAGGCGCTGATCGTCAATCCCGATGAGACGGCGGTCGTGGTTGTGGATATGCAGAATGCCTACTCCACTCCCGGCGGTTATGTGGATCGCGCAGGCTTCGACATTTCCGGTTCCCGCTCTGTGATCGATAATATCGCGCGGGTGGTGGAAGCCGCGCGGGCGGCGGCGATACCGGTCATCTATTTTCAGAACGGCTGGGATCCCGACTATGTCGAGGCAGGCGGCCCGGGCTCCCCGAACTATCACAAGTCCAACGCACTCAAATACATGCGGGCCAATCCTTCGGCAAAGGGTGAGCTTTTGTCAAAGGGCGGCTGGGATTACGCCATCGTGGATGAGCTGGTGCCGCAGGCAGGCGACATCGTGGTGCCGAAGACGCGTTATTCCGGCTTTTTCAATTCGACCATGGATTCCACGCTGCGTGCGCGGGGCATCCGCAATCTGGTGTTCGTTGGCATCGCCACGAATGTCTGCGTGGAATCGTCGCTCCGCGATGCGTTCCATCTGGAGTATTTCGGCGTGGTGCTGGAGGATGCGACCCATCATCTGGGGCCGAAGCTCATGCAGGATGCCGCGATCTACAATATCGAGACCTTCTTCGGCTGGGTCTCCACCACCGCCGACTTCTGCGGTGCGATCGGTCAGATCGCACCCAGCGATGCGACCGTCTGAGAGAGGATCATCATGCCCAAGGAAATCGTCGTCCCCGCCGGCAGCGGCAAGCCGCTCGCCCCCTATTCGCCCGGAACCAAGGCGGATGGGGTCGTCTATGTCTCCGGCACCCTGCCCTTCGACAAGGACAACAACGTCGTTCACGTGGGCGATGCAGCGGCCCAGACGCGGCATGTGCTGGAACTCATCAAGTCGGTGATCGAAACGGCGGGCGGCACGATGGAGGATGTGACGATGAACCACATCTTCCTGACGGACTGGTCCAATTATGGTGCCATCAACACGGTTTACACGGAGTTCTTTCCGGGTGACAAACCGGCGCGTTACTGTGTGCAGACGGGTCTGGTGAAGCCCGACGCGCTGGTCGAGATCGCCACCGTCGCGCATATCGGCAAGTAGATTGCGCTTCGATATCCATGAGGGGCCGGAGGGGGCGGAGACCGTCGTCCTCTCCTCCGGGCTGGGCGGATCCGCGGGATACTGGTCGGCCAACCTGCCCGCGCTCACGGCGCGCCACCGTGTCGTGACCTACGATCATCGCGGCTGCGGACGGACGGGCGGCTTCGTGCCGGAGGGCACGGCGATCACCGGCATGGCCGATGATCTGGAGGAGGTGCTGGACGCCTCCGCCACGTCACGCGCCCATATCGTGGGTCATGCCCTCGGCGGGCTGATCGGGCTGGAGCTGGCCCTGCGCGCGCCGGAACGTGTGGCGAGCCTTACGCTCATCAACGCGTGGAGCCGGGTGGATGGCCAGTCGCTGCGCTGTTTCGAGACACGGCTTGCCCTGCTGGATCACGCGGGTGTGCCTGCGTTCGTGAAAGCGCAGCCGCTGTTTCTCTATCCTGGCGAGTGGATGGCTGCGCGCCCCGAACACATGGCGGCGGAGGAGGCGCATGGCATCGCGCATTTTCAGGGAGCAGAGAATGTGAGGCGCCGCATCGCCGCCCTTGCCGCCTTCGACCGCGACGACCGGTTGGGAGAGGTCGCCGTCCCGGTTCTGGTTCTGGCGACGCGGGACGATCTGCTTGTCCCGTGGAGCCGCTCCACCCGGCTGGCGGAGGGGATAGCGGGTGCGCGGTTCGTGCTGGAACCGGAGGGCGCGCATGCGGTGAACGTCACGCGGCCGGAGCGGTTCGACACCATTCTCGCGGACTTCCTGCGCGGTGTCTGACTACTTGCTTTCGCGGCGTTCGTCGCGAGAGCGTTTCGGGCCACTCTCCAGCCGCTCGGCAAAGGCGAAGCGGGCCTCCGGCGTCATCGCCGCGATCCGGTCGAGAAGCAGGCTCTGCCCCATCCGAAAGCTTTCGTCGGCCCGCTGTCGCTGCGCCTCGAACAGCTGCTGGACTGCCGCCCGGTCGAACGGTTCCGCACGCAAAAGGCCAGAGAGGGCCTGCCGTTCCTCCTGCATCCGCCCGCGGAAATTCGTGTCGCGGCTTTGCGTGATGAAAGCGCGCCTGAGCGCTTCGCGATCCTCTTGGGCAAGCGCATAGGTATAGGGTCCAAAGCCGATTCCGCCCGGCGGAGGGCCTCTGTGAAAGAGGTAGGCCCCCACCAGAAAGCCCGCGACGATGAGGTTGAGCCCAAGCGAGGCCACGAGCACCAGGCGTGTCGTGCGGCTCATGCGGAGCGGGGTTTCGGTCGTCATCTCATTCCTCCGCCGCCGCCATGTCAAAGGGCGCGGCCATCAGATCAATGGTGGTGTTCTCGGCGGTGTCCGGCAGGGCCTGTGCAGCGAGGCCGCGCACGGCTTCCGGCATTGCGATGCCGAGCCAGAGCCCCGCGACGGTCGCCGTCGCCAGCCCCGTGACGCCCTGCCATCCGCCCAGCAGGGCGAACCACCTGCGCCGCGGGGGGGGCTCTGCCCTTGGCCGGGATGCCGTGGCGATATCCCTGTGCTCGCGCTCCGCATCCGCCAAGACCCGCGCGAGCAACTCTCCGTCGGGCGTGGGAGACGCCGCCCTGCCTGCCGCGAAGAAGACATCCAGTTCGGGGAAATCGTCCCCGCCGGTTTCCGTATTGCGATCAGCCATGTCGATACCCCAGTTCTTCACGCCGCCCCGCGAGCCGCGCCGCCAGCATACGTTTGCCTCTTGCCAGAAGGCTTTCCACCGCTTCCACCCCTATCTCCATCACAGCAGCGATCTCCGGGTTCGACAGGCCTTCCAGATGGCGCAGCACCACCGCCTGCCGTTGCCGCTCCGGCAGGAGGGCCAGCGCATCCTCCAGCGCGCGGGCCCTGTCGGCCTCCATCAACCCTTCGTCCGCGCCGGGCCGGTCGTCCTCAGGTTCCGCGATCTGGTCCAGGGCCACGCCGCGCCGCCGCCGGAGACGGTCGGTGCAGAGGTTGGAGGCCACGCGGTAGAGCCAGGTGGAGACCTGCGCCTCCCCCCGCCGCCACTCGGCGGCGATGCGCCAGAGCCGGAGCATCGCCTCCTGCGTGACATCCTCCGCCTCCGCCCGGTCGCCCAGCATGCGTGCCGCGAAGGAAAGGACGCGCGGCGTCAGCCGCAACGTCAGCACACGCGCAGCGGCGGCATCGCCGTTGGCGTAGAGGACGAGCAAGGTCTCGTCCGGCACGTCAGCAAGGTCGTCGAGCGGCATGGCCATGTCCGAAAGGGGTAGTCGAGGCGGCGGGCAGGCTCAAGGCGCGGAAATCCGCCCCATGAGCCTGCTCATCTTCAGTTCGCGTCCGGTCCCGGATGGGCGGGCGCCTGCGGCATCGGACGCCGCCCCTCACCCTTGCCCCAGGGATGCGCGCCCTTCGGGCCGCGCTGCGCCATCCGCTCCTGCATCCGGGCACGGACCGCATCCGCCTCCTCCCGCGTCACGACCCCGTCGCCATCGGCGTCGATCCGGTCGAACAGGCGGCGCGTCATCTGCATGCTGCCCCCCTCCCCGAACCCGCCGGAGGCGAGCAGTTCATCGGCGCCGAGCCGGCCATCGCCATTCGCATCGCGGCGGTCGAAAAGCCCATCGACCTGACGTTCGATCCGCTGTTTGGCCAGCGCGAGGCGGAAGTTCACGATCTCCTCCTTGGAGAGATAGCCGTCGCCATTGGCGTCCAGCCCCGCCACGGCGGCGGCGCGGGCGGCCTGCACCTCGTCCCATGTCACCCGGCCGTCGCCATCGGTGTCAAGCCGGTCGAACATGCCATGCGGTCCGCGCGGCCCCTGCTCCGCGGCGCGATCCTGCGCGACTGCAAGGCCCGGCAGCGCGAGCGTGGCAAGGATCAGCGCGGCTCCTGCGGTTCTGAGTTTCATCGGTCGCTCCTGTCTGAAGGACGCCGGATCGTTCCGGCTGTCCTCCTCCTAACGGACGAGACGCGAGGTTCCGTCGCTCTCCCCCTTCCCATTGTCCGAGGGATGGGCCACCTTGGCGGCGAGGAGACGCGTCATGACCGAAACCACTGCTTCCATCCTGTCAAAATCGGCTTCCGATTCTGGTGTCGAACGCCCGTTCTGGCCCGCGGTCCTGCGGGGCTGGCGCGGGCGCTGCCCGGCCTGTGGCGAAGGGCACATCATGGAAGGGTATCTGAAGGTGCGCCAGACCTGCCCCTCCTGCGGCGAGGATCTGAGCCATCAGCGGGCGGACGACGGTCCTGCCTATATGACGATCCTTGTCGTCGGTCACATCATGGCGCCGCTGATCCTTGTGGTGTTCAACGCGTGGCGGCCTTCCCCGCTTGTGCTGATCACGACCTTCTCCATCGGCACCGTCGCACTGTCGCTCTGGCTTCTGCCACGGTTCAAGGGGGCGCTGGTCGGTCTGCAATGGGCCAAGCGGATGCACGGTTTCGGGGGCCGCAAATGAGCGCCGATATCCTGCCCGTCCGCATCCGCGACGCCGCCACCACCATCGTTGTCCGGGCCGATGGCCCGGTGCCCCGCGTGCTCATGGGGCAGCGCGGCAAGACCGCTGCCTTCATGCCGGAGAAATTCGTCTTTCCCGGCGGGGCCGTCGATCCCTTCGATGGCAGCGTGCCCTTTGCCACGCCGCTCGATCCGCAGGTCGCCACGCGGCTTTCGCATGATTCCGAGGAACGGCTGATCCCGGCGCTCGCCGGTGCGGCAATTCGTGAATTGTGGGAGGAGACCGGTCTTGCCCTCGGGCGCCCCGGCACCTGGACGGGAGAAGTCCCCGATGACTGGGCGGGTTTCGCGGCGGCGGGGCTGTTGCCTGCCGCGGGGGCGCTGGATTTCGTGTTCCGTGCCATCACTCCCGACGGGCGTCCCCGCCGCTTCGATGCGCGGTTCTTCCTTGTGGACGCCGCCGAGCTGGTGGGTGATCTGGACGATTTCTCCCGCGCCTGCGACGAGCTTTCGGACCTTCAGTGGATCCCCCTGCCGGAAACCCGCTCCTTCAACCTGCCGTTCGTGACGGAGGTGGTTCTGGGCGAGATCTCGCGCGCCGTTCGCGAAGGCGGACGACCGGCGAGCGTGCCTTTCTTCGACAACCGCACGGCGCGCTCCGTCTTTTCCCGCATCGGCTGATCAGCGAAGCGTGAGCACCAGAAGCAGGATGCTTCCCAGCACCAGCGCGATGCCGAGGTATTCGCGCGGTGTGATCCGCTCCCGGAACACGATCCATGAGGCGGCGATGGTGAAGACCATCTCCACCTGTCCGACGGCGCGTACATAAGTGGCGTTCTGCAGCGCGAATGCGGTGAACCAGCACAGCGAGGCCAGCATGCCCGACAGGCCGATCACCGCGGTTACCCGCCATGCTCGCGCCACGCGCAGAATGGCCCCCCGCTCCCGGAGTGAAAGCCAGAGACCCATGGCGAGGGTCTGAAAGCTGGTCACGCAGGCCAGCGTGAAGGCCGCGCGGAGAAAGGCGCTCCCCTCTCCCAGCGCCAGCGTTGCGCCCCGGTAGCCTATCGCGGATACCCCGAACCCTGCCCCGGCCGCGATGCCGAGCGCGGCCGAGCGGCTGAGAAGGCTGGCGCTGCCCGGTTTGCGGGAGAGCGTCAGGATCCCCGCGACACCCAAAAGGATCGCACCGAGCGCGAGCGGAGAGACCGCCTCCCCCAGCACCACGGCGGAGAACAGGGCGACCTGCAGCGTCTCCGTCTTGGTGAACGCCATGCCGACCGCGAAATTTCGCTCTCCGAACAGGGCGAGCGTGGCGAGTGTGCCAAGGATCTGCCCCACGCCCCCGCCAAGCGCAAAGACCCAGAACATCGCGGGCGTGTCCGGCCATCCCAGCCCGGAACTTCCCCAGGCGAGCAAAGCGAAGACGACGGCAAACGGAGCGGCGAACAGGAACCGGGCATAGCTGGCGGCGCCTGTAGAAAGGCCGGTGTCCTTCAGCCGTTTCTGGAGCAGGAAGCGCACTGTCTGAAGAAGCGCGGCGGAGACGGTAACGGGGATCCACAACATCCGGGTGCTGTGCCATGTTGTCGCAGCAATGGGAACGGCCTATGACTTCGGCGGCGCGTCTTGCGGAAGATTGTGGATCGCCTGCCGCAGCAGATCTCCCAGCAGTGTGATCTGCTCCTCCTGTTTGGCGACGATGGCGCGAAGCTCTTCGTTCCGCATCCGGTCGAGCTTTTCGTGCAGGGCCATGATCTCGATCTCCGACTTCAGGTTCACCTCGTAGTCGTGGCTGGCATTCAGCCGGTCCTTCTCGGCCTGCCGGTTCTGGCTCATCATGATGATGGGCGCCTGAAACGCGGCAAGCATGGAGAGAATCAGATTGAGAAAGATGAACGGATAGGGGTCGGGCGCCTCGCCGCGCGCCAGGATGTTTCCCAGGGTCCAGAGCGTCAGGAACCCGATGAAGCACAGGATGAAGGTCCAGGATCCGCCGAACCGTGCTACCCCATCCGCCAGCCGGTCGCCAACGTCGCGCCGGGAGTCGAATCTTCGGTTCATGTCCGTGGCGACGGTGCGGCGGCTGAGCAGGCGACGGATGACGTTGCGTTCCCGCGGGCCGATCTCCTCCGGTTCAAGATAATGGGCCGCGGTGTCTTCGATCTTGCGCTGGTCCGGGGTTTCCGGCTCTCCGCCGGGGGGAATGTCGCAGTCGTTCTGGGTCATAGCGGTCTCCGCTGCTTTGGCGGAATGCTAGCCCGGACTTGGCCCCGGGCGCTACTGCACCCGTGCGGCGGCCAGTATGGGGCCTTGCCCCGCACGCTGGAACAACACCGCTGCGGGCTCTGCTCCTTCGACATGGACGCGGAAGCGCAGCGTCCCCGTGCCGTTCCATCGTCCGAGCGTTTTCCAGTCGGTGACGATATTGTGGTAGCTGACGGTCCGTCCGGCATTCTCGCCGTCGTCGATCCTCACCGTTTCCTCCGGCTTGTAGCGTACGAGCTGCACCACGATCTCCCCCGGCGCGGGCGTGCCCTGCGGCCCGTCGAGACTGGCAATGGACGCCGCCGCCGCCGCATCACGGGGATCGCTCGCCACCGCTTCGACCATGGCCGTATCCCCGTCCACACGGATGCGGAGGCGGAGTGTCGATGCCTGTGCGAGATGCGCGCGGATGATTTCCCCGATGGCGGCGAAGTCATTGCCGATAAGCTGCTCCTGCCCCCCGACGATGACCTGCGGCGTATAGATCATCTTGGCGCCGGCAACGCGGGCATAGGTCTTCTGCCGCTTCGTGGCCTCCGCCCGGGCAAAGCCGTCTGCCCAGCCGATATAGTCCCAATAGTCCACATGCAGGGCCAGTGCGATCACGTCGCTGCGCTCAGCAAGCTCGCCCAGAAAGGCATCGGCAGGCGGACAGGCGGAGCAACCCTGCGCAGTGAAAAGCTCGACCACGGCAACACGGGGGGCTTCGGCGGCTCCGGGAAGCGGATCGGCGGGCTGGGGTGCAACGGGCTGGCCGGAGGCATGGTCCTGCGCCAGAAAGTTCATCGACGGCGCCCCGCTCCAGCCGCCTCCCGTCTCCTGCGCCGCGACCGGCCCGCCAAGACCGATGACGAGGGCGAAAGCGGTGCAGATCCGGCGATGCATCTTCTGTCCTCCGACCATTCTCCCTGCCCCGGTCGTAGTGAAGCGACCGGGGCAAGGCCAATCAAGGTTTTGCGAGGGCGAAGCGATGGCTTTTCACGGCGTTGCGCGCAGGCAACACTCGCCCGTCCACGCCGTCGCGGCAACGATCAGACCCCCGTGATAATGCTGCTTCCGCTCTGGCGGTTTGCAGTGCACAACGGTATACATTCGCTCGCCGCCCCTTGAACAGAGGGCGCCATTGCGGCATAGCGGCATCAGCGACACCCCCTGAAGACGGAAGGGAGCCAATATGCCCATCATGGTCGGTAAAGACACCGCCGGGACGCGCAAGACGCTGACCGCTGGCGGCAAGACGTATTCCTATTACTCCATACCGGCAGCGGAGGCGGCAGGGCTCGGCGATTTCTCGAAACTCCCCGCCTCGCTGAAGGTGGTGCTTGAGAACATGCTCCGCTTCGAGGATGGCGGCTTCACCGTCTCCGTGGAGGATGTGAAGGCTTTCGCCGAATGGGCGAAACTCGGCGGCAAGAACCCGCGGGAGATCGCCTATCGTCCGGCGCGCGTGCTGATGCAGGACTTCACCGGCGTCCCCGCCGTGGTGGACCTCGCCGCGATGCGGGACGGGATCATCGCGCTCGGCGGTGATGCGCAGAAGATCAACCCGCTGAACCCCGTCGATCTCGTCATCGACCACTCGGTGATGATCGACGAATTCGGCAACCCGCGCGCCTTCCAGGTCAACGTCGATCTGGAATATGAGCGCAACATCGAACGCTACCAGTTCCTGAAATGGGGCCAGAAGGCGTTCAACAACTTCCGCGTGGTTCCGCCCGGCACCGGCATCTGCCACCAGGTGAACCTCGAATACCTCGCGCAGACCGTGTGGACCGACACCGATCAGGACGGCAACGAGGTCGCGTACCCCGATACGCTGGTCGGCACCGACTCGCACACGACCATGGTGAACGGCCTTGCCGTGCTCGGCTGGGGCGTTGGCGGGATCGAGGCGGAAGCGGCGATGCTGGGGCAGCCCGTTTCCATGCTCATCCCTGAAGTCATCGGCTTCAAGCTCACCGGCAAGATGGTTGAGGGCACCACCGCGACCGACCTCGTGCTGAAGGTCGTGCAGATGCTCCGCAAGAAGGGCGTGGTCGGCAAGTTCGTCGAATTCTACGGCGAGGGCCTGGATCACCTGCCGCTCGCGGACCGGGCGACCATCGCCAACATGGCCCCCGAATACGGTGCGACCTGCGGCTTCTTCCCCATCGACAACGAAACGCTGCGTTACCTGCGCAACACCGGACGGGACGAGGATCGCATCGCGCTGGTCGAAGCTTATGCCAAGGAAAACGGCATGTGGCGCGGCGCGGATTACGAGCCGGTCTATACCGATACGCTGCACCTCGACATGGCGGAAATCGTTCCGGCGATCTCCGGCCCGAAACGCCCGCAGGACTACACGCCGCTGAGCCTCGCCGCCCGTGCCTTCTACAAGACGGTCAGCGAATACCGTGGCATCGACATGTCCGTCGCCGCCGATGAAATGGCGGAAGAAGGTGGCGGTGTCATCTCCACCGGGCAGGATGTGCGCAAGACTGCGGCGGTCGAAGGCGCGGACTACACCATCCGCGACGGCTCCGTGGTGATCGCGGCCATCACCTCCTGCACCAACACGTCGAACCCCTACGTGATGATCGGCGCCGGGCTCGTCGCGCGGAAGGCGCGGGCGCTCGGCCTGACGCGGAAACCCTGGGTGAAGACCTCTCTCGCCCCCGGATCGCAGGTGGTTGCCGAATATCTGAACGCCGCCAATCTTCAGGAAGATCTGGACGCGATCGGCTTCAACCTTGCCGGCTTCGGCTGCACGACCTGTATCGGCAACTCCGGCCCGCTGGGCGATCCGGCGATCTCCAAGGCGATCAACGAGAACGATCTGGTCGCGACCGCCGTGCTCTCGGGCAACCGGAACTTCGAGGGCCGGATCTCGCCGGACGTGCGGGCGAACTACCTTGCCTCTCCGCCGCTGGTCGTCGCCTATGCCATCGCAGGTGACGTGAACATCAACCTGACCAAGGATCCGATCGCCCAGACGCCGGATGGCAAGAATGTCTATCTGAAGGACATCTGGCCGACCAACCAGGAGATCGCCGAGCTGGTCGAGGCGACGGTCACCCGGCAGGCGTTCCAATCCAAATACGCCGACGTGTTCAAGGGCGACGAGAAGTGGCAGGCGGTGGAGACGACCGACTCCGAAACCTACGACTGGCCGCCGGCATCCACCTACATCCAGCACCCGCCCTACTTCCAGGGTATGGCGAGGGAGCCGGGCGTCATCACGGATATCGAGGGTGCGCGCATCCTCGCCGTGCTCGGTGACATGATCACGACCGACCACATCTCCCCCGCAGGGTCGTTCAAGCCGACGACTCCGGCCGGGAAGTATCTGGTGGAACGGCAGGTCGCCCAGAAGGACTTCAACTCCTACGGCTCGCGCCGCGGGAACCATGAGGTCATGATGCGCGGCACCTTCGCCAACATCCGCATCAAGAACGAGATGCTGGACGGGGTCGAGGGCGGCTATACCAAGGGCCCTGACGGAGAGCAGACCTCCATCTTCGACGCGGCGATGGAGTACAAGGCGGAGGGCATTCCGCTCGTCATCTTCGGCGGTGTGGAATACGGCGCCGGCTCCTCGCGCGACTGGGCGGCCAAGGGCACCAACCTGCTCGGCGTGAAGGCGGTGATCGCGGAGAGCTTCGAGCGGATCCACCGGTCGAACCTCGTCGGCATGGGCGTGATCCCGTTCGAGTTCACCGAGGGCCAGAACCGCAAGAATCTCGGCCTCAAAGGCGATGAAACGGTGGAAATCCATGGCCTTGCGGGCGACTTCAAGCCGCTCTCGCTCGTGCCCTGCACCATCACCTCGCCCGATGGCTCGGTGAAGAACATCACGCTCAAGGCCCGCGTCGATACCGAGGTGGAGATCGAATACCTCAAGAACGGCGGTGTGCTGCACTACGTGCTGCGGAACCTCGCCAAGAGCTGAGCCGAGCCGCGCAGGTATCACGCAAATGATCCCCCCGGAGGCAACTCCGGGGGTTTTTTGTACCGAAAGAGGGGTGCGAACCACTCCCCTCCGCCGCCAATTTCCGACTTCTATTCGGTCCTTTGAGAGGCAGCGGGACAGGTCGAAGGCCATGCTCTGGGATCGCGAAATCGGTTCCGGAATGGTCAAAACGTGAATATGTCCGGCTGGATTACCTCATATCGCGCACGATTTCGGCTCCAACACAGACTTTTCCCGGCAGCCTGTTAAGCGGAGTTCCCTATCGTCGCCGGAGACCTTGGCCCTGCTTTCAAGCCGCTTGACAGATGCGGATCTCGGGCAAAAATTGGACGGTGTAGGGCCTCTTCATGAAGGGTCATCGTATGTTCATTCCATACGCGCCCGCGGTGGCGTCCATCAGTCCCTGGAAGTCCTATGCAAGGACCGGGAACCACAGGCACGGTCCGCGAGGAAAACCGTGGCGCAACGGGGCGGCTCTCATCCTTGCGCTCTGGCTTGCGGCCCCGGCTGCAGAAGCGGCGACATACCGGCTGACGCTCAACGAAGTGCCGTTCAGCGGGATCCCGACAGGCCGCGCCTGGGCAGGTTGGGTGGAGATTGCCGCTACCGGTGCCGTAACGGATGCGGAAATCTCGCTGCCCGGCCTCTCCTATCTCTACCCGGACATGCAGACTTACAGCCTGCCGATGTTTGGGCTGTCCCTCAATGCGGATGGCGTGCTTCACGGATATCTTGCCAGTGCGGAAGTTCCGCTCCCGGCGCCCGCTCTGCTGTTCGAGGGCGGCTATTGGTATTCCGGCGAAGCGGATACCGGTGCCGCCTTTGCCTGCACGAGCTGCCTTCCGCGAGGCACCTATGTCCTTGCGGAGGCTCCCGCAGAGGTGCCTCTGCCAGCGGCGGCGCTGTTGCTGGCCACACCGCTGGCTTTGCTCGCAGCCCGAAGCGGGCGGCGCTAACGGCGCCCTTCACGCAGCCATGCCGCGACCGCAAGCAGCCCGGCGGCGAGTAGGAAAGCCCAAGGCGGCAGTAGGGCCGCAACCTGCACATCGGTGGTCACATAGGCCTGACGCGGCGTGATGCCGAGCCAGCCACGACCGGCGGCAAGACGCCCTTCCGAAACCTCACGGATCGCGGGGATGCCATCCTCGACCGGGAATATGCCGCCACGGGTTGCTGCGACCAGCGGCGCGAGCCTGTCGCCCGTGGCAATGGTCTGCTCGAACTCCTTGGGGGCGGAGGGGCCGAGCGCGACCACCGTCTCAAGCTCCCCGTCGGTCAGCCGATACAGCCCGACCGAAGGCGCGGCATAGGTGGCAGTGAACCGCCCCGGCTCCGTCTCCTCCAACGGTACGACAGTGGTGGTGCCATCCGCGGCGGTGATCGTCACCTGACGCGGATCGTCCTTCAGGGACCGGCGTGTGATGGTGATGGACTGACCATCTGCGGTGGCGATCAGCGCCTCCTCCTCCAGCTCCGGCTCCTTCATCGTCCAGTGCGCGAGACGGCGGAGCAGTTCGAGCTGCGGCCCGCCGCCTTCGTACCCACGCCCCCAGAGCCACGCCTGATCAGAAGCCAGTAGCGCGACGCGCCCCTTTCCGACACGGTCGAGGATGAGGAGCGGCTTGTCCTCTGCGCCCGACATCACCACCTCACCGCTGCGCGGCAGAAGTTCCATCAGCCGGAACCAGCGGCCCCAGCCCGGCTCCCCATCCTCTCCGGGAGGCGAGAACTTCTCCAACCCCTCCGTCACCGGATGCCGGTGGCCGACATCGGTGATCTCGGGGCGGAACGGCTGCTGGATCACCCGCCCCGACGGCGTGGCAGGCAGCGCCGCTGCCAGCGGCGAGCGGTAGAGGCTGTCGGCAGAGGCGCTCTCCGGCCCGCCCGCGACCAGCACCGCGCCACCCTGCTCCACGTAATTGCGCACATTCTCCAGATAGGCGGCGGGCAGGATGCCGCGCAGCCGGTAGCGATCGAAGATGATGAGGTCGAACTCCTCGATCTTGTCGATGAAAAGCTCCCGGGTGGGAAAAGCGATGAGCGAGAGTTCAGAGACCGGAACGCCGTCCTGCTTCTCTGGCGGGCGCAGGATGGTGAAGTGCACAAGATCGACCGACGCGTCGGATTTCAGCAGGTTGCGCCACGTCCTTTCCCCCGCATGGGGCTCGCCGGAGACGAGCAGCACGCGGAGCCGGTCGCGGACGCCATTGATCTGCACGACGGCGGAATTGTTCCTGTCGGTCAGCTCACCCGGCGCGGCGGCGACGTCGAATTGCAGAACGTTCATCCCGCCATGGGGCAGCCGTACCGGCAGCTCCAGATCCTCGCCCACGGGAACGGTCACGACAGTCGGCTCCCCGCCGTCGATGGCCAGCGTAAGCTGCGCCTGATCGCGGAGTTCCGGCGGGACCTCCCCCTGATCCTCGATGCGGAGCGTCAGGCGCACTTCCTCGCCCAGAATGGCGAAAGGTGGAGCGTTCCTGATGATGAGCCTGCGGTCCCAATCGTGGCTCCGCCCCGTCAGCAGCACCTGCAAGGGCGCGGGCAGATCGGGCGCGAGTTCCATGTCATGCACCTGACCATCCGTGACAAGGATCGCTCCCGCCACCCTGTCCCGCGGCTCGTTGGCGAGCGCGTCGGAAAGCGCGGTCATCACGCGGGAACCGGTGTTGCCCTCCCCATCGGGGACGTGAACGGTGCGAAGCTCCACGTTCCGCAGCCCGCCGAGCCGGTCGCTCAGGGCGCGGACGGCCTCCTCCACCTGGGCGGGGCGATCTGCGATACGGTTGCTGGAACTGTCATCCACCACAAGCAGAACGATGTCGCTCAGCGGGTCGCGCGTCTCCCGCTGCAGCGAGGGATTGGCAAGCGCGAGCAACAGCGCGACCCCCGCCAGCGCCCTGAGCCACCAGCCGGAGGAGCCGCGCCAGAAGGACAGCCCGACCAACAGGACAAGCGCCACCCCCAAAGCCCAGATCAGCGGCCAGGGCAGCAGCGGTGAAAGAAGTATGCTGTCTGTCATGAGGTTGCCTCGCCGATCGGCGCGGGGCTTTTACGGCAGGTCATTGACCCAGCCTGTCAAGCAGCGCGGGCACGTGGACCTGATCGGATTTGTAGTTGCCGGTCAGCACATGCATGATGAGGTTGATGCCGAAACGCGCCGCGATCTCCCGCTGCCGCTCGCCCGAGGTGCCGCGTCCGATCGCCATGAGCGGCATGCCATTGTCACTCACCGCCCAGGCGGAGGCCCAGTCGTTGCCGCCGATGACCACCGGTGTCACCCCGTCGTTCAGGTTTCGGAACGGCATCCCCTCCACCTGCTCGGCATCCGGGGGCGCTGCCTCGACCCAGATGTCATGGCTGTTGAAACGGCCGGGGAAATCCTGAAGCAGGTAAAACGTGCGGGTCAGAACGTGGTCTGCCGGCAGTTTCTCCAGCGGCGGAATGTCGAGCGGCGCCGCGATGAGCGCGAGCCTCCGCCCCTCCGGTGTCTGCCCGCCGCCTGCGCTTGCCATATCGGCGTCTCGCGTGTCGAACAGGATCAGCCCGCCGGAGCGCAGATAGCGGTTCAGGTTGGCGTATGCATGGTCCGACGGCAGGCGTTCATCAGCGGTGATCGGCCAATAAAGGAAAGGGAAGAACGCAAGCTCGTCCCGCTCCAGATCAACGCCGATCGGCTGTCCGGGCTCTACCGACGTGCGCTCGAACAGGCGCTGCGACAGGCCCTGAAGCCCCGCCCGCGAAACACGATCCACGGCGGCATCCCCCGTCTGGACATAGGCCAGAACCACTTCCGCCGTCGCCGCCATGGCAAAATCATCGCCCGATGCGGACTGTTCCTGCGCCCGCGCATCCGGCGCTGTCAGGAAGACCGCGACGATCAGCACAGCCGCCGTGCCGAACCGCCGCCGCACCCCCCCGCCAAGGCGCCCGGCAAGCCAGAGCGACAACAGCAGGTCGACGAGCAGGAGCAGCAACCCGATTGTCAGCACGCCCCCCTTCAGGTCGCGCTCCGTCTCGGCCACGAGCCCTTCGACACGCACCCCGGCGGGCCAGGTGGCCAGCGTGAGCATTGCCTCTGGCCCGATGACATTCCGGGCGATGCGCCTGTCGTCCCCCGCATAGAGCCCCGGAGGCGTGGCAGGACCGGGAGGGGAATTTGCCAGAACCTCGCCCGCGATTCCGGGCAGGGCACCCGCGCGATTGACCCGCCCGAAGGCGTCGATCACTTCCTCAGGCACCCAGGTCGTTCCCGCCAGATCGCCAGCGGCGCCGCCCATGCCCATTCCCGCGCTGACCGACAGCCGTTCAAGCATCTGGACGAAAAGGCCGGAGAGCGGGAGGCTTGACCATTCCGCATTCGCGGTGACGTGGAACAGGACGACCTGCCCCTGTCCCACCGCTTTCCGCGTCACCAGCGGCGTGCCGTCCGAGAGAGAGGCGATGGTCCGCTCGGAAAGCTGCGGATCCGGCTGCGCCATCACCTGCGCCGTGATATTCACGTCGGACGGGATCGGCAGGCCGTAGAACGGGGACCCGGGCGCGAAGGCGCGAAGCGTCTTGGGCTCCCCCCAGCTCATGGCGCCGCCGATGGAGCGGCCTCCCTCCCGCAGACGCACAGGCAGCAACGGATCCTCCGCAGTCCGGCTCACGTCGCTTGCTGCCAGTGCGGGTCCGGCGAAGCGGAGCAGAAGGCCCCCCTCCTCCATCCAGGCGACGAGACGGGCGCTCTCCTCCTCCGACACGCGGGCGATATCGGGCATGATGATGACGTCGGGCGAGGCGAGCAGCATGTCCTCCAACGGTCCCTCCATCAGATCGGCGGTGGGTTGCAGGGCTTCCCGCAGGAAGTGGCTGGGTGAGAGAAGGGCCAGCCCCTCCCGGTCGCTCCGCGCCGCGACAATGGCGACCTTGCGGCGCTTCAGGGCATCGTCGGTAAGGCTCACCGCCGCGGCGGACCGCTGACCGGGGACTTCGAACCGGGTGATGCGGTTGCGCAGTTCGGGCGGCAGCGACAACTCCGTTCCGGCCTCCGTCGCGGAGGCGTCGAACCCGGCGCTTCCCCGAACCAGTTCCCGCTCGATCCCCGCGGGATCGCGTCCGAACGCCGCGATATCCACGGTCGTCGCCGGACCTCCGGGGAGACGAATCGCCTGCAGCGCAATCATTCCGTCACGGTAAACAGGTGGTTTCAGGCCATAGACCAGATGTGGCGGCTCATAGACCGTGACCGTCCCACGGGATTGCAGGGCGGAAAGCAGCGGCTCGCGGCTTTCACGCGCCATACCGTCAGAGAGCCAGTAGCTCTCCATGGCCTCCCGGGGAAGCCGGTCAATGAAGGCGCGCACGGCCTCCGGATCCGGCTCCCATGGACGGGGTTGAACCGAGGGCAGACGCGCGCGCCATGCCTCCGCCGCAAGGAAATCGGGAGCAGCGCCCGCCTTCGGCAGATCCGCGAGCGCCACGACGGCAACCGGGCGACCAGCACGTGCGGCCTCCGACAGCAGGGCGTCCATGCGCTCCACCCGCCGCTGCCAGTCCCCCGCGTCCGCCCAGGTGCCATCGGCGAGGATCAGCAACGGCCCGCTTTCCGGCCGCTGCGGCGCGGGGTTCAGCACGGGGCCCGCAAAGCCGAGGATGAGCAGCGCCACCGCCGCTGCACGGAGCAGCAGCAACCACCACGGCGTCTTGTCGGCCACCGTCTCCTCGTCCTTCAGACCAAGGAGGAGTGCCACCCCCGGAAACCGGCGGCGGATCGGCGCGGGCGGCACGGCGCGGAGCAGGAGCCACAGAACGGGAAGCACGACCAGCGCGGCAAGAAGCAATGGCGCGGTGAAGCCCACGGGGCCGATCATCCACATCAATGCCCCCTTTCCGTCGCACCATAGAGCCACAGAAGCGCGCTCAGCGCGGTGCTCCCGGTGTGATGGGTGGAAAACTGCCAGCCCGCCGCGCTGGCGAGTGCGGAGAGCTTGTCCTTCCGCTCCGCCAGACGGTCCAGATAGCGGCGGCGCAAATCTCCCGCCTTGCGGGTTTCAAAGCTCACCGCGCCGGTGACGCTCTCAAAGATCGTGCGCCCGTCGAAGGGGAAATCCTCCTCCACCGGATCCAGTACCTGCAAAAGCGCGCCGCGCACGCCCCGGCCGGTGGCCTCGCCGATGGCGCGCTCCACCCCCTCCAGATCGCCCAGAAAGTCCGACAGGAACACCGCGCGGGAATGTGCGGCCAGGGCGCGCCCGTCGGGGTCGGCATGGTCGCCGCCCTCCTCCGTCCGGGTCAGCGCATCGGCCAGACGCAGAAGTTGCGCCTGTCCCGCGCGGGGCGGCGCATCGGCACCCAGCAGGCCCACACGCTCGTTGCCCCGGATCATCAGGACGGACAGGGCGAGCGCCAGAAGCTCTGCGCGCGCGCGTTTCTCGGGCCGGTTCGGCGTCCCGCTGAAAGCCATGGAACGGCCCGGGTCGATCCAGACCATGACGCTCTGCGCCGCCTGCCACTCCCGCTCGCGCACGAAATGAGTGTCCGAACGCGCGGAACGCCGCCAGTCGATCGACCGCGCCTCATCGCCGTTCTGGAACGCACGGTATTGCCAGAATTCCTCGCCCATGCCGGAGCGCCGCCGCCCGTGCGGGCCAAGCAGAACCGTCGCCGCCAGCTGCTCTGCCGCGGCAAGCAGCGGCGGCAACCCGCCCGCGAGATTTTCGGCGCTTTCGCGTAGATGGGCGGCCTCGCTCACGCCGCGGCCTCGATGCCCGCAACGCGCTCGACGGCAGTGGCGATGACATCGGAAAGCTGCACGCCCCGCGCTCGCGCCCCGAAGTTCAGCGCCATCCGGTGGATGAGCACCGGCCGTGCCAGCGCCTGCACGTCCTCCACCGAAGGCGCCAGCCGCCCCTCCAGCAGCGCCCGCGCCCGGACGGTCAGCATCAGCGCCTGCGCCGCGCGGGGACCGGGGCCCCAGCTCACGTTTTCCCGCACCACGGCCAGCGCCTCGGGCTCGCCGGGGCGGCAGGACCGGACGAGATCGAGGATCAGTTCCACTACGGAATCCCCGACCGGCATCCGGCGGACGAGGCGCTGCGCAGCCATCAGTTCCTCCGCCGCAAAGACCTGATGCACCGCGCCTTCTTCCACCCCGGTGGTGGCGATCAGGATATCCTTCTCCGTCTTGCGGTCGGGGTATTCGACATCGACCTGCACAAGGAACCGGTCAAGCTGCGCCTCCGGCAGGGGATAGGTGCCCTCCTGCTCGATGGGGTTCTGGGTGGCGAGCACGTGGAACGGCGGGCCGAGCCGCCGGTGCTGCCCGGCGATCGTCACCTCCTGCTCCTGCATGGCCTGCAGCAGCGCGGACTGGGTGCGGGGGGATGCGCGGTTGATCTCGTCGGCCATCAGCAACTGGCAGAAGATCGGGCCCTCGATGAAGCGGAACGCGCGGGAGCCGTCGCCGCCCGTTTCCAACACTTCGGAGCCGAGAATATCGGCCGGCATGAGATCGGGGGTGAACTGGATGCGGCTGCCCTTCAGCCCCATCACCGTGGACAGCGTATCGACGAGCCGCGTCTTCCCCAGCCCCGGAAGCCCCACGAGCAGCGCATGTCCGCCGCAAAGCAGCGCGGCGAGCGTCAGCTCCACTACCCTTTCCTGCCCGATGAACCGCCGGTCGATGGAGGACCGCGCCTCCGCCAGCTTCCCGGCCAGCGCTTCGATGCCCGCCACAAGATCGGTTTCCTCGGTCACGGCGCTCCCCCTTTTGCCGGGTGATTGTAGGTTATACCAACATTAGAGCCAGATAACGTGACTGGTACAAATGGCAAAACCGTTACCGGAGGAACAGATGGCAGAACTTTCGGCGGATGGCCTCGCAAAGAGCGTTTCGGCGGCACAGGGCGGCAAGAAGGGCCTGCCGCCCGTGCATCTGTGGAACCCCCCGTTCTGCGGCGATCTGGACATGCGGATCGCGCGGGACGGAACGTGGTTCTACCTCGGCACCCCTATCGGACGGCCGGAACTGGTGCGGCTCTTTTCCTCCATCCTCAAGCTGGAGGACGGGAAATATTTCCTCGTCACGCCGGGCGAGAAGGTGGGCATCACCGTGGATGACGCCCCCTTCGTCGCCGTCGATTTCGAGCGCGAGGGGCTAGGCAAGGACCAGAGCCTCACCTTCACCACGCAGGTCGGCGACATCGTCGTCGCGGGAGAGGAGCATCCGATCCGCGTCGCGCGCGATCCCGCCACCGGCGAGCCGTCCCCCTATGTCCATATCCGCCGCGGGCTGGAGGCGCTGATAGACCGCAAGAGCTTCTACCGGCTGGTGGAAATCGCCACGGTGGAGGAGCGGGAGGGTGAGGATTGGCTGGGCCTGTGGTCAGGCCGCAGCTTCTTCCCGATCATCCCCGCGCGCGAGCTTTCCGGTAGCTGACGGCTCCCGTCAGGCCCAGCCCCGCCAGCAGCAAAGACCCCGCCGCGGGCAGCGGAACCGGGCTTGGCTCCCCGCGCTCCCAATAACCAGCTGGAGCATGATAGTATGCGACCACATCCGTGCTTCCCGTCGGGCTGCGCGTAAGGAAGCCCGCGATGGCATCCCCCCCGCTGGCGATCATACTGTCATATTCGATGAACAATCCCATGTAATAGCTGATCAAATTCTCCGCTTCATCGAATTTCAGATAGAGCATACCGGGTACCCACGGCACCGGCTTACCATAGCCCAATTCAAAGATCGACCTGTCCCCACCCCCGAAGTAAAGCGGAGAGGTGGCCGAAACGGAGATCAGATATTCCGGTATCGCGGGCGCAGGAAAGTCCCAGTCAAAGGAAAGGCTGACCGTGAGGCCCGCCAGACTGCCGCCGGGGACCTTGGTCTCATCTATCTCGATGCTCGCCTTGGCGGCCGCCGCGACTTCTCCGGTCGGACAGCCGTCCAGCATCTCCCCCGTGTTGAGGTCATAGGCGTAACTGCAGGTGAATTGACTGCCATGGTAAGTGTATGTCGCGGCAACCGCAGGCGTCGCCATCCCGAGGCCTGCTGCAGCGCACAAGATACAGATTTTCATAAGATTCTCCTTCTCCCAATGGTCGAAGGGTAGCATGAGATTCTGCATTGTCTCAACGCTAGCGGTAACGCCGGATTGCCTTTTCGGCGGGAGTCGCTAAACCGGCCCGGTGTCCATGAAGGAGTCCGAGATGACCGCGACCCGCACCGAAACCGACAGCTTCGGCCCGCTGGAGGTTCCTGCCGACAAGTATTGGGGGGCGCAGACGCAGCGTTCGATCCAGAACTTCCCGATCGGCTGGGAGAAACAGCCCGTGCCAATCATCCGCGCGCTCGGCGTCATCAAGCAGGCGGCGGCAGAGGTCAACATGGCCACCGGCAACCTGTCGCCCGAGATCGGCAATGCGATGGTGGAAGCGGCGAAGGAAGTCGTGGCCGGCAAATTCGACGATAACTTCCCGCTGGTCGTGTGGCAGACCGGCTCCGGCACCCAGTCGAACATGAACGCGAACGAGGTCATCTCCAACCGCGCCATCGAGATCCTGGGCGGCAAGATGGGGTCGAAGAAGCCCGTTCACCCGAACGACCATGTGAACATGGGCCAGTCCTCCAACGACACCTTCCCGACGGCCATGCATGTCGCCATCGGCACACAGGCGCGTGACGTGCTGCTCCCGGGGCTGAGGAAGCTCCACGCCGCGCTGGATGCCAAGGCGGAGGAGTTCAAGGACATCATCAAGATCGGCCGGACCCATACGCAGGATGCGACGCCGCTGACGCTGGGCCAGGAATTCTCCGGCTATGCGCATCAGGTGGCCAAGGGGATTCAGCGGGTCGAAGCCTGCCTGCCCGACATCTACGAGCTGGCGCAGGGCGGCACCGCCGTCGGCACCGGGCTCAATACCAAGAAGGGTTGGGACACCGCCATCGCCGGCAAGATCGCGGAGATCACCGCCCTGCCCTTCGTCACCGCCCCCAACAAGTTCGAGGCGCTGGCTGCGCATGACGCGATGGTCATGTTCTCCGGCGCGCTGAAGACGGTGGCGGCCTCGCTCTTCAAGATCGCCAACGACATCCGCCTGCTCGGCTCCGGCCCGCGGTCGGGGTTGGGCGAACTGATCCTGCCGGAAAACGAACCCGGTTCCTCCATCATGCCGGGCAAGGTGAACCCGACGCAGGCAGAGGCGCTGACCATGGTCTGCGCGCATGTCATGGGCAATGACGCGGCGGTGGGCTTCGCGGGTTCGCAAGGGCATTTCGAACTCAACGTCTATAACCCGATGATGAGCTACAACGTCCTGCAGTCCATGCAGCTTCTGGGCGATGCGGCGGGATCCTTCACCGACAACATGGTCGTCGGGATCGAAGCCAACAAGCCGCGGATCGACAAGCTGATGAAGGAGTCGCTCATGCTGGTCACGGCGCTCGCGCCCACGATCGGCTACGACAACGCGACGAAAGTGGCCAAGACGGCGCACAAGAACGGCACCACGCTCAAGGAAGAGGCCATCGCCCTCGGCTTCGTGGACGAGAAGACCTTCGACGAGGTGGTGCGGCCCGAAAAGATGGTCGGCCCGGAGGACTGATGGCGAAGGTCGTCAATCTCCGCGAGGCACGGAAGGCGCGCGAGCGGGCCACCCGCCGCGCGGAGGGAGACGCCAACGCTGCGAAATTCGGCCGGACCAAGGCCGAACGTCAGATGGAGGAGGCGCGCGCCGGAAAGGAGCGCGCCTTTCTCGATGGCCACCGTCTGCAACCGGAAATCCGCCGCGCAGAGGCCGGGGATACGAGTGCTCTGCTGCAAGTGATCCACCGGGCCTTGCGGCAGACCAATGCCAGAGATTACCCGCCCGCCGTCATCGAACGGCTCGTCACCGCCTTTACCGTCCAGCGAATCGCGGCGCTGATCGCCGGACCCTGTTGCCACGTGGCGCTGTCTGGGGGCCATCCGGTCGGGCTTGCCGCGCTGGAGGGGGATCGGGTGCGGAGCGTCTTCGTCGATCCTGCCCATCAGGGCCGTGGAATCGGCGGCGCGTTGATGCAAACCCTGCTCTCCGCACCGGAGGCGAAGGAGGTGCCGGTGCTGCGGCTCGATGCCTCCCTGTCGGCGGTGGACTTCTACGCCGCGCTCGGCTTCGTGGCGACGGGCGAGCGGAACTTCGAGGGGGAGCGCACGGTGACGATGGAGCGGCGGCGGTGAAGGGGCGCCCCGTCAAGCATTCGCTCACCCTCAACGGCCACAGAACGAGCGTCTCGCTGGAGGAGGCCTTCTGGCGCGCGTTCCGCCGTTACGCGGAGGAGGATGGCCGCGCAATCAATGCGCTGGCGGCGGAAATCGACGCGGCCCGCGCGCCGGATGTCGGCCTCGCCTCCGCCATCCGGGTCTGGGTGCTGGAGCGGGCGCTCACCCGTTAGCCGATTCGCCCGAGCGCGGGGAATGTCTCCAGAAGCCACCAGGAAAAGGCGGAGAACGCCCCCGACACCAGCGCCAGCCCGACGAGGATCAACAGCAGGCCCATTGCCCGCTCGATCACCTTCATATGCTTCTTCAGCCGGTTCATGAGCCCGATGGAGCGCTGGATGAACACCGCCGCGAGCAGGAACGGAATGCCCAGCCCTGCCGCATAGACGCCAAGCAGCACCGTCCCCCGCGTCACCGAACTCTCCGAGGCGGCAAGCGACAGGATCGCCCCCAGCTGCGGGCCGATGCAGGGGGTCCAGCCAAAGGCGAAGGCCAGCCCCAGAACATAGGCGCCGAAAGCCGATCCCCCCCTGTCGCCGGCATCCAGCCGCGCCTCGCGATCCAGGATCGGGATGCGGAACACGCCCAGAAAATGCAGACCGAAGATGATGACGATCGCCCCGGAGATCCGGGTGAACATCTCCTGATTGCGCAGGAAGAACGTGCCGAGCGCCGAGGCCGTGAAGCCCAGCAGCAGGAACACCGTGGACAGGCCCATGACGAAGAACAGCGCGGGCAGGATCGCGGCGCGACTTCGGCTCCCTTCGGTCATTTCGTGCATCCTGACCCCGCCCATATAGGCAAGATAGGGCGGCACGATGGGGAGGACGCAGGGCGACAGGAAGGACAGCACACCCGCTACCAGCGCGACGAGCATCGCGGGCAAAAGGGCTGCGTCGAAGAGATCGATTCCGAACATGTCTTCTCCTAGCCGCTTCCGACGCCCCCGTCACCTGCGACCAATGTCACCTTGCCGTGGCCCATTCGTGCCGTGGCCTGCCGGTGCTTGCCGTGGCCTGCCAGTCGAAGGTAGGCAGAGCACAGCCGCGAAAGGATTGAATATGTGGGATGAAGACCTCGATGCGCGAGACCTGCGTTGCCCCCTGCCTGTGCTGCGCGCGCAGAAGCGGCTGGCCCGTCTGTCCCCCGGCAAGGTGCTTCGCGTGCTCGCGACCGACCCGATGGCTCGAATAGACATTCCACATTTCTGCACCGAGACCGGGCACAGGCTGCTCGAAAGTCATGAAAACGGGGACGAGATAACGTTCCTCATACAGGCCCGCGGGTGACGAGGACGAAAAAAGGGCGCCACCGGGGCGCCCTTTCTCGATAGTTCCAGCGGCGATCAGGTGTTGACCGTCCACCAGCCGCGCCGCTTCGACGCGGGTTTTTCACCATCTTCTCCCTCCGCGAGCGCCGGTTCCGCCGTCACCGTCTCCTCCTCTGCAGGAGCGGGTGCGGTCGCTTCCGACACCGGAGCTGCGGGAGCAGGCTCCGCCGTCTCCAGATCCGCGGGAAGCGTCGCCTCGGACACCGGAGTCGCTTCGGGGGCGATTTCGGTCGTCACTGCCTCCGCGGGTGTTTCCACCTTCTTGCGGCGGGTGCGCGGTTTCTTCTTCGGCGGCTCAGCCTCCGCCGGAGCTTCCGCGGCCTCGGCAGGCGCCTCGGCAACCGGTTCCACCTTCTTGCGGCGGGTGCGCGGCTTCTTCTTCGGCGGTTCGGCTTCGGCCTTCGGTTCTTCGGCGGGCGCCACCTCGGCGGTCACCGTTTCGGCCACGGCTTCGACAGCAACAGCCGCAACCTCAACCACCGGCGCTTCGGCTTCAACCGGGGCGACAACAGGTTCAGGCTCAACCACGGCAGGAGCTTCTTCCGCAGCCGGTTCAGCGGTCACGACTTCAGCTTCGGCTTCCGAGACCTCGTCGTCGCCCTCATCACCTTCGGCATCAGTGTCCTGAGCCGTGGCGTTGCCCTCACCGTTCTGGCCGTTCCGCCGACGCCGCCGCCGGCGCTTCTTCTTACGCGCCGGCCCTTCGCCCTCTTCGCGGGGTTCCTCCGCAACCGGAGCGGCGGCGATGACCACGGGAGCTTCCTCCACCTCGGCCACGTCTTCCTCATACTCCGGCATCGCTTCCGTCGTATCGAGGGAGATCACCGCACTCGGGGCTTCCGGCAGCGCGCGGGTCGCGGTCTTCAGCTTCTCGATGGAGAAATCGGGGCTGATCATGAAGGGATCGGCCTCGATGCGCACGGACATGCCGTAGCGCGCTTCGATCTGCGCGATATGCTCCCGCTTCTGGTTGACGAGGAAGTTGACCACGCCCACGGGCGCTTTCAGCACCACCTCGCGGCAGCGTTTGCGCGTCCCCTCTTCCTCGATCTGCCGCAGGATGGCGAGCGCGAGACTGTCGTCCGAGCGGACGAGCCCGGTGCCGTGGCAGTGCTGGCAGGGAGCCGTCGTCGCCTCGATCATGCCGGGGCGGAGCCGCTGGCGCGACATTTCCATCAGACCGAAGCCGGAGATGCGGCCGACCTGAATACGGGCACGGTCAGTTTTCAGCTTTTCCTTCAGCCGCTTCTCGACGGAGGCGTTGTTGCGACGCTCCTCCATGTCGATGAAGTCGATGACGATCAGCCCGGCAAGGTCGCGCAGACGAAGCTGGCGGGAGATCTCATCCGCCGCCTCAAGGTTGGTCTTGAGCGCGGTATCCTCGATCGAGCCTTCCTTGGTCGCCCGGCCGGAGTTCACGTCGATGGCGACGAGCGCTTCCGTCACACCGATGACGATGTAACCGCCCGACTTGAGCTGCACCACGGGGTTGAACATGCCCGACAGGTAGCTTTCCACCTGATACCGCGCGAACAGCGGCATGGTGTCATGGTAGTGGACGACCTTTCCCGCATCCGGCGGCATGATCATCTTCATGAAGTCGAGCGCGGTGCGATAGCCCGCGTCTCCCTCGACCAGCACTTCCTCGATACCGGATTCATAAAGATCGCGGATCGCGCGCTTGATGAGGTTGCCCTCTTCATAGATCGGCGCGGGAGCGATGGACTTGAGCGTCAGATCGCGGATCTGTTCCCAGAGCCGCATCAGATACTCATAATCGCGCTTGATCTCGGATTTCGTGCGCTGCGCGCCCGCGGTGCGGATGATGAGACCCGCGCCTTCCGGCACTTCCAGTTCGGAGGCGATTTCTTTCAGCTTCTTGCGGTCGGCGGCATTGGTGATCTTGCGGCTGATACCACCGCCCCGCGCCGTGTTCGGCATGAGAACGCAGTAGCGGCCCGGCAGGGACAGATAAGTGGTGAGCGCCGCACCCTTGTTGCCTCGCTCCTCCTTCACGACCTGGACCAGCATGATCTGCCGGACCTTGATCACTTCCTGGATCTTGTAGCGGCGGGCACGCTGTTTCGGCGGCGGCGGAAGCTCCTCGGAGACGTCCTCCTCCGCGATGGACTCGATGTCGGAATCCGTCTCGGAGGCCGTATCCACGGCGGCATAGGCGCCCTCATCCTCGGACCGGTCGGGCGCGACGTACAGGTCGGCCTCCATCGGCTCACCGAGATCGACGACGTCCATACCCGTCGGTTCGGCATCCGCCTCCGACTGGGCAACGGCGTCGCCATCCCCTTCCGCCCGGGCAGCCCTGGAGCGGCGGCGGCCGCGGCGAGCCTCATCGGCTTCCTGCTGCTCGGCCAGCGCACGTTCCTCGGCAATCAGCGCCTGGCGGTCGGCCACCGGGATCTGGTAGTAATCTGGGTGGATTTCGGCGAATGCCAGAAAGCCGTGCCGGTTGCCGCCGTAATCCACGAAGGCCGCCTGAAGCGAAGGCTCCACGCGCGTCACCTTGGCGAGGTAGATGTTTCCCGCGAGCTGGCGCTTGTTTACGGTCTCAAAGTCAAACTCTTCGACCTTGTTCCCATCCACGACCACGACGCGGGTTTCTTCCGCGTGCGTGGCATCGATTAGCATCTTCTTTGTCATGATCTCTCGTTGCACCGCGGCAACCCGAAAGCCCGATCGGCATGCGAACGGGCGGGCGGACAGGTTCCGGGTGGTGACTGGCTGGGGCGAGGCGTGTCATGGCAAGGGCGGCGGCAGACGGGGTCTGCACGCTCGGCTGTCCTTTCCTCATGACTCGGTCCATCGCATTTCAAATCCTGGACGCGGTCTGCCGCGCCCCCAATGTGCGCCCCGTGCTTGATGCGTGAGGCGCTGCTCCGGCCTTTCGGCCAAATCCTCCGACGAACGGATACTCGGGACGCCCTGCCTTCGCATCGTTCGCGGCGAAATCTTTGCCCGGAGGGCGGAAACCGCGCACTCCAGATAACTGCAACACTAACGGGGTATCCCGGCGATTGCCAACGCCAAAATTCATCCCCCCGCAGGTTATGCGCTACATAGGCATCGCAGGTCGCCGATGCCAGCGTCCCGAAATGGGGCGCCGGGCATGGATCGCAAAGATCTCTCCGGTGCTGCGCGGCCCTTGCCCCGCCGTCGATCGCTCCTCCAGCCGGAGGCTGGCGCACGGTGAGCCCATGGCCGACCGAATCATTGCGTTACAGGTAATCGGTACGCGACAGGGCGTATTTCGCCATTTTCTCGTTCAGCGTCCGGCGCGGCAGGCACAACTCGTCCATCACCGCGGCGATGGATCCCTTGTGCCGCCGCATGGTATTGTCGATCAGCATCCGCTCGAACGCCTCGACATATTCCTTGAGCGGCTTGCCCTCCGTCGTCATTGCGGGAGAGGAGTTGTCGTCGCTGTCGGCCATCAGCAGCGAGGCGATGGAGCCGGAGCCGCGCCGGTTCTGCAACACCGCACGCTCTGCGATATTGATGAGCTGACGGACGTTTCCGGGCCAGGGCGCCTGCAGAAGCTGCGCCGCTTCCTGCGCCGTGACCTGCGGCGCATCGCAACCGTATTCCTCGGAGAACTGCTCGCCATAGCGGGTGAAGAGCGTCAGGATGTCCTCCCCCCGCTGGCGGAGGGGCGGGAGAGTGATCTTCAGCGCGGCAAGCCGGTAATAGAGATCGGAGCGCAGAACGTCCTCCACCGTCCGGCCGGCCTCATGCTGATTGACGATGGCGATGATCCGGGTCGCGGCGGGCGTGCCCTGATCGTTGATGAACTCCAGCAGGCGGGCCTGCGCCGCCGGGCTGAGCGCCTCCACATCCTCCAGAACCAGCGTGCCGCCCCGCGCCTCCTCCACTGCTGGAAGGCTGGACGCGCCCTCCTCCATCGGTCCGAACAGCCGCTGGGACAGCTGGTCCTCTCCAAGCGCGGCACAGGAAAGCGAGACGAACTTCTTGCCTGCGCGCGGCCCCACGGCATGGAGCGCGTGGGCCACCAGCGTCTTGCCCGTGCCGGTTTCACCGTCGATCAGGACGTGGCCATCCGCCTGCCCCAGATCGAGGATATCCTCCCGCAGCCGGTCCATCACCGGGGAACCGCCGATGAGCTTCTTCATCATCGTCGTGCCGTCGGACAGCTCCCGCCGCAAGGTCCGGTTGTCGAGCGCGAGGCGGCGGGTCTGGGTGGCCTTCTTTGCCAGTTCGGTCATGCGATCGGGGTTGAACGGCTTCTCAAGGAAGTCGTAGGCGCCGACATGCATCGCCTCTACTGCCATCGGCACGTCGCCATGACCGGTGATCATGATGACGGGCAGGCCGGAATCCATGCTCATCAGACGTTTCAGAAACGCCATGCCATCCATGCCGGGCATGCGAATGTCGGACACCACCACGCCGGGCCAGTCCGGCCCGATGACCTTGAGCGCCTCCTCCGCGGAGGCGTAGGTTTCCGTGTCGAAGCCCGAAAGTGCCAGCCATTGGCTGATCGACTGACGCATGTCCTGTTCGTCATCGACGATGGCGATCTTCATCGTGCGGGCCATGGGTCTCCTATTCCGCTGCTGCAGCTTGCTGATCGAGGAGCGGGATCTGCACCTCGAATACGGCGCCGCCGCCGGACGCATTATGCGCCGTCAGACGACCGCCGAGATCGGTCACGATACCGGAGGAGATGGCGAGGCCGAGCCCTGTCCCGTCTCCCGGTTTCTTCGTGGTATAGAAAGGTTCAAAAAGATTGTCCAAGTCCTCGATCCCATGGCCGTTGTCGCGCACGGTCAGGGTCGCCGTCTCCCCGGCGGAGAGGAGGATGTCTATCTGCGGCTGGCTGGAGTCCTTCGTCGCGTCCAGCGCGTTCCGAAGCAGGTTGATGATAACCTGCTCCAGCCTGATCCGGTCCGCCATCACCATGACCGGCTGCCGCGGCAGGCCACGCGTGATCTTGACGGCACGGGTCTTGAGCTGCGGCTCCATCATGGAAAGCGCCGTGGAAACGGACGAACGAAAATCAATAGCCTCAAAGGCTTCTCCGCCTTTTCTCGCAAAACTCTTGAGCTGCCGGGTGATCGCGCCCATCCGTTCGATGAGGTCGTCGATCCGCTGGAAGGAGGACAGCGCCTCGTCCGGCCGCTTGCGTTGCAGAAGAAGCTTCGCGCCCGCGAGATAGGTCTTCATGGCGGCGAGCGGCTGGTTCAACTCATGGCTGACGGCGGCGGACATTTCTCCCAGAGCCGCCAGTTTCGAGGATTGGGCCAGCGTCTGTTCCGCCACCGCGAGATCCTTCTGCACCTTCTCCCGCTCCGCGATCTCCCTTTGGAGGCGGGCGTTCAGAATACGCAACTCTGCCGATTCCTTCTTGAGGCTGGCCGATTGCGACCACGCCCTGCGAGAAAACATATAGAAGATAAGCGCCAGCAGAATGGCAAAGCCCATGATCTCCAGCGCGAGGATGGTGTTCACCCCCTCCCGCACACTGTCGTAGCGGGTGTAGGAGACGAGCTTCCAGCCCCGGAACGGAATGCGCGTCTCATTGCGCATCACCGCCTCGCCCCGGAGATAGGCATCGGGGGGCGCCTGCGCCCAATCCGTCGTCGCCTGCAGCGCGCGCTGAATGGCGGAGGGCGCGGAGCGGACGGCCAGCGCCTCCTCCATTGTCAGCCCCCGCCAGCGCGGCTCGGTGGAGAGGATGATCTTGCCCTGGCTGTCGATCACCGAAACGGCGTCGGAGAAGCCGCCCCAGGACCGCTCATACTTGCTCAGATCGACACTCACCGAGACGACCCCGATGGGACGGCTGTCGGATAGAACGGCGCGCGAGAAATTGAACTGATAGCCCTGCGTCTCCGTCTCGGCGACGGTGAACACGGTTTCCTTGGCCTTCTGCGCCTCCGCAAAGGCGGGATCGTCGAAATGATTGGTGCCGAGCAGGTTCCGGTTCGTCGCCGCCACCACACGCCCGTCATTGTCCATCAGCGTCAGCGCGGCAGAGCCGATTTCCGTCTGGAAAGACATCAGCCGCTGCGTCGTCACCGAGAAATCGCCCGATTGCAGCGCGCCGATCAACGCCGGATCGCGCGCCAGCAGCAGCGGAACCACGGAATTCCGCTGCAACTCGCTGGCCACGTTGCCCGCATAGAGAACGAGCCGAAGCTCCGCCCGGTTGCGGGTGGTATCGGTCAGACGATCAGTCAGCAGGTGATTGGTGAGCCAGACAACGGCAACCGCGCCGACGACGAACAGCGCAATGACGGTCCGCATCACCCAAGGCATGCGACCCGCACGTTCTGCAAGGCTCATTTCATCTATTGCCGTCATTGCGGCACTCTAGCCACAGGCGCGGGCAGGCTCAACTCACGCCTGCGGCAGATAGGCGCTCCGCCGCCAATGACGTCAGGCCACCGCCATCAGGCCGGCGAGAGAACGGAACAGCGCCTGCCCATCCGTTCCGCCCTGGATCGCTTCCACGGCGCGCTCGGGATGCGGCATCATGCCAAGGACGCGGCGGTTCTCCGACAGAACGCCCGCGATGTCGCCGGTCGAGCCATTGGGGTTGTCGGCGTAGCGGAAGGCGATGCGGTCCTCCGCCTCCAGCCGGTCCAGCAGCGCGGCATCGGCGATGTAGTTTCCATCGTGATGTGCGATCGGGATGGACACCCGCGCGCCCTTTTCCCAGCCGGAGGTGAAAGCGCTGTCAGTCGTGGCGACGGTCAGATCAACGGGCTTGCACAGGAATTTCAGCCCCGCATTGCGCATCAGCGCACCCGGCAGCAGGCCGGTTTCCGTGAGCACTTGGAAGCCGTTGCAGATCCCCAGAACGTAGCCGCCCCGCTCCGCGAACTCCCGGACGGCGGAAACGATGGGCGAGCGCGCGGCAATCGCCCCGCAGCGCAGATAATCGCCGAAGGAAAAGCCGCCGGGCACCCCCACCACGTCAATCCCGGGCGGAAGTGCGGTTTCCTTGTGCCAGACCATCGCGGGTTCGATCCCGTCCACCTTGCGGAACGCTTCGGCAAGATCGCGATCACAGTTCGATCCGGGAAAAACGATGACGGCGGCCTTCATGGCGGGCTCCTCGAAGGATGTCGATGCGGGATGGCCGATGCTGTAGCGCCAAACGCCTCCTCAGGCAACGGGGGTCGAGAAAGCGCGCGACTTGTTCACTTAATGTTCACTTCTTGGTGATTTCTTCTGCTCACTAAACAGGAGTTTCTCATGAACATGGTTTCCGTTGCCCTTTTTCTGCCGATTGCATTGCTCATAAGCGGATGCGCCACCGTCACACGCGGGAAGAGCGATGTGCTCGAGATCATCACGCTGCCGCCCGGCGCCACCGTCCAGACTAGCAATGGTTACAGCTGTGCAAGCACGCCCTGCGCGATCAAGATGCCGCGCCGGTCGGAATTCGCCGTCTCGCTCACCAGAGAAAAATGCGAGCCGACAGAGGTGAATGTCACGCACAAGACATCGGGCAGCGGCGGGGCGGCCCTCGCGGGCAACATCCTTGCAGGCGGCATCATCGGGCTTGGCATCGACGCTGCCACAGGGGCATCGCAGGAACTCGTGCCAAACCCGATCAACGTGACAATGGCCTGCCGCGGGTGATCAGCTCAGTTCGACAGTATATTTCTCGATGACCGTATTCGCGAGAAGCTTTTCGCACATCTCGCGGGCGGCTTTCTCGGCGGCGGCGCGATCCGTCTCTGCCAGGTCGAGTTCGATCACCTTGCCCTGGCGGACACCTTCCACGCCCCCGAACCCGAGCGTCGCGAGCGCGTGGCGCACGGCTTCGCCCTGCGGGTCGAGCACACCGTCTTTCAACATGACGTGGACGCGGGCTTTCATGGGATCGCTCTCCTGGACAGTCGCCGGCCCCCCGGCATTCGCCGCTCTCCTAGGCGGTTCAGCGCGGAAAAGAAAGCCCGCTTACGCCGAAACCGCCTCAGTTGATGAGGGTCGGCTTCGTCGCATGGGTCACGTTGGACGGAAGGACGCCGAGACGCCGCGCGATCTCCGTATAGGCTTCGGAGAGGTTGGAAGCCTCGCGCCGGAACGGATCCTTGTCGAGCCGCTCGACGGGAGATTTCATGTCCCAAAGACGGCAGCTGTCGGGGCTGATCTCATCCGCCACCACGAGCCGCTGATAGTCGCCATCCCAGATGCGTCCGATCTCGATCTTGAAATCGGCCAGCCGGATGCCGACGCCCATCATCACGCCCGACATGAAGTCGTTCACCCGGAGCGCGAGCGCCACCATATCGTCCAGGTCCTGTTGCGCGGCCCAGCCGAAGGCGATGATATGCTCTTCGGATACCAGCGGGTCACCGAGCGCGTCGTCCTTGAAGTAGAACTCCACGATGGGCCGCGGCAATGCGGTTCCCTCCGGAATGCCCAGCCGCTGGGAGATCTCCCCCGCGGCGAAGTTCCGCACGACAACCTCCAGCGGGATCATCTCCACAGCACGGATCAGTTGCTCACGCATGTTGATCCGGCGAATGAAATGCGTGGGAACGCCAATCGCGTTGAGGCCATTCATGAAGAACTCGGAAAGGCGGTTGTTCAGCACACCCTTCCCTTCCACCACGGTGGATTTCTGCGCGTTCTGCGCTTTTGCATCGTCCTTGAAGTACTGGATCAGGGTACCCGGCTCAGGCCCTTCGTAGAGGATCTTTGCCTTGCCTTCGTAAATCTTGTTGCGCCGTGCCATGAATTCTCCGTCGGCCGGCGGCGGTCGCACCCGTCGCCCTTGGCTGCGTCATAGGATAATAAGGCCCTTCCCGCAAGCCGGTCGCGGACTTGCGACCGTGGCCGTGACGAACATATGTGTATTGTGGGCCCTATAACCAAGATGCGAGGAGGTTGCAGTCATGACCATGTTTGCCGACCGTGAGCGCGCGTTTGAAGCCAAGTTCGCGCATGACGCCGAACTCAAGTTCCGGGTGGAGGCGCGGCGGAACAAGCTGCTCGGCCTGTGGGCTGCGGATGTCCTCGGCAAGACCGGCCCGGAGGCCAGCGCCTTCGCTGCCGCAATTGTTCGTACCGATCTTCTGAGCGGCGGCCAGGCCGACGTGGTCGCGCATCTGGTGGAGCAACTCTCCGGCAGCGCGGCGGAGGCGGATATACGCGACAAGCTCAACGAATGCACCTCCCGGGCGCGCCGGGAGGTTCTTGACGATCTGCAATAGGGGGCGCCCCAACAGCGGGCGCCCCTTTTCTCAGCCCCCCGGATTGTTGGGGGCGAACTGGGCGAGCCACGTCTCCGTCAGGGGCTTTCCGTCAAGCGCCATGTAACCGCGCATCTCCACGATGTCGGTCCCGGCCACGGTCAGATCGAATATCGCGCGCCAGACGTTCCCCCCCGGCACCGGCTCCACCAGCGTGCGGGTGATCTCTCCCCGGCTGGTCGTGACCTCGATTGTCGGGAAGACGCCATAGGGGATCTGGGTCAGCACGGGCGGATTGTCGAATTCGATGGCGATCTTGTAAACGCCCTGCGGACGCGGCTTGCCGGGCTGGCCGCCGCGCCCATAGCGGGTGGAGATCACCTGCGCCACGTTTGTCGCCGGGAACGGCTCCTGATCCACCCAGTGAAGCCGGTATGACAGGTCGTAGCGGCTCCCCTTCACCGCCGCTTCCTCAGGCACCCAGAAGGCGCCGATGTTGTCATGGATCTCGTCATCCGTAGGGATTTCGAGAAGCTGTACACTTCCCCTGCCAAGCGGCTTCAAAGGTTCCACCCAGAGGCTCGGGCGGCGGTCGTAGAACACACCATCGCGGTAATGGTCGAAGTTCCGGTCCCGCTGGAGCAGGCCGAACCCCTTCGGACTATCATCGCCGAAGGCGGATATGCGCGTCTCCGTCGGGTTGCGAAGGGGGCGCCAGATACGCTCGCCCGCGCCGGTCCAGAGGGCAAGACCATCGGAATCATGTACCTCCGGCCGCCAATCCTCCATCCGTGCGCGCCCGTATTCCGCGTACCAGAACATGGAGGTGAGCGGCATGAGGCCCAGGCGCTTCACGTCCTCCCGCAGGAAAAGCGTGCATTCGATATCCATCAGCACGCCCTTGGAGCGGTCCTGTCCGCGGGTCATGGTGAAGCGGTAGGCACCGGTCACGCTCGGCCCGTCAAGCAGGGCATAGACCGTCACGGGTTGCTCGGGATCGGGCGATTCCGCGATATAGAAATCGGTGAAATCGGGAAATTCTTCCGGCGCATCCGGGACCGCCGGGTTGATGGCCACGCCCCGCGCCGACAAGCCGTATTGCCCGAGCGCACCGATCGCCCGGAAATAGGAGGCACCCAGGAAAGCCACCCAATCCTGCGTCCGCCAGTCGTCCGCCCCCCACCATTCCTGAAGCCGGAAGCCCGCGAAACCCGAATCCTCCGGCAGGCGGCGCGCCGGGCTGTCGTCCGGCATGGCGAAATAGGAGGGCGAATACATCACCTCCCGCGCCGTGCTGTCCTGAACGAGGTGCATCCGCACCGACTTCTGGAAATACTGGCCGAAGTGGAAGAAGACGACCGGATAGGCCCCGCCCGACCCTTCGCGCGCATAGGGCGAGAGGTCCGTGTTGAACTTGATCTTGCCCCAGGCCTCGTAGTCGATTTCCTGCGTGACCTCCGGCGCGGGCCGGTACGGCGAGCGATAGGCGGTCTTTGCCGCGGCCTCGGCCCGCTGAATCAGCGTTTCGAAGGTGAAGGGTTGCGCGGTCCCGAGGTGGAGGCTGTTTTCCTGCGCGCGTGCGCCGCGCGATGACATACCGAGCAGGGGCGGCATCAGCGCAGTGGCCGCGGCGGCGCCAAGGAGGCTGCGTCGGGTAAGGCGGATGGACATCGTCGGTGTTCCTGCTGGCTGGCAACATGCGACGGCGTCGTCAAAGGGCCGTCGGCGCGGAGGAACCTCGCGCGCAGCGGATCGAATACCATTTCCCCTGTGCCGCCATCAATGCCGAAGCGGCGGCTCCGTGCGGGTTCCCGCGTATCTGTGATGTGGAAAGCGCGGGTTTTCGCAGGTTCCGAAGCCTCCATCCCTGACAGTCAGAACAGCGAAAGCTGATCGCCCGGGCGCGGTGGAACGCGGAACAGGTCGGTGCGCAGCGCCCGCCCCTCCCGCGTGAGGCCGAGACGCGTCACGGCGACGCGGAACCGGGCGGACATCAGGTCGGCCCATGGTCCCTCCCCCCGCATCCGCTTGCCGAAGGCCGGATCGTAGTCGCGCCCGCCGTGCAGCTCCCGCACGCGTCCCATGATCCGGGCGGCACGGTCGGGAAAGCTCTGCTCCGCCCAGTCGCGGAACAGGTCGGCCACCTCCCGCGGCAGGCGGAGCGGGATCATGCTGGCCGTGGTCGCACCCGCGTCGCGCCCTGCCTCGAGGATCGCTTCCATCTCATGATCGGTGAGCGCCGGTATCATCGGAGAGGCCATGACGCGCACCGGGATGCCGGCCTCCGCCAGCCTGCGGATCGCAGCCAGCCGCCGGGCGGGCGCAGGCGCGCGCGGCTCCATCCTGCGCGCGATGTCGGGGTCCAGCGTGGTGACGGAGACCCCGACCGCGGCGAGGCCGGAAGCGGCCATGGGAGCGAGAATGTCGATATCCCGTTCGATCAGCGCGCCTTTCGTGACGATGGCCACCGGATGGTTGAATTCGCTGAGCACTTCTAGCACCCGCCGCATCACCTGCTCCTTCGCCTCCACCGGCTGATAGGGGTCGGTGTTGGTGCCGATGGCGATGACAGCGCAGGCATATCTCGGCGAAGACAGCTCCCGCGCCAGCACCTCATGTATGCCGGGGCGCACGATGAGCTTCGTCTCGAAGTCCAGCCCGGGCGAGAGGTTCAGATAGGCATGGGTGGGCCGGGCAAAGCAATAGATGCAGCCATGCTCACACCCGCGATAGGGATTTATGGAGCGGTCGAAGCCGACGTCGGGTGACTTGTTGCGGGTGATGGCGCTTCGCGGACGTTCGATCCGCAGTTCGGTGCGGAGTAGGCGCTCCTCCTCCGGGATGTCCCATCCGTCATGGAACACCTCCCTCCGCTCCGCTTCGAACCTGCCGCTGGCATTGCTGCCGGCCCCGCGCGCCCGGAGCCGCAGATGAGGAGGGAGAGGAGAATCGCCGATCTTCGCCATGCGGGCAGTATTAGAACATTTAGCGAACATAACAACTGGCTTCCGGCGGTCTTTCGCCGGTTGAGGCGGGAGCACCGGCCCCTTTCCGCCGACCTCTCCCACTTGTGGGTTTCCCCTGAGGGCTTCACTCCCTTAAGCAGGGGGAAGTCCCGAAAGGAGTTTCCATGGCGCGCATCCTCTTCGTCCTGACCTCACGGCGCGAAACCGGCGGAAACCGGACACCGGCAGGCTTCCACTGGGAGGAGTTCGTCACCCCCTACTGGGCTTTCCGCGATGCGGGGCACGAGGTGGTCGTGGGATCGGTTCTCGGCGGAGAGGCGACGGGTCTGCCCGGATCGGAGGTCGATGGCCCGCATGGGCGCATCTCCCGCTCCGTCCGTCGCTTTCAGGAGCGCGGGCAGGAGATGGAGCTGCTGCAAGGCACGCTGCCCATCGTTGCCGCCAAGGCCGAGGATTTCGACGCGCTGTTCTTTCCGGGCGGTGTCGGGCCGCTGTGGGATCTGCACGAAACCCCGGAGGTCGGCGCGCTTGTTTCGGCCGTTCTGGCCAAGGGCGGTATTGTCGCGACCGTCTCCACCGGAGCGGCGGCGCTTCTGACGGCGCTGGACGCAGAGGGAGAGCCGATAGTACGGCGGCGGCGGATCAGCACCGCCCCGGACGCGGAGCTTTCGACTGCAGGCCCCGCCCCCTATTCCATCGAAGCGGCATTGGTAGAGCGCGGCGCGCGGATCGGCCGCAACGAATACCTGTTCCGGCCCCATGCGCTTCGCGACGGCGGACTGGTCACCGGGCAGAATCCGGCCTCCGCGGCGCCGGTGGCCCGCCTTGTGCTGAGCGCGCTGGCGGACATGCAGGGCGCGCAGCCGACGCTGGAACTGGTTCCGCCCGCGCTCTTCCGGCGTCCGGGATAAGGATCAGGAGGCGCGGGCAGCCTCTGCATCCGCCACGTCGCGGATCCGGCGCACCATGGCGCGGAGACCATTCGAGCGCTGCGATGACAGGTGCTCGTCAAGGCCGAGCCGCTTCAGCTCACCCGGTGCATCCACCTTGCGCACCTCTGCCACGGTCAGCCCGGAATAGAGCGCGTGAAGAATGGCGATCAGCCCCCTTACGATCATCGCGTCGCTGTCGCCTTCAAAGGAAAACACCGCATCCGCGCCCGCGCCCTCCATCACGGGACGGATCCAGACCTGACTGGCGCAGCCATCCACCTTGGTCGCGGGCACGCGGAAGGCATCGTCGAGCGGCGGCATCGCCTTGCCCAGTTCGATTACATGGCGGTAGCGGTCCTCCCAGTCGTCGAGGAAGTCGAACGTGTCGGCGATGTCTTCAAAAGCTGGCGTGGCCACGGCAGGTCTCCTTTGGCACTGGACCTAAGCGTCCCGCCGCCCCTCGTCCAGCCCCAGCCGCCGAAGTAGCTTTGGAAGGGAGGCGGGCAATCGCCTCTCCGTCGCGCGGAGGCCAGCGCTCCACCCGGCGTCCGAAACCGCGCGGCAGCAAACGCGGCTCGCGAGCGCGCCCCTATGTCCGGCGGCGCAAAGGCCGAGCGGGAATTGGCTTTCCAACTGCTGCCCTTTCGGCTACCGAAGAAGCCAAGAACGAGGGACGTCCGATGAAGATACCGCTGCTCGCCGCCCTGACGCTGGTCATCGCGCTTGGTGGCTGCGCCTCGCGCTGGAATCCGATGAATTGGGCGGGGTCGAACTCGGCTCCGGACACGCTGGAGCCGGAGGAAGGCTATGCCGCCGCGACCGTGGACACCCGGCCGCTGGTCGCGCAGGTGACGGGACTGACAATCGATCAGGCCCCGGGCGGCGTGATCGTCCGCGCCACCGGGCTCCCGCCGACCCAGGGCTACTGGAACGTCGCGCTGCTTCCGCAGGGCCCGGCCGAAAACGGCACGATGACCTACCGGTTCGTCGCCGTCCCGCCCGGTACGCCCGTTCCCGCAGGCTCAACCACTGCGCGTGAGGTGACGGCAGCGCGGTTCATCAACGCTTATCAGCTTGAGGGTATCCGCAATATCGTCGTCGTCGGAGAAACCAACCAGCGGAGCGTGACCGCCCGCTGACCGGTGCGCAGGAGGAGGGCGCCTTCGCGCCGCCGCCCCTTGCAGGCCGCTGAAAAAGCATTCCGCGGTTGCCTTGGGGCGAAGATTTTTCCCACATTGTTGAGGAGCGCCCCGGAAACCGCAGTTTTTGACGCGTGACCGGACAGATGTTCTGGCTTTCATCGCAAGCCCGGCGAGGTGGCCGGCTTTTTTCGACAGCCTACGAGGTCAGTCCCAGCGCGCCAGAATGTCCGGCACCGCCAGCGGCTCCGTCTGGCTCGTCTCACGCACCACGCCCGGCGTGCGAGACAGGCGGGGCGCCGGTGCGGGCTGCACGACACCGTCCCACGCCCCGAAGGCCCCACGCGCGACGTTGTGCGGATGGCTGGCCGCCTCGTCGATCGACAGGACGGGGGCGAAGCAGACATCCGTCCCCTCCATCTCCGCACACCACGCGTCACGGCTGCGCGTCGCAAAGACGGCGGCGAAGGTTTCCCTGAGGCTCGGCCAGTTCGCGGGATCGGAGCGGTCCGGCAGGTCAGCGGCATTCAGGCCGAGCCGCGCCAGCAGTTCGGCATAGAACTTCGGCTCCAGCGACCCGACCGAAACGAAACGGCCATCCGCACAGCGATAGCAGCCATATTCGGGCGCGCCCCCGTCCAGAAGATTCGCGCCACGCCGGTCCTGCCAGCGGCTGCCTGCGCGCATGCCGTAGATCATCGACATGAGATGCACCGTGCCATCGGTGATCGCGGCGTCCACCACCTGCCCCCTGCCGGAGCGGGCAGCCTCCAGCAGCGCAGCAGCCATGCCGAAGGCGAGATAGAGCGCACCGCCCCCGAAATCCCCTATCAGGTTCAGAGGAACCGCAGGCATCTCCTGCGGCCCGATCGCGTGCAGCGCACCCGAGAGCGAGATGTAGTTGATGTCATGCCCCGCCGCGGGGGCGAGCGGCCCCGTCTGCCCCCAGCCCGTCATCCGCCCATAGACGAGACGCGGGTTCTCAGGGAAATCATCCGGGCCGAGGCCCAGCCGTTCCATGACACCGGGCCGCATCCCTTCGATCAACGCGTCGGCGCGGGAGACGAGGGCGCGGGCCGTCGCTCTGTCCTCCGCATTCTTCAGATCCAACCGGATGAATCCCCTGCCCCGGTTCAGGATGTCGTAGTCCAGACCAAGCAGGCTTTCGCTGCCGGGTCTCTCGATACGGATGACCTCCGCCCCCATGTCCGCCATGAGCATGGCGGTGAAGGGGGTCGGTCCCAGCCCCGCGAACTCGACAACCCTGATCCCCGCGAGCGGGCCATTCACTTCCGTCATCCTCTCCCCCCTTTTTTGATCCCGGCGTATCCCGCGTCAGCCGGAGGCGCGTTCCTCAAGCGCCAGCCATTCCTCTTCCGCCAGTGACAGCGCCTCCTGCCGCTCCGTCAGCGCGGAACTGGCCTTTGCGAATTTGGCAGGCTCCCGCGTGAATAGCTCGGGATCGGAGAGAAAATCGGTAAGCTTCGCGATCTCCGCCTCCAGCCGCGCGATGATGGCGGGCAGCGCCTCCAGCCGGTGCTTTTCGGTAAAGCTGAGACCGGTGCGATCCGGCGCGCTTTCCTGCCGGGGCGCGGCGTCCTCTTTCTTCGGCTCCGCCCTGCGGGATTGGCCCCTCGGCTCATCGGCAGACGCAGGTGCCGCGCCCGCCTTCTGGGCGCGGTAGTCGCTCCAGCCGCCCGCATAGACGGTGGCGCGCCCGTCCCCCTCCATCGCGACGGTCGTGGTCGCGACACGATCTATGAAGTCGCGGTCGTGGCTGACCAACAGCACCGTGCCCTCATATTCGCCAAGCAGATCCTGCAACAGGTCCAGCGTTTCCACGTCGAGGTCGTTGGTCGGCTCGTCGAGCACCAGCACGTTCGACTCGCGCGCCATGATCCGCGCGAGCAGAAGCCGCGCGCGCTCCCCGCCGGACAGCGCGCTGACCGGCGCGCGCGCCTGCCGCTCGTCGAACAGGAAGTCCTTCAGATAGGCCACCACGTGTTTCGGCCGCCCCCGCACCATCACCTGATCCGACTGGCCGGAGACGCGCATCTCCGGGTCGCCCGTAAGGCTTTCCCACAGCGTCTGCGCCGGGTTCAGCTGCGCGCGGGCCTGATCGAAGATGGCGATCTCAAGGTTGGTGCCGAGCCGCACCGCGCCGGTATCGGACGGGATCTGCCCCGTCAGCATACCGATGAGGGTGGTCTTGCCCGCGCCGTTCGGTCCGACGAAGGCCACCCGGTCGCCCCTGAGGATGCGGAGCGAGAAGTCGCGCAGGATCGTCCGCTCGCCAAAGGTCTTGGAGATATGGCTGGCCTCCACGACGAGACGCCCGGATTGGTTTCCAGCCTCCAGCGCGAGGTCCGCCGTGCCCTGACGGCGGATCATGGAGGACCGCTCCTCCCGCAGCGCGGCAAGCGCGCGGACACGGCCCTGGTTGCGCTTGCGGCGGGCGGAGATGCCTTCCACCGCCCATTTCGCCTCCGACTTGATCTTACGATCGAGCTTGTGGCGGGCGGCGTCTTCCTCCGTCCAGATGCGGTCGCGCCAGTCCTCGAAACCGTCGAAGCCCTGATCCAGCCTGCGCACCTCCCCCCGGTCGATCCACAGCATTCCGCGGGCGAGGCGGCGCAGGAAGGCCCGGTCGTGGGAGATCAGCACAAAGGCCGAGCGCGTGGTGGAGAGCGTCTCCTCCAGCCAGCCGATCGCGGAAATGTCGAGGTGGTTGGTCGGCTCATCGAGCAGCATCAGTTCCGGCTCTCCCGCCAGAAGCTTTGCCAGCGCCGCGCGCCGCTTCTCCCCGCCCGATGCCGTGGCAACCGGCGCTTCGGCGCGGAAGCCCAGCCCTTCGGCGGCCATCGCGACACGGTATTCCTCACCCGGGGGCAGGCCATCCGCCGCGAAGTCGCCCAGCGTGGCAAAGCCCGACAGGTCAGGCTCCTGCTCCATGTAGCCGACATGCGTTCCGGGAGAGAGCACCTTTTCGCCCGCATCGGCCTCCACCAGCCCCGCCATGACCTTCATGAGCGTCGATTTGCCGGAGCCGTTGCGACCGACGAGCGCCAGCCGGTCGCCGGGCTGCACCACAAGGTCGAGACCTGCGAAAACGGGGTTTCCACCCCAGGTGAGAGAGATGCCAGAAAGCTGGAGAAGGGGAGCGCGTGCCATGGCGCTGGCCTAGTGCCGCGCCGGGCGGAGGTCAACAGGCGCTTGCGGTCCATCAGCCTGCCTGCCGCTCCGCCCCCCCGAATGACATGACGGTCACGTCAAGCGGGTGACGGCGGCACGCCGTTGCGGGCGGTCTGTCCCGCTCTGAGCGGGCAGACCCACACGATGTCGGTGGTCACCTCGGTGCCTACGGTCCGTCCCGCTTTGGAGCGGGCAGACCGGTCGCTCGGCGGTCCGCGGCCGTTGCGTCCGCAGGCGCACCGCTTGGCGTGCCAGACTGAAACCCTGCCCGGGGCAGGGTTCCTTGGCAGGCTGCTCAAAGGTTCAGGCGTCTCATGTCCAGGTTCTGGAAATCGGCAAATCGGCCCATGAATGATCCGAAATGTCCAGATCTCCGGCTGGATTTCGCCGGATTGCGAAGGATTTCACTCAAACGCAGACCTGAAAGCTTTTTCCAACCGACTGTCAGGCTTCGCGGATGATCTTGGCGAAACCGTCGAAGATATTCGCGTTCGCGGCCAGAACGGTGCCCTTTTCGATCGGGTCGTCGTCCTTGCGGACGGCCTCCGCAAAGCCACCAGCCTCGCGCACCAGCAGCAGACCTGCCGCCATGTCCCAGGGGTTCAGCCCGCGTTCCCAATAGCCATCGTAGCGCCCCGCCGCGACATAGGCGAGGTCGAGCGCCGCCGCCCCCCAGCGCCGCACACCGGCGCAGACCGGCATAAGCCGCCCGAGATCCTTCAGCGTCGCCGGCAGCGTGCTGCGCCCGCCGAAAGGAACACCGGTCGCAAAGATGCACTCGATCATCGTGCGACGGTCGGAGACGCGGAGACGCTGCTCGTTCATCCAGGCGCCCGCGCCCTTCTCCGCCCAGTAAAGCTCGTCCTTGGCCGCGTCGAACACCACGGCGGAGACGATCTCCCCCTTGTGCTCCAGAGCGATGGAAACGGCCCAGTGCGGCAGCCCGTGCAGGAAGTTGGTCGTTCCGTCGAGCGGATCGACGATCCACCGCCGGGTCGGATCCGCGCCCGCGATGGCGCCCGTCTCCTCGCCCAGCCAGCCGTAGGTCGGCCGTCCGGCAAGAAGGTCTTCCTTGATGATCTGCTCGGCGGCGATATCGGCCTTGGAGACGAAATCCCCGGCCCCCTTGGAGGAGACCTGAAGGTTTTCCACCTCCCGGAAGTCCTTCACAAGACTCCGGCCCGCGCGCCGCGCGGCCTTGATCATCAGGTTGAGATTGGCGCTGCCCCGCATGCTAGGCTCCTTTCGATCAGCTCGCGCATATAGCGGCTGCGGAAGGATAAGGAAAGCGCCTCATTCTGCGGATGCCAGCGGGACCGGCCCTGAGGGTCTTCCGCCTGCCGTGCGAAACCGGGTCCGGCTGTTTCCCCCGGCAAGCCGGATGCCGTGCTCCCCGGGATTGGCCCGGGATAGGAGCGTGCTCTGTCACCGCCCCGCGATGATCTGCGCGATTCGCGCGCTGTCCTGTCCGGGCGTGAGCCAGCGCCCCCGCTCCAGTATCTCCAGCGTGTATTCCCGGTAGGTCAGTCCGCAGGCCTCGGCGAGCTTCATCCGCCGCCGCACCACCTCGACCGGGGCTTTCCACGCGGCCTTCACCTCCGCCTGCCAGCGCAGCACCATTCCCAGGCCCTGCAAGGGAGGGCCGCCATTGTGGCCGATGCCGAAAGGCGGCCGTTCCTCCCGGGCGGGCGGCGCGAAAGCGGCCTGCCAGGCCGCGCTCCGCCGGACTTCCGGCACAAGCGCGAGGGAGGGAACTGTGTCTGCCATGCGGCACTGTTGCCGCCATGTCGCCCCGCCCGCAAGCCCGATCCGCGCGCGGCCCTTTCCTTTGAGCGGCGGCGGCGCTACCTTCCGGCCATGACGACGATCCTCGACAAGATCCGGGCCTACAAGCTCGAAGAAGTGGCCGCCCGCAAGGCCGCGCGGCCGCTTTCCGATGTGGAGGCCGACGCGCGCGCCGCCTCCGCGCCCCGCAACTTCGCCGAGCGGCTGATCGAGGCATCGAACGGCGGCTACGGCCTGATCGCGGAGATCAAGAAGGCCAGCCCCTCAAAGGGTCTCATCCGCGCCGATTTCGATCCGCCCGCTCTCGCCCGCGCCTATGCCGAGGGCGGGGCGACCTGCCTGTCGGTGCTGACGGACGGACCGTCCTTCCAGGGGGACGACAGCTACCTCATCGCGGCGCGTGAAGCGGTTGATCTTCCGGCGCTCCGCAAGGATTTCCTGTTCGACCCCTATCAGGTGGCGGAGGCGCGCGCCCTTGGCGCCGATGCGATCCTCATCATCATGGCTGCGGTGGACGACAGCCTTGCCGCGGAGCTGGAGGGCGCTGCGAAGGACTGGGGTATGGATGTGCTCATCGAAGTGCATGACGAGGGGGAGTTGGACCGCGCCCAGCACCTCACCTCGCCGCTCATCGGGATCAACAACCGCGACCTGCATACGTTCGAGACCAGTCTCGACGTGACCCGCCGTCTCTCGCGGCTTGTCCCGCCGGAGCGCACGATCGTTGCAGAAAGCGGCATGTCCACGCCCGCCGATCTCGCCGATCTGGCGCAATACGGCGCGCGCTGTTTCCTCATCGGGGAAAGCCTCATGCGGCAGGAGGATGTCGCCTCCGCCACGCGCACTCTGCTGGCCAACCCCATGGTCGGAGCGATGGGGTGAGCGAGCCTTCCCGCGCCGGTTCCGCTGTCGCCGGTTCGCTCGGGAATGGCCCGCGGGCTGCTGCTGACGGCGGAGCAAGCCAGTCCCCCGTGGAGCCGCCCGCCCCCATGACCGGGGCCACGGCTGGCGAAGGCATCGGCCAGCGCCTCACGCATTTCGATGCGGAAGGCCGCGCCCATATGGTCGACGTGACCGAAAAGGACGTGACCACCCGCACCGCGACGGCTGCGGGTAGCGTCAGGATGACGGAAGCCACGCTGTCCCGCATCCTCACCGGTGCGGCGGAAAAGGGCGATGTCATCGGTGTGGCCCGTCTGGCGGGCATCATGGCCGCCAAGCGTACCGCCGAGCTGATCCCCCTTTGCCACCCGTTGCCGCTTTCCCGCGTTGCCGTGGACCTCGTGCCCGATCACGCGCTTCCGGGCCTCAGGATCGAGGCGACAGTGCGGACCACTGGCCGGACAGGTGTGGAGATGGAGGCCCTGACCGCCGTCACGGTCGCTGCGCTCACCGTTTACGACATGCTCAAGGCGGTCGAGCGGGGTATGGTCATCTCCGACATTCGCCTGCTGATGAAGGATGGTGGCCGCTCCGGTCTCTACACCGCCGGAGACGCCCCGTGATCCCGCATGAGGAGGCGCAGGCCCGGGTTCTGGCCCTCGTCTCTCCGCTGGCGGTGGAGACGGTGCCCCTCCGGGAGGCCGCCGGCCGGGTGCTTGCGGAGCCCGTGCTGGCAGAGCGCGATCAACCGCCCTTCGATGCCTCAGTGATGGATGGCTATGCAATCACCGCCGCCGATCACCATGCCGGGGCAAAGCTCCGTGTGATCGGTGAAGCCGGCGCCGGACATGCCCATGCAGGTCGATTGTCGCCAGGAGAGGCGCTCCGCATATTTACCGGCGCGCCGGTGCCCCAGGGCACGGCTGCTGTCGTCCCGCAGGAAGACACGAGCCGGAATGGCACGCTGGTCACGCTTGCCCATGTTGATCCCGCGAGCAGTTACATCCGCCCGCGCGGGGGTGACTTCGCGGTCGGCACGACGCTGGCCGCACCACGCCGCCTTTCTCCCGCCGATCTGGCGCTGATCGCCGCCATGAATCGTCCCGATGTCCGCGTCCATCGCCGCCCGGTCGTTGCCATCGTCGCCACTGGCGATGAGCTGGTCATGCCCGGCGAGACGCCGCGCCCAGACCAGATCGTCTCCGCCAACTCCTTCGCCCTCGCCGCGATGATCGAGGCGGAGGGCGGCATCGCCCGCATCCTTCCCCTCGCCCGCGATGAATTCGATGCCCTGAGAACGGTGCTGGACCTGACGGCGGGCGCCGACCTGATCGTCACGATCGGGGGGGCCTCCGTCGGAGATCATGACCTGATGTCGCAACGCGGTGAAGACCTCGGGCTTGATTTGGAGTTCCACCGCATTGCCCTCCGCCCCGGCAAACCGCTGATGGCCGGACGGAGGGGGAGCGTGCCGCTTCTGGGGCTGCCGGGCAATCCGGCCTCCGCCATGGTCTGCGCCGCGCTGTTTCTGCTCCCCATGCTGCGGGCGATGCAGGGCCACCCGGACCCCCTTCCACGCCCTCGCACCGCCCGCCTCGCCCGCGATATCGCCGGGAACGGTAACCGCGCGCATTTCATGCGGGCACGGCTCGAAGAGACCGGAGCGCTTCCCTTGCTGCATCCGGCGGAAAGTCAGGACAGCTCGCTCATTGCGGTGCTTTCGGGTTCGAATGCACTCCTCTTCCGCCCCATAGGCGACCCGGCGAGAAAAGCCGGGGAAACAGTGACTTGGTTTCCTTTTTAAGTTTGACACAAAGCACGAACACCGTTAGAACTTAAGCGGAACATACTGGCGGGAGAGTTTCCGTGCTGACGCGCAAGCAATTGGAACTTCTGGATTTTATCAATAAAAGAATGCAGCGCGACGGCATTCCCCCCTCTTTTGATGAGATGAAGGAGGCGCTGGATCTCCGCTCCAAATCCGGGATTCATCGCCTTATCACTGCGCTCGAGGAACGCGGATTCATTCGCCGACTCGCCCATCGCGCACGGGCCATCGAGATCCTCAAGTTGCCGGAGGCGATGGAGAAAGCAAGCTTCGCGCCCCGCGTCATTGACGGAGATCGCCCCTCCCAGCCAAAGGGTGCACGTCCTGTCACCCCGATCCACGCAACGGAGCTGCCGGTGATGGGACGAATCGCAGCGGGTACTCCGATCGAGGCCATCAGTGAAATATCGCATCATGTCGCGGTGCCCGGGCAGATGCTTTCCGGTCGCGGAAATCACTACGCCCTGGAGGTGCGTGGCGATTCCATGATCGAAGCCGGGATCAATGACGGTGATATCGTGGTGATTCGCGAACAGCTCACGGCAGACAATGGTGACATCATCGTCGCCTTGGTCGAGGGTCAGGAAGCAACGCTCAAACGCTTCCGGCGGCGTGGCTCGATGATCGCGCTAGAAGCGGCAAATCCGACTTATGAAACCCGCCTTCTCCGTGACGATCAGGTGAAGGTGCAGGGTCGGCTTGTCGGGCTTATTCGAAGCTACTGACAGTTGAGGTAATCGGCGGCTTTCTATGGCTTTCCGATTGAAGTTTTTAAGGCTCCCTTCGTCTTTCCCTGACGTGAAAACGTTCAGCGCTTGCTTCGATGGAGCATCAGCGAACATCGGTGCGAGAGCGAACCTTGGGTCGACCGGGGTTGGGATTTCCGGGCTTTTGTCGAGGCAGCTGGCCAGTTCTGCTGCGGAGTTTGGGAGGTCTGATCGGGGTCTCGCAACCGATCGCACCGTGAGGGCGTCCTCATGGTAGCCTTGAGTCAAGCCGCTATCTTCTCGCGCTCGTCAGCACGCGCCATGAACCAGCCTGTGTTCAGCTACTCTCCCAGCCAGGGAAGGTTAGCCGAAAACTCCAGTTTCAAACGGTCCAGTTCTCAGGGGGCAGAGTACTCCCTTCATGTCCGGTGCTCTCCTTGAGTCGGCCTCTAGCATCGGATGGACAAGCTATCGGGGGTCATAGCAAATGAAATGCTCCCATAGCGGTCATTTTGGAAAGGATGAACGATGAAAAAGATGCTTTTGGTCATGGCAGTGCTTGCCGGATGTGGACAGGCTTCGTCCAATCATCGGGAGAACAACACGCCCGAGCAGCGCGCTCAGGAGCTCGCAGGCATGTCCCTGACCAATCTGTGCAAGCTCTATGGCAACCCGCGCACACAACCGGAGACGAAGGAAAGTGTGCTGACAGAGGTACAACGTCGCGGATTCAATGGGTGTCCATTGACCCGTTGAATGAAAGAGGCCGCTTGAAAGCGGCCTCCTTGCTCAATCCTCGACCATGTCGCCATCGTTCTCCGCAATGGCGAAATCGAGACCATGGGCAGCACGGATACGATCCTCGATGGTGGAGGCAACCTCGGGATGGTCTTTCAGGAACTGCTTGGCGTTCTCTCTACCCTGACCGATGCGTTCATCGCCGTAGGAGAACCACGAGCCGGATTTGTCCACTACCCCAGCCTTGACGCCGAGATCGAGGAGTTCGCCGGTCTTGGAAATACCTTCGCCGTACATGATATCGAATTCGACTTGCTTGAAGGGCGGCGCGACCTTGTTCTTGACCACCTTCACCCGCGTGGTGTTGCCCACCACCTCATCCCGATCCTTGATGGAACCGGTCCGACGGATGTCGAGGCGCACGGAGGCATAGAATTTCAACGCCTGCCCGCCGGAAGTGGTTTCGGGAGAACCGAACATCACGCCGATCTTCATGCGGATCTGGTTGATGAAGATCACCATGCAGTTCGACCGGCCGATCGAAGCGGTGAGCTTCCGCATCGCCTGACTCATCAGACGCGCTTGAGCGCCGACCTGGCTGTCGCCCATGTCACCCTCGATCTCCGCCTTGGGAGTGAGGGCGGCCACCGAGTCGATCACCACCAGGTTGACGGCGCCCGAACGGACCAGGGTATCCACGATCTCCAGCGCCTGCTCACCCGTATCCGGCTGGGAGATCAGCAGTTCATCCAGATTGACGCCCAGCTTTCGCGCATAGGAGGGGTCGAGCGCGTGTTCCGCATCCACAAAGGCGCAGACGCCGCCTTTCTTCTGCTCCTCCGCCACCACGTGAAGGGTGAGCGTGGTCTTGCCGGAGCTTTCAGGGCCGTAGATCTCCACGATACGCCCCTTCGGCAGACCGCCGATACCAAGGGCGATGTCGAGGCCCAACGACCCCGTCGAAGTCGACTCGATCTCCGTCACGGGGCTGTCCACCCCGAGCTTCATGATAGAGCCCTTGCCGAATTGCCGCTCGATCTGGGCGAGCGCCGAGTCGAGGGCCTTTTGCTTGTCGCTCACGCGCTTGTCCGTCATGTCGAGGAGGTTCGCCATTGCCATGTGATGCGCCCTTCTTGTCACAGCCTGCCGCGACCGGCAACCTTCGCCGGAAGTTCTTTCATTGTTCTCATCATCTATGCGATCAAAACGAGAACAAATCAATAGAATTCTCTGAGGATCGACGATCTCACGGCGAGGTTAACAGAAGGTTTATGACCGACGCGCCTCAACGAAAGCCTTGGCGATGAGGGCAAGCAGAGCGATCAACGTCAGAACGGTGGCGGCAGCAAAGGCGCCGACGGCGTTGTAGTCGTTGTAGAGCAGTTCGATCTGCAGGGGCAGTGTGTTCGTCTGACCGCGGATATTGCCCGAAACAACGGAAACCGCGCCGAACTCTCCCACCGCCCGCGCCGTGCAGAGCACCGCACCGTAAAGCAGCGCCCAGCGGATGTTCGGCAGTGTCACCCGCCGGAACACCTGCCAGCCGGACGCGCCGAGGGTGACGGCCGCCTGCTCCTGCTCGCTTCCCTGCGCCTGCATGAGCGGCAGCACCTCCCGCGCGACGAAGGGAGCGGTGACGAACAGGGTAACCATGATGATGCCCGGCAGGGCGAAGAGGATCTGGATGTCATGCGCAGCAAGCCAAGGCCCCAGCAGCCCCTGCCGCCCGTAGAGAAGCAGGTAGCAGATACCGGCGATGATCGGCGAAATGGAGAACGGGATCTCCACCAGCGCCATGACGAACTTCCGCCCCGGGAAGCGGAAACGCGCCACCAGCCACGCAGCAGCAAGCCCGAATCCCACATTCAGCGGCACCACGATGAGCGCGGTGAGCGTCGTGAGCCAGATGGCATGCAGCGTGTTGGGATGCAGGATATTCGCCTGCCAGACCGCCCATCCCTGCCCGAAGGCGCGCCAGAAGATATAGACGAGCGGCACGACGACGAGCGCCAGCGTCATCGCCACGGCCAGCCCGATCAGCAGCCGGGGAACCAGCAGGCTCCGGCGGGGCGCAAGCGCACCAGTGGCGGCGGCGGTGGCGGTGGCGGTCATGCGGCCTCCTTGTGGCGCATCGCCCAGGATTGCAGCAGGTTGGACAGCACGAGCAGAACGAAGGCAAAGAGCAGCAGCGTCAGCGCAATGGCGGCAGCGCCGGAATAGTCGTATTCCTCCAGCCGGATGACGGCGAGCAGCGAGGCGATCTCCGTCTCGAACGGCAGGTTGCCCGCGATGAACACCACGGCGCCGAACTCCCCGAGCGAGCGAGCGAAGGAGAGCGTCACCCCGGCCAGAAAGGCGGGCAGGATCGCCGGAAAGATCACCCTGCGGAAGATCGTGAACGGCCGCGCGCCCAGCGTCGTCGCGGCCTCCTCCAGCGCGTGATCCAGATCCTCCAGCACAGGCTGCACCGTGCGGACCACGAAGGGAATGGAGGTGAAGGCCATCGCGATGGCCACGCCCCAGATCGTATAGACAACCGGAAAGCCAGCGGCCTCCAGCCACATGCCGAACCAGCCGTTCCCGGCGAAAAGCGCCGTCAGCGTGATGCCCGCCACCGCCGTAGGCAGCGCGAAGGGCACATCCATCAGCGCGTCCAGCAGCCGCTTGCCGGGAAAGTCGTAGCGCGTCAGCACCCATGCCATCAGCAGGCCATAGACGGCGTTGACGACCGTCGCCATCGCCGCCGCCGTCAGCGTGAGCCGAAACGCGGCAAGCGTGCGCGGGCCGGTGACGATCTGCCAGTAGCGCGCGAAGCCGATATCCGCCCCCTTCAGCACCAGCGCCGCGACAGGCACCAACACGATCACCGTGAGGTAGATCATCGTCACGCCGATGGAGAGGCCGAAACCGGGAAGCACCCGTTTCGGCCGCACCGGCGCGGTGGAGGGGGCGGAGAGGCTCATTGGTTGACGAACACGCTGTCGAGAATGCCGCCTTCGGCGAAATGCTCGGCCTGTGCCTTTTCCCAGCCGCCGAAGACATCGTCCACCGTCACCAGCTTCACCTCCGGGAAGTTCTCGGCGAACTCTTCCGCTGCGGCTTCGTCATGCACGCGGTAGAAATGCTCGGCGAGGATCTTCTGCCCCTCCGGCGCGTAGAGGAAATCCAGATAGTCCGCCGCCAGCTTCTCCGTGCCGTTCTTTTTGGCGACCTCGTCCACCACGCTCACCGGAAAATCCGCCATGACGGAGAGCGAGGGGGTCACACGCTCGAACCCCTTGTCGCCATATTCCCGCGCGATGCCGCCGGTCTCCGCCTCGAAGGTGATGAGAACGTCGCCGATCTCGCGTTCGGCAAAGGTCGTCGTCGCGGCGCGGCCGCCCGTGTCGAACACCGGGACGTTGGAGAAGAGCTTCTTCACGAACGCCTGCGCCTTCGCCTGATCGCCGCCGTTCTGATCCAGCGCAAAGGCATAGGCGCCGAGATAGGTATACCGCGCGTTGCCGGAGGTCTTGGGGTTCGGGAAAACCACCTTCACATCGTCGCGGACAAGGTCGGACCAGTCCCTGATGTTCTTCGGGTTCCCCTGCCGCACGAGGAAGGCCGGCAGCGAGTAATAGGGCGAGGCATTGTTCGGCAGCCGGTCACGCCAGTCCTTCGCGATCAGACCGCCTTCGGCCAGCACGTCGATATCGGTGACCTGATTGAAGGTGACCACGTCCGCGGGCAACCCCTCAAGGATCGCGCGCGCCTGACGGGAGGATCCGCCATGCGACTGGTCGATCGTCACGTCGCGACCGGTTTCGGCTTTCCACTTCTCGGCGAAGGCCGGATTGATGGCCGCGAAAAGCTCGCGTGCGATGTCGTAGGACACGTTGAGCAGCTTGTCCTGCGCCAGAACGGGCGCGGCGAAGCCCAGCCCTGCGGCAAGGACGGCTCCGAAAAGGGCGTGTTTCACGAACGGTTCTCCTTGAGTATGGCGGTGGGAGCGACGAGCGGCGCGGCTTGGGGGGCGCGCTTTCCGTCGGCGAAGACGCGGCCCGCTTCGGGGCGCAGCCTGATCGGGGTGCCGGTGCGGATATCCGCGACCCCGCTCGACCGGCGCGGAACCTCGATATCGAAGGACAGCCCGCCCGGGCCGGTCACGCACAGCCGGAGCGTCGCGCCGGTGCTGACGATGGTCGAGACCGTGAACGGGGATGTCCGATCCACCGCCGGGCTGATCTCACCGGGGCGCAGGAACAGCCGCGCAGCCCCGTCGGGATAGGCCACGCGTGGCAGGTGGGACGCATCCACGCCCGCAGCCTCCACCCGCCCTGCCCTGAGCGTGACCGGCAGTTCGACCGTCGCGCCAAGGAAACGGGCCACGAAGGGTGTCGCGGGATGGTCGTAGATCTCGTCGGGCGTGCCGATCTGCTCGATCCGCCCCTCGCCCATCACCACGACCCGGTCGGCCAGTTCAAAGGCCTCCTCCTGATCGTGGGTGACAAAGACCGTGGTCGTGCCGCGCGCCTCGTGCACCTCGCGCAGCCAGCGGCGCAGATCGCGGCGCACGGCGGCATCCAGCGCGCCGAAGGGCTCGTCGAGCAGCAGGACTTCCGGCCCGATGGCCATCGCGCGTCCGAGCGCCACCCGCTGCCGCTGCCCGCCGGAAAGAGCGGCCGGATAACGGTCGGCAAGATGCGCAATCTGCAGGAAGTTCAGCAACTCCGTCACCGTCGCCGCGATCTCCGCCTTCGCGGGACGGCTGGAGCGGGGGCGCACTGTCAGGCCGAAGGCGATGTTGTCGCGCACCGTCATATGCGGGAAAAGCGCGTAATGCTGGAACACGAACCCGGTGTTTCGGGTCCGCGCGTCCAGCGCCAGCCAATCCGTCCCGTCATGGGAAATCGCGCCCGCATCCGGCCAGTCCAGCCCGGCGATGATCCTGAGCAGCGTCGTCTTGCCGGAACCGGACGGCCCCAGCAGCGCGACAAGCTCCCCCGAGCCGATTTCCAGCCCGATTCCCCGCAGCACTTCCGTCGTCCCGAAGCGTTTGGTGAGCCTTTCGATGATCAGAGCCATTACCATTTTCCTCGGGTTCCGGGTCAACGGAAGCTAGAGGCGGCGAACACCCTGAACAAGGAAACGGGATGGGCGATTTTGGCACCGTTGAAAGCATAACATGCTATATGATCTACGTTTTATAGAATACTTATCCCTTCAACCAACTCACCATTGCTGGCCCGTAGAAAGAAAATCCTGCCCGTGGCCGTCCGTCGGAACATCCGCCGCCTCGCAGGCGCAACTGCGGAACGGTCGCCCGGATTCGGCGGCGGCTGAGAAATACTCGCCATCACAGGAATTCACGCAACCACAGGTGTAGCATCATCGCCGCGCGCGCAAAAAACGATCTGCTTTCCCTTGGGTTACCGTTGACCGCTCGCATGCGTTATCTAGCCTCATCACAAGGGCGTGCCGCAGGCCGCGCCCAAAAGGGGGGAAAATGAAACGACTGCTGCTCACGACGGCCTTTTTCGGGTTGTCCGCCACTCTCGCACAGGCTGCTGCTATCGAGCGCACCTTCACGTCATCCTCGATCCTGTTCGAAGAGGGTCGCTATGTGGAGTTGAGCCTCGGCACGGTGAATCTCGACTCGAGCGGGCGGTTGAACGGCCTGCCGGTGTCAACCGGCGGTGGCGTGATGGGGAACTTCAACACCTACATCCTCGGGCTGAAATATCCCGTCACGCCGGATCTGGACGTGGCGCTCGTGCTGGATCAGCCGGTGGGCGCCGATGTAAGGGTCGTGTCTCGGAAGTGGTGGAAATTGGACGGCGGCGTAATCTCCGGGTGAACT
>NZ_DAMDHB010000014.1:37622-103677 GCF_032102465.1 Haematobacter sp. | reverse complement strand
CGGGATTACACCGTCGAAGGCGCTGAAATTACACCACGTGCGCGGACGCTAACCTCGTCGCGAAGGAATTCCGGGACTGAAGACGCCGGAAGGCATCCTGACCAAGCTGAAGGACACGACCTTTGGTCGCTTATTCCGACAAATCGAGGAACACGACGATCCTGATGCCGGAGAATTGGGTCTGTTGTTGCTCCAGCTCGGAGAGGAGACGGCGCGTTCTCTGAGTTCCGGTATAGACATGCTGGCCGGTGCAGCCAGGAAAGATCGACGTCTTCATGACCTCTCGTTAGAGTTCGGGGAGGCGCAATCGGGACTGACGGTGCATTGCCGCTATCCGGACACGTCCGACACCATGCCGAAGCTGTTGGCACACTGCCAGCTTCGCAAGTACGCCACCAAAGCCAATGGCTGGCATGGTCTTCTCATTCACCCGGATACGCTCGAAATCCTGGCAAGCGTCGGATCACGCGAGCCTTGGGCGTTCGATCCCAAGATGGAGGAACTGGTGAAGCAGTGGCCGGTTCGCCCTCAAGTGCCGTGGTACGCCATGAAGCGCCAGCTTGGCACGGTCAAAATTGGCCGTAACGACCCATGCCCTTGTGGGAGCGGCAAGAAGCAAAAGAAATGCTGCCTGACGGCCCGATCCGCTTAGTTGTTAGAAGCCTTATCGCTCTGCATCTTCAACCATTTCCCGGCATACTTCATCCGGATGCCGGGGTGAGAACATGTGCTCGATGGAGTTTCGCCAAGTGAGTAGGTTTGTAGCGGCTGGATCAAAGTGGATAGGATAGTACTGGGCGTCGGGTTCGCTATGACGGTTATCCATCATCAAAATGCGGGTCGGGCTCAGCGGGAAGCTCACAACTGTTTCGGGGTCGTTGAGACCTTTTTGCTGCATTGACGGATGATCGATCGTTACCGGGTTATCGGATGTGATGAAGACAGGTTGCTCACTGAAAAGCACGGCCCAGCGCATTTTGAGCAGGGTCGGGGCAATGTCCCCGGCGCCAGCCACATAGTCGTTCCAGGCTGCCTTCATGTCTTCTTCCCCGGCCGCCTTGAATTGCGGCCAGTCGGACGGGTCCGCCTCGCGGCGTATGCCGTTGATCGTGATATGCGTCGGCGGCACATCGCGGTCCGATGCTATGCCGCGAAGCCGCTCGTGCATTTGCTTCCAGAGCTCGAACCGGAGGGGATTTCTCGCGAAAGTCGTCGCCACCAGCAGGGAGATCATTTTCCGCAAAGGCTCCCAACTGTAATTGGGAAAGTCATTGCAAACCTTCTCCCAGATCGGCTCGCCAAACCATCGCTCTAAGTCAGAGAGCTTCTTCTCCACCGCGTCGTTACGTTTCCCATCCCCGTTCATCGGCGCGTAGAGATGATGGCGGACGGCCACCTTACGGATGGGTTTAAGTTCCGGTTCGCCCTGGTTCTTGCTGAATCGCCAAATCTTCTGGCGCGCATCATCGGCTGCGAATGCCCGAAGATATGATTGGGAGACCCAATGACAGCGCTTGGTGATTTGCCCGGCCATCGGTCAGCTCGTTTCCCAACCATCGGCTACATGAGCCGCATGGCGAAGTTCAAAACGCCGCTCGTACCCACCCCGAAGTTCGCTTCCCCACGCATCGTGCGCCAATGCCGCGATGACATCTCCGAATTGTAGCGGAGCCGTAGATAGCGTGTCCCAACTCGCCTCAAGCTGTTCGCGTTCAGACAACCCGAGCGCCTTCTCGGTTAACGCCAAAGCCGTCAGTTGAAATGCAGCATCGGATTGGTCGGGCGTCCCCGGAAGATTGGCGTTGAGCACCAGATTTAACCGCGTCGCGGCCTCTTCATTCCCGAAGATGCGGTAGGTCAGATGGTCATGAAAAAGGCCGCCGCCGATGTCCTTCATCGGCGACTCTGCCAACCAAACCCCGAATGAGCGGTGATAGTCCTTCGTTGCTAAATCGTGTGCCGAAAGAAACGCAGCAGCCTGATACGGCGACCAGCCTAGCGACCAAGGCACCGCAGGTGGATTGCTTTCGCGCTGCTTCAAATTCCGAAGATCTCGTATCATGCGATTCACGGTTGGTTTGTCAGCAACATCGTGAAGACCGAGATCGCGGACAAACCGGCGAAAGAGATCGATGTCCGTTCGAAAGGAGATCAGGCCCCGCCAGAAGGCATATCTCCCGAGAGGGCCATCTTTCATTGAGAAGCGGAGACGCACCGCAGCGTTCTCATAGGCGGCATAAAGCATTAGCCCGTAGAGGAAGGGCAGGAACATCAATGACAGCAGGATTGGAACCGCGAACTCTCGACCGGTCGTGACGGTCGCGAAGCCGCCCATATCCTGAGCAATACGTAGCAGGCTGTAGCCAAGGATGGAGAGTCCAGCGGCACTCTGGATGAATCTCAGAGGTTTCAAAACAATGGTGTGCTCGGGCATGCGTTCTGCCATTGCCAGCATGAGGCCGACCACCACCAGGCTAGGAACAAGCAGTAGTTCCGCCCAAAGAGGGAAGGTGTGAAACTCGCTGATGAAAAGCACGACAGCGGTCGCGCTCAATGTGTCCTTCACCACCGCCTTGAGCTTTTTCATACCGTGCTCACTTTGCACGATCTCGCCCATCGTGACGAATGCAAATGTCAGAAGCCAAAGCAGCGTGGTCTTAAGGTTGGCTGATTCCCAAAACCCAAATTTCCACAAGAGAATGACACAGGCTGCTGCATAAGCTCCTGCAATCGCGCACGGGATCAGAATCTTGTGGTGCGATACGGCGCGGAGAACCCCGCCCAGCGACTTACGGAGGTCTTTCGACTTCCAAGAGGCCCACAGCAACAGCCCGCCGCGCCACAAAAGGATCGCGATTTCTCGGCTGTTGAGTTCCATCATCAAGCATCTTTAGTTGAAATGTGGTGACGTGACCCCCGTTTCTTATCCAACCATAACGAGAATCCTGGGTTGATCTGAACTGAGGTTGTCGAGGTTGGCAAGAGGCCGGCCAGCGCAGCCCCCAACCAGCATAACGGACCGGCCGATCTGTCCTCTGAGCGCTTCTGCATAAACCTGCGGCTTCAGCCATCCGAGCTTCGAGTGTGGACGCCGTTCGTTGTAGTCGCGTCGCCACGCCTCCAGCACCGCTCGGGCGTACGGCAGAGAGCGGAACAGTGTCTAATCGGCGGCCATTTCATCGCGGGCTATGCTGTTTGGTCGGGTAAGTGAGAACCCGACCTTTATCGTGCTGTAGAGGGCTATCGGCGGAACGTCTCGCGTGATTCCGCGAGTTACTATGCGGTGATCGGCGGTTATGGGCGGCAATATCGCGCTATCGGCGGCGAAGTGGCGGAGTGGAAGGGATTCGAACCCTCGAGACGGTTTCCCGCCTGCACCCTTAGCAGGGGTGTGCCTTCGACCACTCGGCCACCACTCCGTTGGCCGGTATAGGGGGGAAGAAACGCGAAAACAAGGTCAAATCCTCCCTGCGTGCAGAAGTAGGTTTTCTGATTATATTTCCGTAAGATATGACGAACAGAAGAATGACACAGCGGCCCCGGCCCTCCGGGTTCGGCACAAGTCCGTCAGCTCAGACGTGGGGATTGCGGTAGAGCATTGGGCTCGGCCCATGCGGACAGATGCATCGCGTGGGTAGCTCGGCAGACCGCTGAATAGTCGGGCGCCTACTTGGGCTTGCGTTGAGACTACCTAGGCCTGCGTTGAACGCCAGAAATCGATCTGGTCACGAGCCAAAACTTGCGGTTTCCCGGGTAGTCTTCAACAATGTGGGAAAGATTCCTGCCCCTAGGCGACCGCAGAATGCGTTTTCAGCAGCCTGTTAGCATGCTGACATTGGGCTATCGCCTGCAACAACCCGAGGCAGCGGCCACCACGATCTCGGAACCGTCTTTCGGGCGATAGAATGCAGCGTCAGGCCTTCGTTTTCTGGCATGAGAACCGGAGCAGCGAAACTGTAGCCTGCAGCGCGAAGGAACGCCCGGGTGCGAGCCGGAGGGCGATTTACCGGTCCCCGTCCATTACGGTAACTCCAATGCGAGACAGACGGAATTCCGGCTGCTTCGACGGATGTCGGCGAAACATGACCGCGTCCTCGGCGAAGCTCATTGTGGCGCAGACGCGAAGGGGGTGTCGCCGTGGTGGAGGGGGCGGGATGGCTCCTCACGCAATATCCGCTCGATTTCTATCAGCCGCTGCTTTCGCCACAAGCCGCCTCCGTAACCCGTCAGGGAACCGTCGGCTCCGATCACGCGGTGACAGGGGATCATCAGGGCGATCTGGTTCGCGCCATTGGCGCGGGCGACGGCGCGGGTGGCCGTGGGGTGGCCGATCTGGCGCGCGATGTCGCTGTAACTCCGGGTCTCGCCCACGGGTATTTCGCGCAGCGCCTGCCACACGGCGCGGGTGAAGGGGCTGGCCGCCAGCGCCAGCGGCACGGTGAACTGCGCCGAGCGTGCCGCGAAATAGGCCTCCAGCTCCGCCGCCGCCTGATCGGAGGGCGCGGCACCGCCCACGCCGATCCCGCCGGGCGCAGCAGACCGCAGGCGGGACAGCTCGGCGGGAAGCGCCTTGCGATCGATGAATTCCAGCAGATGCAGGTGGGTCGGGCTGCTGACGGCGATCATGTCACCCAGTGGCGTGGGGATCCATGTCGCCTGCAGGAGCGCCTCGCTTCGAAGCGCGCCGGGAGCGCAGCCCAGAAGCCGCGCGAAGGCGATGCGAAAGGCGCTCGGGCTGTCGAAACTCGCCTCATGCTGCGCAGTGATGACCTTGGCCCCGGTGGCGAGCGACTGGAAACCATCGCGGAGCCGCCGTTGCCGCGCCATCTCGAGGAAGGTCATGCCGAAGTGTCGCCGGAAACTGCGCCGCACGGTCGACGGGTCATGGCCCAGGCGCTCCACTTCCGCCTCCGACCAGCGGAAGCCGGGCCGTTCCTCCATCGCGTCAAGCAGCGCCGCGACGGTCGGGTCGGCCAGCGCCGCGGCCTTCAGCGGGTGGCAGCGTTTGCAGGGGCGGTAGCCGGCCTCGATACATTCGCCGATGGTGGCGTGGAAGGTGCAGTGCTTCGCCAGCGGCTTGCGGGCGGGGCATGTCAGCCGGCAGAAGATGCCGGTGGAAGAGACGCAGACGAAGGCCTGCCCGTCGAAACGGGGATCCCGCGCGAGCAGGGCGTCATAAAGCGTGGCGGGATCAGGAAGGTTGAACAGCATGGGCCGGTTCTACCATGCGGGCGCAAGGCGGGACGTCGGAAATCGGGCGTCTATTCTCATTTGTCAGGGCAGGGGGATGTCCTTGCTCCACTCCTGCGCCGTGATCCAGTCGCACAACAGCGCGATCATCGGGCGGCGGCGATGGGCGCGCGGCAGCACCAGCGAAAAGGCGGGCACATCGGTGGGCGCCATGCCGGAGAGCGCGTCGATCCCGAGCGGGGCGACAAGCAGGCCCGACCGGATATCGTCGAGCGCATCCGCGCGTGAGAGCAGCCCCACGCCCAGCCCGGCGAGCGTCGCGCGGCGCATGGTCTCCGCATCCTGAAACGACACGCCGCCCGCTCCGGCGGACAGATCGACCCCCAGATGCCGGAGCACCCTGGCCCACATCTCCGGCGCCGCCATCGTGTGCAGCAGGGGTGCGTGTTGCAGGTCGTCGGGTCTGCGGATGGCGGCCGCGACGGAGGGCCGGGCCGCGATGACCTTTGGATCGCGGATGAGCAGATGGCTCTCATGCCCCGGCCAGCTTCCGAAGCCCCATTGCACCGCGACATCCACCTCGTCCCGGTCGAAGTCCGGCAGTTCGACCATGGTGGTCAGCCGGATATCGGCAGAGGGCGCGATATCGCGAAACCCCGCGAGCCGGGGCAGCAGGTAACGGGTGGCGAAGTAGGGGCTGGCGTTCAGGGTGATGCGGGTGCGCCGGGGAGCGGTGACACGGCGGATCCCCTCGGCCATTTCCTCGAAGCCGGAGGCGACGTAATGGCCCAGAAGCAGTGCCGCCTCCGTCGGCTCCGCGGCGCGCCCCCGCCGCTCGAAAAGCGGCAGCCCGAGCACGCTTTCCAGATGCCTCACCTGCTGGCTCACCGCCTGGGGGCTGACGCGCAGGTCGTCCGCGGCGCCCCGGAAGCTGCGGGCGCGCATCACCGCGTCGAACGCGCGGAGCGCATTCAGCGGGGGCAGGGCGTTGCGGTCTGTCACTCCCTCTTCCTCCCGCGCGCGGCAGCCGGGGGCGCGGGGGCTCGATGCCCCCGAGGCGCCGACCTCCCCGCCGTCAGGAGATCACCGCCTTTTCCAAAAACGGCCGCCCCGCCGCGATCCTGTCGAAACCTGCGTCGCTGAGGTCGAGCGTGCGGAACCCGCCGTAGGTGATGAGCTCGGAAATCCCCCGGCCCGCTGCCGGCCCCTGTTGCAGCCCGTGGCCGGAGAAGCCGGTGGCGAAGTAGAAGTTCGGCAATTCGGGCGCCGGCCCCACGATCAGGTTGTGATCGAACACGTTGAAATCGTAATGTCCCGCCCATTGGTTCACCACGCGGATCGCCTCGAAATTCGGCGAGCGCTCGGCCAGCGCGGGCCAGATGATCTCCTCGAACTCCGAATAGACGGGCTCGAAATCGTCGTAATCCACCGCCACGTCGTTCACGGGCGGCGCTCCGGCCAGGAAGTAGCGCCCTTCCGGCCGGCAGAAGATGCCGGTCGTGTCGATCATCAGCGGAAGCCGCCCGCCCGCGACCGTCGCCGTGCCTTCCGGGCTTTTCTCGCAGGAAAAGACGAAGAGCGTGCGCTTGCGCGGCTCCACCGGAACGGTGAGGCCCGCCATTTCTGCCGTGCGTTTCGACCGCGCGCCGGAGGCGTTGACGACCATCCCCGCGCTGATGACCCGGCCCGATTTCAGCGTGACGGAGGCGACCCGCCCCGCCTGCTGCCCGATCGCGACGACCTCATCGGTTGCGTATTCCGCGCCGAGCGCCGCCGCCTTCTTGCGGAAGCCCCACATCAGCCCGGTGTTGGAAAACCATCCCTCGCCGCTCCGCCCGTAGGAGGCCATGAGGATGTCGTCCGTGTTCAGATGCGGGAAGGCGCGCGACAGCTCCTCCCGGTCCCAGAGCACGGTATCGGCGCCACAGCCCGCCTGCACGGCATGGGCTTCGCGCAGATACTCGACCATCCCCGGCGTATTGGCGAGGTAGAGATACCCTGCCTCATGGAAGTGAAGGTCGGGCCGCTCATCCCCGGGCACGCCCATGATCTCGGGGAAGCGCTTGATGAACTCCACCCCGAACTTGCCGATCTCCACGTTGATCGGGTTGGAATACTGCTGCCGGATGCCCGCGGCAGAGAGCGAGGTGGAGGCGGTGCGATAGGTGGAATCCCGCTCCACCACCAGGATGCTGCCGTCGAAATCGGGATTGGCGGCAAGGAAATAGGCACAGGCGGAGCCGATCACCGCCCCTCCCACGATCACCACGTCATATTGGTCGCGCATCGCTTCGTCTCATCATCAGGGCGGGCCGCCCGGGGGAAAGCGCCCGGGCCGGTTGCCGGGCGCGAGGCTATCTCAGAACACCGGAGCCGGGGTCAGGCCCCGTGCCGGCGGGCGGGTGCCATTCGCGCATGCCGCCGGATCTCGTGGGCAGGCAGGCGCTCAGGCCCGGAACCCCGTATCAGGGGCGGAACCGGAGCAGCGCCGCTGGCGGAAACCCGGCGCATGGTGCGCCCCGCCGCCCCGCGCGCGGACGCCCGTGGCCCGTGGGGGAACCGGCGCCGTGATCGGTCACGCGGGGTCGTCCGGGTGCGGGAAGGTCACGTAGACGCCGCCATAACGCTTGACCTCGGGCGCGTTCGGGTCGGGCCAGGGCACCGATCCCTCCACCTTGGCGCGAAAGGCTTCCGTATTGTCCTGCGGCTGGTAGCCGATGTGCCCGGCCTTGGAATCGTCCACCACTTTCAGGCGGTTGTCCGACATGCCGAAGGCGATGGTATGGCCCACCCGCGGCGCCATCAGCCCGCGCGTGACATATTGCACGCAGTCCCGGAAGGAGAGCCACGACCACAGGTGGCGATGATCCTCCGGCTCCGGGAAGGAGGAGAAGATGCGCAGGCACAGCGTCTCGATGCCCCACTTGTCCCAGTAGAGCCGCGACAGATCCTCCACGAAGCATTTCGACAGGCCGTAGAGCGTATCGGGCCGTGCGGGGGTCGTCGCGTCGATATGGCTTTCCAGCTTGTGGAAGCCGATGGCATGGACGGAGGAGGCGAAGACGATCCGCTTCACCCCGTGCTGCCGTGCGCTTTCATAGATGTTGTAGCTGCCGGAGATGGTGGAGTTCAGCACATCTTCCCACGGCCGCTCGCGCGAGGCGCCGCCGAAATGCACGATGGCATCGACGCCCTTCACCATCTCGCTCACCGCCGCCATGTCGCCCAGATCGCAGATCGCGGCTTCCTCGTTCGGCTGGAGATCGGCGATTTCCACCCGGTCGTTCAGGCGGAGTTTCTGCGCGAACGGGGCCAGCCCCTTGCGGAGTTCCGTGCCCAGCATTCCGGCCGCGCCGGTGATGAGGATCGTATCATAGCGGGGAGTGGTCATGCGGCCTCCGGTCTGGTTGCTGACGATGGTATGCCCCGGCGCGGGCGGGCGCCAGAGACTGCTGTTCGGCGGGGTGCGATACAGGCGCCAGTGCGCCGTCCGTGTAGGTCTGGCGCGGGCGGAGCACTGCAGGAACGCCTGCCGCCGTGCCCCGCGGGGTCGCATAGCAGCGTCGCGGTTCGGCGCGGGTGCCCTTCCCAGCGGCGGTCCCCTGCGATGCTCTGCGCGGAAGCCCCCGGCGGCAACCCGTCATTGGCGCACAGGAACGCATCGGGGGTGCGGAATCGTGATCCACAGCGCGTTTCAAGCGTCCGTCTCCCCCTTGCGCCGCGGTGCGGCGGTCTCCGCCGCGTCCCCGGTCGCGCCGGCCTCCGTCACATAGCCTTTCCGGCGGTCGTTCGCACGGTCCTCCGCGCTTCTGTCGGCGGGGTCTCCGAAGCCGCCGCCGCCCGGAGCCTTCAGGATCAGCCGTCGGCCCGCGGGGACATGCTGCCAGCCCTTCGGGCGCATTACCGTGCCGTCATCCAGTTCCACCGCGCCCTTTGCACCATCCCGTCCGCCCTCACGGCCCTTCGGCGCATGGTGGACCCGGTCGAACATGGCGGAGAAGTCGATCTCATGGCCCGCTGCCGGCGCGATCTCGATGATCTGGCCCAGCCCGCCGCGCTGCGCGCCCTCGCCACCCGAATCCGGCCGAAGTTCCTTGCGCCAGATGACGATGGGGCCGGTCTGCTCCGTCGCTTCGATCGGCATGGTCATCACGCCGGAGGGAAAGGCGGTGGCCGACAGCCCGTCGATGGCGGGGCGCGCGCCGCCGCCGCCGGAGTTGAACATCAGCACCTCCGCCCGCCGCCCCGCCTGTCCGGTCACCGGCTTCACCGACAGATGGATGTTCCACAGCGATCCGGCCCCTTCCGCCTGCACCTGTCCGGGCAGCGCCTGCGCCACCGCACCGAGCACGAGGTCCGGCACCATATGTCCCATCACGTGCCGCAGGCTCACCGGCGCGGGCCGCTCGGCGTTCAGGATCGACCCGGCAGGCGCCTCGATGGTGAACAGCGCGAGCGAGGCGGAGTTGTTCGGGATATCGGGCGCCACCACGCATTTCAGCGCGTAGCAGGCATAGGCCTTCGTATAGATGACCGGCACGTTGATGCCCCAGCGGCTGACCGGATCGGTGCCGGCGAAATCCACATGCACCCGGTTGTCGCCGATCGTCACCTCGCAGGCCAGCTTCACCGGTTCGTCGTAGCCATCCGTCACCAGCACGTTGGACCATGATCCCTTGGGCAAAGCGCGGATCCGCTCCAGCGTCGCCGCATGGGTGCGGGAGAAGATGAACTCGCCCAGCCGGTCCAGCGTGTCGATCCCCACCTCGCGCATCATGTCCACCAGCCGCCGGTGGCCGACTTCATTGCAGGCGGACAGCGAGTAGAAATCCCCCACCACCTGATTGGGCTCCCGCACGTTGGCGCGCAGCAGGCGGATCAGGTCGCGGTTGACCTCGCCGCGCTCCGCGAACTTCATGATCGGGATCTGGATGCCTTCCTCATAGACGGATTTCCCGTCCGCGCCGAAGCCGCGCCCGCCCACATCGACCACATGCGCGGTGCAGGCGAAGAAGCCGACCAGCCGCCCGTCAAGGAACGATGGCGAGACCATGGTGATGTCATGCAGGTGCCCCGTGCCCAGCCAGGGGTCGTTGGTCACATAGGTATCGCCCTCATACATCTCCTCCTGCGGGATCTCCGCGAGGAAGTTCAGCACCGCCTCCGCCATGGTGTTCACATGGCCGGGCGTGCCGGTGACGGCCTGCGCCAGCATCCGCCCCTCCGGGTCGAACACCCCCGCCGAGAGGTCTCCGGCCTCCCGCACGGAGGTGGAGAAGGCGGTGCGGATCAGCGTCAGCGCCTGTTCCTCCACCACGGAGATCAGCCGGTTCCACATCACCTGCATGCGGATTTCGTCAACGCCCGTCATCTCGTTCATCGGATCGTCTCCTGCGGGGTGGTCAGGGGTGCGGCTGGTGCGGCTGCCGGAGAAGGGGAGAGAGCGGCCAGGGTGAGGACGGGCCGCATCACGCCACGTCCTTGCGGGTGAGGAGGAGGGAGCCGTCGTCCTGCATCGTGACATCGAAGGGGGAGGTCACGACAGTCGATGTCTCCCGTTCTACGATGATCGCGGGCCCCGCGACGCGTGCGCCGGGGGTCAGCGCGCCGCGGTCCACGATGGCGGTCGGCAGGTGCCGCCCGGAGGCCGGATCGAACACCTCGCGCTTGGGACCGCTCACGGTCTCCGTTCCCGCGCGGATCGTCCGCGTCTCGGGCAGGGGGCGCTCGTCCTCCACCCGGACGGACCAGGTGACGATCTCAACCTCCAGCCCGCCCAGCCCGTCAATGGCCCGTCCGAAGAAACGGGCGTAGGCGGTGCGGAACGCCTCGCGCAAGGCTTGGGCATCGCCCGGCGCGAAGGGGCGGTCGGCGAGCGGCACGGGGATCTCCCAGCCCTGTCCGGCATAGCGCATGAAGGCGGTGATCTCGCGCCGGATCGGCCCCGTCGCCCCCTCCCGCACGAAATGCTCCGCCGTCTCCTTCAACTCATCCAGCATGGCGTTCACCGCCGCCACGTCGAAATCCGACAGCCGCGTCAGCTTGGAGGCCAGCGCCTCATAGCCGAAGGGCGCGCGCAGGAACCCGATGGCGGAGCCGACGCCCGCGCCCTCCGGGATCAGGCAGCGGTCCACGCCCAGCTTCTCGCACAGCCGGGCCGCGTGCAGGGGTGCCGCGCCGCCGAAGGCGATCATCACGTTCTCTCCGATGACCTTGCCATTCTCCACCGCGTGGACGCGGGCGGCATTGGCCATGTTCTCGTCCACCACCTCGGCGATGCCAAAGGCCGCGTCGAGCGGCGTGAGGTTCAGCCGCGCCGCCACTTCCCGCTCCACCGCCCGCCGGGAGGCGCCCGCATCCAGCACGATGGCGCCGCCCGCGAAATTGTCGGGGTCGATCTTGCCCAGCAGCACATCGGCATCGGTGATGGCCGGACGCTCGCCCCCGCGCCCGTAGCAGGCGGGGCCGGGTTCGGAACCCGCGCTTTCTGGGCCGGTCTGGATGCGGCCCATCGCATCCACCCAGGCCAGCGAGCCACCGCCCGCGCCGATCTCGATCATCTCGATCACCGGGATGGAGATCGGCATCCCCGATCCCTTGGCGAAGCGGGTGGTGCGGGCCACCTCAAACGTGCGGGCGGTCTTGGGCTGAAAACCCTCGATCAGGCAGATCTTCGCCGTGGTCCCGCCCATGTCATAGCTCACCACCTTTTCCAGCCCGAAACGGCGGGCGATGTCGGCGGCAAAGATCGCGCCCCCTGCGGGGCCGGACTCCACCAGCCGCACCGGGAACTCCGCCGCCGTCTCCACCGAGATCAGGCCGCCGCCCGAATGGATCATGAAGACGGGGCAATCCGCGCCCATCTCCCGCAACCGGACCTGCAGCCGGGCGAGGTAGCTGGCCATCTGCGGGCGGACATAGGCATTGGCGGCGACGGTGTTGAACCGCTCGTATTCCCGCATCTGCGGGGAGACCTCGCTGGAGAGCGAGATCGGCACATCGAGCCGCGCTGACAGGATCTCCCGCGCGCGGCGTTCATGCGCGGGGTTCATGTAGGAATGGATGAACCCCACCGCGACGGCGCCGAACCCGTCCTCCGCCAGCCGTTCCGCCAGCGCCTCCAGCGCCGGCTCGTCCAGCGATTCGAGTTCGCAGCCGTCCGCCCCGAGCCGCCCGCGAACCGGGAAGCGGTGATCGCGCGGGATGAGCGGCTGCGGCAAGCGGATGTTGAGGTCATACTGGTCGAAGCGGCTTTCCGTCCGCATCTCGATCACGTCGCGGAACCCCTCCGTGGTGATCAGCGCGGTTTTCGCCCCCCGCCGTTCGATCAGCGCGTTGGTGGCAAGCGTGGTGCCGTGGATCACCAGATCCAGATCGGCGGGCGACAGCGCCGCCTCCTTCAGAACGACGGCTATTCCGTCCAGAATCGCCTGTTCCGGTGCGGTATAGTTGGTCAGAACCTTGGTGGAGAAGATGCGCCCGTCGCGTTCCAGCGCGATGTCGGTGAAGGTGCCGCCGATATCGGCGCCAAGGCGGACGGGCGTTCGGGTCATGCTGTCTCCTGAAGGCGGCATCGGCGCGGAGCGCCGTTTTGCCTGTCAGGTTGCGCCCGCGCCCCTCTTCGCACAAGCAAGAAACGCTGTGATGAGACAAGAAATACTTGTCTCCACGATGCATGGAATCTGGGCAGCCCGCGTCAGCCGCAGGGGCGGCGGCGGGCCTGCGCACCCGTTGTATCGTCCGCAGTCAGCCGGGGCACCAGCAAGGCGGCCTGTGCCCGGATATCGACGATGGCCAGCCCCTCCCAGCTTGCCGCCCGCGCGGCGGGGCCGATGGCGTGAAGCGGCGCGGCGGCCGTTCCGGGGCGGGGAAGAACATGCCCGTCGGCCGTTACCTCCAGCCCGATGCGGAGCGCGTCGATCCGCGCCATGCCACTGTCCACGAGCGACCGGACGAGCGGTGTCGCATGGTCTTCCGGGTCGCGAAGCAGACCGCGCCCGTCGGTGATCTGCGTCACCTCCACCGTCTCCAGCTCTCCCCCTCGATGGCGCAGCGTGACGGTGTGGCGCCCCCCGCGTTCGGCGGCGGAGAGCAGCGTGCCGGTCACCAGCCGCACCTGCCCGGCAAGGCGCGCGGTATCCAGCCGCGCGGCCACGGGTGCGGGAATCCGGTGGCGATGGATCTCCCAGAACCGGCGGGCGTGGCGCAGGAAGCGACCGCGCGTTTCGGGCGGCACGCTCTGCCACCAGAGCGCGAGATGCCCGCGCGCGCCGTCCACGATGTCGCGCCAGTCGCCGCCGCGCCCCTCGTGCCAGCGCACCTGCGTGCGCAGCCAGCGGAGCGCATAGCCTGCCCCTGCACCGAGCGGCAGGTCCGCCCTGTCCAGCTCGATGGGTCGGCTCGGCCCGTTGACCCGCGGCAGCAGCCCCCGGCGGGACAGGATCACGATTTCCCCCCGGTGTCCGGCCTCCAGCAGCCGCATCACCCGGTCCACCATCGTCAGCCCGGTGCCGACGATCAGGACGCGCGCCTCCGCATCGTCGGGCAGGGGGGCGTGCCATGGGTCGAACTCGGCGCGTTCCAACATGTCCGCGCCCGCCTGAAGCAGCGGATGCCCCGTTGCCAGCACCGCCCTGTCGGCGAGGATCGTCCGCCCGTCGGCCAGATGGGCGGCGATGCGCCCGCTGCTCCCGTGGGTCAGCGCCACGCATTCCTCCTGCTCCCGGCGCAGGCGGGGCGCAGGGGAGACGAGGCCTTCCAGATAGGCGGCGTAGAGATGACGGGGCACGAAGGCATCCCGGTCGGCGGGGGTTCCCTGCCCGGCCAGCCAGTCGTGGAAATGGTCGGGCCAGTCGGCAAAGGCGCTCATCGCGCCGACGCGGGTGTTGAGCAGATGGGCGGCATGCGGCGTGTCATAGGCGATGCCCCGTCCCAGCCGCTCCCGCGGCTCGACGAGTGTGAGCCGCAGGCCGGGCGGCCCGTTGCGGAGCAGATGCGCGGCAAGGATCGTCCCGCTCGCTCCGCCGCCGATGATGAGGATGTGGCGCGGCCCGCTCATGTCACGCTCCCGGCCACGCTCCCGGCGCGCGTCAGGCCAGCGCGACCCTGAGGGCGGTGTCGTCCTCTTCCTCCGCTGGGAGAGACAGCCCTCCCATGGCCCGCAGATCGGCGATGGACTTGCTGTCCAGCACACCGACGATCGCCTCCCGCACCTCCAGCATGGTCAGCCGCACGGCGCAGCGCGTCTCGTCCGGGCAGTCGTTGCAGCGCACATAGGCCGTCCGGCTCGCGCAGGGGATGGGGGAGAGGGGGCCTTCCAGCACGCGCAGCACATGCCCGGCCATCAACTGCTCCGCCGGGCGGGCCAGCATGTAGCCGCCGTTCCGTCCCTTGCGCGTGGCGACGAAGCCCGCGTTGCGCAGCTCGCCCAGGATGGTGTCCAGGAACTTCTTGGAGACCCCCTCGGCCTCCGCGATCTCCACAGACTGCGCCAGCTCCCCCTTGGGCCGACCCGCGAGGTTGATGAGCGCCTTCAGCCCGTACTTGCCCTTCATCGTCAGCATGGGACCCCCCCGAAAGGCGGTATTCCGCCGCGTTCGTCCATAGCATTTCTATACGGAGGCCGCGCCGAAGGCGAGACGGAAACGGACGCTGCGGCGAACGACGGGTCATGCCATGCTCCCAGGGCTGCGGATGGCGCGCAGTCTAGCGCGGGCGGCCCCTCGGGCGAATTCCAAGGTTTTGCGCCCCGCAGCGATGGCGTTCTCTTTCCCGGCCGTGCGCCAGTGAAAATTCTCTGCCGGTCTCGGCGCCGCTCAGCCGTCAGGTGAGCACGTAGCCATCTGGGCGGGGGGCGGGGGGCAGTTCAGTCTCTCCCAGTTCGCGGCGGAGCGTGATCTCGATCCCCGTGGCGTAGGAGGCGATGGGCAGATCGTTGGGCATCAGGCCGAACGGTTCCTCCAGCTCATCCGCCAGCGCGTCCAGCCCGAAGAACGTATAGGCCATGAGCGCCACCGCCAGCGGCGTGGCCCAGCCAAGGCTGTCAGCGAAACCGAAGGGCAGCAGGAAGCAGAAGATATAGGCTGTCCGATGGAGGAGCAGCGCATAGGCGAAGGGCAGCGGCGTGTTGGCCAGCCGCTCGCAGCCGACCATGCCCTGCGACAACCGCCCGAGGCTTTCGTTGAGCGCGAGCGCCTCCACCGGCTCCAGCGCCCCCGCCCGGAGCAGGCCCGCCACGGTGAGCGAGGCGCGTGTCAGCAGCGCGTCCGCCGAGGGGTCGGGCGTCTCGCCCCGCAGGCCGCGCGCGCCGGCATGGGCGAAGCCGATGACCGCGTGCAGAATGTCCCTCCGCGCCTCCGGGGCGGTTTCGGTCAGGATCGCGGTCTGGCGGGCGATGTCGCGCGCCGTCTGGATGATCTGGCCCCAGAGCTTGCGGGCCTCCCACCAGCGGTCATAGCTCGCCCCGTTGCGGAAGCCGAGGAAGATGGACAGCGCGATCCCGATCAGCGCAAAGGGTGCGGGGTTCATCCCCGGCACCCAGCCTGGCAGCCATCGGTGCGCCGCGACGATGAAGGCGGAAAGCAGCGCCACGCTGAGAAGCTGCGGCCAGATACGCTGAACGATGGAGCCTTTCATCACGAAGAACAGGCGGAGCGCGCTGGGTCTGTCTCGGACGATCATCGGGCCATCGACTTTCGGCCCGCGGGGCGCGCGGGCGGCATGGGAAGGCCCCGGAGCGACTCGCCGCCGGGGCCGTCAGTGTCCTGCGCCGCCCTGCGATCCGCAAGGCGGCTTTACGGGTCAGGCCCGCTTGCGGCGTGCAACCAGCCCGAGGGCGCCGATCCCGGCCAGTACCAGCGGCAGGGCGGCCGGCAGCGGCACGGGGGCGACCTCATAGCTCGCCACAACGGCCACGGCATAGTCGGGATTGTCGGTGATGATGCCGTCGATCCCCCATTCGATGAACTGCGCCATCTGGGCAAAGGCCGCGTTCAGATCGGCGGGGCGGAACGTCCAGGCATAGACCGGCAGGCCAAGGTCATGGGCGGCGGCGATCAACTCCTCCGTGATGCTGCCGGAGGTCAGCGACAGGGCATCGGCATAGGTGGCAAGCCCGGCGAGAGTGATCTTGCCGTCGATGTAGAACTGCCCGTCCAGCCCCAGCGCCGCGCCGCCAAGCTGCGAGACCGGCAGCGTCAGGCCCATCTCCGCCAGCTTGCCCGCGGCATCGTGGACATTCTCATGGCTGAAGGATTGCAGGATCGCCTTGTCCGGCGTGTCGTAGCCATGGGCGATCAGCGTGTCGATCGCCTTCTGGTTCGACACCGGATCATAGCCGTATTTCAGCTCCGCCACGATGCCGACATTCGTGCCATAGGTGGCGTTGTATTCGGTCAGCGCGTCGAGCTGCTCTGCAAAGGTCGGCACGCGGAAGGGGTTTTCGCTGGACGGCGTGAAGCCGGGATAGTCGTGGCTCTGGGAATCCACCGTCAGCGTGCGGATTTCCTCCAGCGTGAAGTCGGCGACATTGTAGCCGCCGTTCCGGGGCGCGAACAGCGTCTCCACATTGGTGGTCCGCTCCAGCGTGCCGTCATGCATGACGACGAGGACGCCATCCTTGGTAGGCTGCACGTCGTTCTCGATCCAGTCGGCGCCCTGGCGGACGGAAAGCTCCGTTCCGGCCAGCGTGTTTTCGGAAAGATAGGCGGGTGCGCCCCGGTGGGCGATCACCGCGGGCGCGGCCCCGGTCAGCGTGTCGAACCGGGCGTCGAAGGTTGCGGCCTCGGCGGAAAGCGGCAGGGCGAACGCGAAGGTCACGCCAAGGACGGCATGGGAGAGTTTCATCATATACCTCTGGAGTTGTGCGCGCCGCGGCGTTTCCACCACGGCAGTCAACGCGGGCAAGATCACAACCGTTTGAAACGACATGGTTTACGGATGATGACGGTTCGGGGACAATTCCGGCGTGTGCCCTGTGCATCGTCATTGGCGCGCCATGACCGCCCGTGCAGGCAGCGGGAGCGCGATTGCCAGCCGCCGCCGCCGGAGATACAGGCGGGGCATGGCGGGACAGGACACCATCATCCTCGGCGCGGGCGCGGCGGGACTCTTCTCGGCGATCGAGGAGGCGCGGCGCGGGCGGCGGGTGCTGCTGATCGACCATGCCCACCGGGCGGGAGAGAAGATCCGCATCTCCGGCGGCGGGCGGTGCAATTTCACCAATCTCGGCATCGCGCCGGAACGGTTCCTGTCCAAAAACCCGCGCTTCGCGCTGTCGGCCCTCAAACGCTATACCCAGTGGGATTTCATCGACCGCATGGCGGGCTGGGGTATCCCGTGGCACGAAAAGACGCTGGGGCAGCTTTTCTGCGACGGCTCGGCCAAGGATCTCGTCGCCGCGCTGCTCCGCGATCTGGAGCAGGCGGGGGGTGACCTGTGGCTCGATACGGCAGTGGAAGGGGTCACGCCCCGCGGGCAGGACTTTGCAGTCGCCACCTCTCGCGGGGTGCTGACGGCGGGCAAGGTCGTGGTGGCGACGGGCGGCAAGTCCATCCCGAAGATGGGCGCGACCGGCATCGGCTACCGCATCGCGGAGAGCTTCGGCCTCCCGCTGGTGGAGACGCGGCCCGGCCTTGTGCCGCTGACCCTTTTGCCCCCGGATCTGGAGCGCTTCGCCCCGCTCTCCGGTACCGCCGTTCAGGGCAGCGCGCGCCACGGGCGCACCGCGTTCGACGAGGCGATCCTGTTCACCCACCGCGGCCTGTCCGGCCCTGCGATCCTCCAGATCAGCTCCTACTGGCGGGAGGGGGAGGAGCTCCGGCTCGATCTCGCCCGCGGTCAGGATGCCGGCGCACTGCTGCGGGAGGCCCGCGCCACCGCCGGGCGCATCGCGCTCCGCACGGCGCTGTCGCGGCTGATGCCGGAGAAGCTCGCGCGGCATGTGGAGGCGGTCAGCGGCCTGTCGGGCAACCTCGCCGATCAGCCGAACGCGGCGCTCGACCGGCTGGCCGCTTTGGTGCACGACTATCCGCTCCGTCCGGCCGGATCGGAAGGCTACCGCACGGCGGAGGTGACGCTGGGCGGGGTGGACACCGATGCCCTTGATGCCCGCACGATGGAGGCGAAGGCGGTCCCCGGCCTGCATTTCATCGGCGAGGTGGTGGATGTGACGGGCTGGCTTGGCGGTTATAATTTCCAATGGGCCTGGTCCTCGGGCTGGGCAGCGGCCGCATAGCCGCACGGCACCGGATCGTGCCCGCCATCCGGCGCGCCACGGGCGGGCGTTCGGCGCGGGGCTGGCGCTATGGCGTGGAAGTCTCGCGGGGAAGTCGTGCGGGGAAGTCGGCCGCCGCCTGCCATCCGGGCGCGACACTTCCGGGATGGCAGGTGACCGGCCTGCGCGGCACCCGGGCTCCGCCGCCGGTTACACGGTCTCCCGGACTGGCGCGCGTGCGGGGGGCCTCGACACGCGGCTCGAACAGGGTTTGCAGCAGGCATTGCGTGGGCCACCCGCATGCTCGCGATTCGATGGCGATGTCCGCTTGGCAGCCTGTCGAGAAACCGGGGCAGGTCACCGCTGACGCATCCCGGCCCGCGCGGACAAGGGCTTAACAGGCTGCTGAAAAGGTCCCCAGCGTCATGTTTCTATGTGCTGCAAATCGGGAAATTGGCCCACGACACGAAACGGATGGATTTCCGGCGGAGTTTCGTCAGATTTCGAACGCTTTCCGCTTTCCGCTTTCCGCTTTCCGCTTCAGCGCAGGCGTGAGCGCCTTTTTCACTAGGCTGCCCTGCCAACAGGTTGCTGAAAAGCCCGGAAGGCTCCTGCCTCTGCTCTGGAAATCGGCCCCGGTACGATCCGAAATGGCCGGATTTCGTCGGATTGCGGATGATTTCCACTCCAACACGAACCCAGAAGCCCTTTTCAGCCGTCTGCTAAAGGCCGAGGGTGTGTCAAAACACGGTTCCGACGCCGCGCAGGGGAATGATGCTCTTCACGATGACACATGTATACGTGTTGATGTGCGCAAGTGGCCCGAGGTCGGCTTGAGGGGAATTCCGTTCTATGTCCTTGTCACAAAGGCGAGTTCTGATACCCCCTCGGCCGGGGTGTCGATGCGCAGGGGTAGAAACGGCTCCGGCTCTTCTCCACCGGGGCGATCACCCTCCCGGTCGCGCCCCGGTATTTCCGCCGGGTGCTGCGCCAGAACCCCGGCCTGCCACGGGGTGCCTCTTGGCATTATAAGGGATGAAGGAGACGCATCCCGGCCGACGCGGGAGAAGGCCTGAACACCGGCCCGGGCGAGCACCCGGACAAGCACCTTGAGCGGACGCGGTCGGCCTGCGCACGGGCCTCCGGGGGGGGGCCTCCGCGTGGGCCAGGGTGTGATACCATGACCGGCGATCTTATCCACCTGCGCATCCCGGCCCGCGCGTTAGAGACCCTTTGGCCGTTCCCTGTGGCCTCTGCCCGGCGCAGGCGATAGTCTCCCGCCGATGAAATGGTGAGGATACCCGTGAGCAGGTTGTGGAGCCCCTTCGTCCAGCATCTCGTCCCCTATGTCCCCGGCGAGCAGCCAAAGGGGGAGCGGGTGGTGAAGCTGAACACCAACGAGAACCCCTACGGCCCCTCGCCTCTGGCGCTGGCGGCGATCCGGGCGGCGACGGACGATGGCCTGCGGCTCTATCCCGATCCGACGGCCTCCGCCCTCGCAGCGGCGATCGCGGAGCCGCTGGGCCTTGCGCCCGATCAGGTGTTTCTCGGCAACGGCTCGGACGAGGTGCTGGCCCATGCCTTCAACGCCTTCTTCCGGGACAAGGGGCCGGTGCTGTTTCCCGATGTGACCTACAGCTTCTATCCCACGTATTGCGGCCTGTACGACCTGCCGTTCCGGCGGCTGCCTCTGGATGCGGATTTCCGGCTGGATGCGGCCCGGTATCACGGGCCCTGCGGCGGCATCGTCATCGCCAACCCCAATGCCCCGACGGGGATCGCGGTGGGGCTGGACGTGCTGGCGGATATCCTGCGGCGGAACCCCGACGTGGTGGTTCTGGTCGATGAGGCCTATGTCGATTTCGGGGCGGAAAGTGCCGCGCACCTGATCGGGGAGCATGACAACCTTCTGGTGGTGCAGACATTCTCCAAGTCGCGAAGCCTTGCCGGGCTGCGGGTGGGCTTCGCGCTTGGCCAGCAACCGCTGATAGAGGCGCTGCGGCGGGTCCGGGACAGCTTCAATTCCTATCCGCTGGACAGGCTGGCGCTCGCCGGGGCAGAGGCCGCATGGCGCGACCGTGGCTGGTTCGACCAGACGCGCGCCCGCGTGATGGCGGACCGGGAGCGGATGACGGCGGGGCTCACGGCGCAGGGCTTCGACGTGCTGCCCTCGCAGGCGAATTTCGTCTTTGCCCGCCATCGGGATTTGTCTGGAGAGGCCGCGCTGGCGGGGTTGCGCGCGCAGGGCGTTCTTGTCCGCCGCTTCGGCCAGGAGCGGATCGCGGACTGGCTCCGCATCTCCATCGGCACGGCGGAGGAATGCGATCTGCTGCTCTCCGCAACCGCTGGGGTCCTCTCCCGCTGAAAGGCGGGAGATCGAAACAAAGACGAATGCGAATGTCGTGCTACATTCTCTTGCGCATGATTCCGATGCGTAAGGGAGAATACCCATGACTGGACTCGATGCCTTCGATCCCGCCGACCGGGACCGTATAGCCGCAATGCCGATGTTTGCGGGCATGGCGGTGACCGCCGCCGATCCGAGTGGCCTGTTCGGGGCCATCAAGGAGAGCGCGGCCATGGCGCAAGCGCTCAACAAGGCGCGCGACTCGAAGGACAATCCGTTGATCACCGCGGCGGTGGAAAGCTTTTCCTCCCCCGAGGGACGTTCCGCAGTGACCACCCTGCTCAAGGACGGGGTGAAGGGGAAGGATCCGAAAGGCATCGTGGACAGCCTGATCGGTGAGATCAGCCGGCTTTCCGGCGTCATTGCGGAGAAGGCGCCGGATGCCGCGCCGGGCTTCAACAGCTGGCTCGTCGACATTGCGCAGAGCGTGGCGGAGGCGTCGAAGGAGGGCGGGTTTCTTGGCTTCGGCGGTGTGAAGGTCAGCCCGGAGGAGACCGCGACGATCGAGCGGCTGAAAACCGCCCTGTCCGGCACCGCTACCCCCGCCGCGACGACCCAGACCCCGCCGCCGGTGGCCTGACCCGCTGGTCTGGACTGCCAGTCTGGATCGCCGGTCTGGCCTCGGGCGTGAACCGCCGATCCGCACCGTTGGTGGCGGCCCGCGTCCGAAAGAGGAGCCCGTGCTTTGCGGCGCGGGCGTCCCCTTGTGGCCCTGCAGAGGGAGCGTTGGGCGGGGGTTTGTCCTCGCCCATCTCCCGGATTTGCGACCTCCTGTTGGTTGGTGCCTGATGTAGTCTGGCGGAAGCCGTTTCAGCCGGAGGGCCTGCGGGGCATGATCCCGATGCAGGCTTTCGGGCCTTCATCGGGGTTCGACACGGTTTGGGACGAATTATCTGCCCCGGATTGTCTGTCAGCAGATCGTCTGACCCCGGATTGTCTGTCCGCGATGTGCCGGGGCGTTCCGGCCCCCGCCATCGGGGGCCGATACATATTCAGCCGCCGTTGCCGAGCAGGGTCACGTCCTGAAACTTCGGCTTGCCCAGCAGGTTCGGCGCGAAATTCGCGACCTGCTTCGTCGCGGCGTCCGTCTCGTAGCGGAAGGAGATCGGTGCGGTGAGCGCGTTCTGCATGGCCAGCTTCTGCACCTTGGCGAGAGCGGTTGCACGGGCGGCCTGATCGTCCGTGGCGCGGCTTTCGGCGATGGCTTCGTTGAAGCCCGGCAACGGCGCGACGCGGCCCGGATTGTAGTAGGACTTCTCGTCATAAAGCGTGACGTAGGTCACCGTCGGATCGGCACGCCCCGTCCATGCGGAGAGATACACGTCCCCCTCGCCCCCGCCGAAGACGCGGCTGTCGGCCTCCGCGATGGGCGCGTTCAGGAAACGCCCCCGGATCCCCACCTTGGAAAGCTGGTTGAGGATCACCTCCTGCCGCTGCACCGCCGCCTGATCGGGATAGCTGCGGAAGTCGAGCTGCAACCCGTCGGCATGGCCCGCCTCCGCCAGCAGGCGCCGGGCAAGATCGGGATCGTAGCGGGTGTATTCCTCGGCCTCAGGCGCGTAGGCCCAGTGGGATTTGGGCAGGTTCATCGCCGCGGCTTCCCCCAGCCCCTGCTGCACGGCCTGAATGAAGGAGTTCCGGTCGATGGCGTGGTTGATCGCCTGCCGCACCCGCACATCGGCCAGCGGACCTTTGGACCCGTTGAGGTAGAGCTGGTAGATATAGGCGGTGGGCCGGGTGATGCCCGTGAGCTTGGGGTTGCGTTCCACCACCGGCATGAAGCGTTCGGAGACCAGATAGGCGATGTCCACCTGCCCGGACTGCACCGCGCGAAGCCGCGTCGCCGCGTCGGGGATGATGAAGAACTCGATCTCCGCCGCACCGGGGCGATCCTGCCGCCAGTAGGCGGGGTTGGCTTCCCCGATCAGCCGCTCCGCATCGGTCCAGCTCACGTATTTCCACGCGCCGGTGCCCACCGGACTGCGGTCGATCCGGCCCTGCTCGCTGGCCTTCAGCGCGGTGGGCGAGACGACCATGCCCGGCCGGTCCGCGAGGATGAGCGGCATGGCGCTGTCCGGCACCTTGAGGCGCAGTGTCACCTGAAGCGGGCCGGTGATCTCGACCGTGTCGATCGTGGACATCTCGGCCTTGTGGTTGGACAGGGGCGAGCCGCGCATCCGGTCGAGGTTGAACTTGACCGCCTCCGCATCCATCGGCGTGCCGTCGTGGAAGGTGACGCCCTCCCGAAGGTCGAGCACGAGCGTCTGCGGATCGCTGAAGCCATAGCTTTTCGCAAGGCCGGGGCGGGGGGCGAGCGTGTCGGGATCCCAGTCCACCAGCGTATCGTAGAAATTGAACAGATAGACGTGGTCGGACCCGGACCCGCTCGTCGCCGGATCAAGGCTGGACGGATTGGCGATGCCCGCGATCCGCAGCCGACCCGTCGCCCCCGCAAAGGCGCGAATCGGCAGGCCGAGGCTTGCCACCGCGCCTGCCGTTGTCATGCCGATCAGCAGCTTCCTGCGGCTGAGAGCGGGAAAAAATCCGCGCGAAGCGGAGCCGTGGTCACCAAAGTTCACTCTGTTCCTCCCTGTCATGTCCGGTCGCCCTGCGCCGCTGGGCGGCAAGGCCCCGTCTGGTCTGTACAACCCCTCCTCCTCCGAAGGGGATCCGCCCTGACGACAGCATTCGCCGACCCGCGTGTCAACGGATTCCTTACAAATGTCAGGATACCTGACCGGCCCCGTTCCACTCTGCGAAACCCCAAGGGAACAAGGCGATCCGTCAAAACGGGCGCAAGAGAATTATCGGCGTTGTCTGTCGCAGGATTTGGATCTACGGTCGCCTTACATTTGTCAGGAAACAGGGAGGCAGGTGGGATGGAGATGTCGCCAGCAGAGCTTGCGGAGCGCGTGGGGGAGGAGATCGGCCTGTCCGATTGGAAGGTCATCGACCAGCCGCTGATCGACGCTTTCGCCAAAGTCACGGACGACTATCAGTTCATCCACGTCGATCCGGGCCGCGCCGCCGCCGAAGGGCCATATGGCACGACGGTCGCGCATGGGCTGCTCACGCTTTCGCTCCTGCCCGCTCTGGCGAAAAGCGCGCTGCCGAAGCTCACCAATGTGCGCTCCAGCGTGAACTATGGCTTCGACCGGGTGCGCTTCGTGGCGCCGGTCCCGGTCGGCGCACGCATCCGGGGGCGGTTCCGGCTGACCCGGGCTGACTGGAGGTCACCCGACGCTCTGCTTGCCGTCTGGGGGGTGACTGTGGAAATTGAGGGGGCCGACCGGCCCGCGCTCCTCGCTGACTGGCTCGGACTGCGCTATGTTGGAAAGGAGGCCGCGTGATGCGGACACTCAAGGATCTTCCCGCCCCGTTCCGCAGGCTCCGCCTGCCGCTCGTCGCATCGCCCATGTTCATCCTCTCCGGCCCCGATCTGGTCATCGCCCAGTGCAAGGCGGGGATCGTCGGCAGCTTCCCCGCGCTCAACGCGCGTGAGGGAGCGGGCGAGCCGCCGCTTCTGGAGGCATGGCTCCGCCGCATCACGGAGGAGCTGGACCGCCACAACCAGGCCAACCCCGACCGGCCCGCCGCGCCGTTTGCCGTGAACCAGATCGTCCACCGCTCCAACGCGCGGCTGGACCGGGACGTGGAGATTTGCGCCCGCTGGAAGGTGCCGATCTGGATCACCTCGCTCGGCGCGCGGCCGGAAGTGAACGCGGTGGCCCATGAGTCGGGCGCGATCGTGCTGCACGATGTCATCAACAACACCTTCGCCCGCAAGGCGGTGGAGAAGGGCGCGGACGGGCTGATCGCCGTGGCCGCCGGTGCGGGCGGCCATGCCGGGATGCAGTCGCCCTTTGCTCTGGTGCAGGAAATCCGGTCGTGGTTCTCCGGCCCGCTGCTGCTGTCGGGAAGCCTCGCCACCGGGCAGGCGCTGCTGGCGGCGCAGGTGATGGGCGCGGACATGGGCTATATGGGATCCGCCTTCATCGCCACGAAGGAAGCGCAGGCCCCCGCGGAATACAAGGATATGATCGTGGGTTCCGGGGCGGAGGATATCGTCACCTCTTCGCTTTTCACGGGTGTCTCGGGCAACTACCTCAAGCCGTCGATCCGCCGCGCGGGTCTGGACCCGGACGCGCTGCCGCAGGGCGACGTCGCCACGATGAACTTCAAGGACGGCGCCTCCAAACCCAAGGCCTGGAAGGAAATCTGGGGCGCGGGTCAGGGGATCGGCGCGGTGAAGGGCGTGGTGTCTGCCGCCGATCTGGTCGCGCGGCTGGAGCGGGAATACCGGCACGCCGTGGAGGGTGTCGTGGCGCTCGACGAACGCGTGCCTGGCTGAGATGGTGGAGATCACCCTCGTCCGTCACGGGCAGGCGTCCTTCGGGGCGGCGGATTACGACCGTCTCTCGCCGCTCGGCCACGAACAGGCCCGCCTGCTGGGGGAAAGCCTGGCCCTGCGGGGCGGGGCGCGTCCGTCACGGGTGTTCCTGGGGAACATGCGCCGCCATCGGGAGACGCTGGAGGGGCTGGCCCCCGCGCTCGGACTGGATCCCGATGCCGCCGTCGTTCACGAGGGCCTGAACGAGTTCGACGGTGGCGCGCTGCTTGCCTGCCGGTTCGGCGGCGCGCTGCCCGAGGATGTGCGGCGTGACAGGCGGCTCTACTTCCGCACCCTGCGGGAGACGGTGCTCGCCTGGCAGCGGGACGAGGTGGAAGCCCCGCCCGAACGCTGGCGCGACTTCTCCGCCCGCGTGTCCGACGCGCTGGCGGCGATGCGTGCGGCGGGGGGCGATGTGCTCGCGGTCAGCTCCGGGGGGGCGATCAGCCGGATGCTGGTGGAAGTGCTGGGCGCGCCGCCCGCGCAGATGATCCTGCTCCAGCTTCAGATGAAGAACTGCGCCGTGTCGCGTCTTGTCGGCGGGGGGCAGGGGCTGTTCCTGCATGCGTTCAACGAAGCGCCACACCTGCGGACGGAAGCGGACGACCGGCTGCTGACCTATGCCTGAAGGAGACTACCGATGGATCAACCCGTGTCCGGCACGTTCCTGACCGAAGACCCCTATCCGTTTCAGAAGCTGCTGGGCTTCCGCATGCTCGACTGGGCCCAGGACCGCGCCCGGTTCGAACTGCCGCTCGGGGAGCATCTCCAGAACCGCTACGGCATTCCGCATGGCGGGGTCTATGCGGCCCTGCTGGACACGGTGATGGGCTACAGCGGCAGCTATACCGGCGATGCCGAGAACCGCCGCAAGGCGATGACGCTGTCGCTGACCACCAATTTCCTCTCGCGGCCCGCGGGCACGGTGATCGTGGCGGAGGGCTGGCGCGTCGGCGGCGGGCAGAAGACCTTCTTCGCCGAGGGCCGGATCACCGATGCCGAGGGGACGATCGTGGCCACCGGCAGCGGCGCCTTCCGCTACACCGGCGCGGGCAAGTGACCGCGCTGGCATGACGCGACCGCGCCCGGATGTGGGCGCGGGCACAGGGCGCGGCATCTGGCACGGATGCCGCAAGACAACCGGCACGGCGCGGGAGAGGAGACACCCGCGCTGCACTGCACGAGAGGGAGGAGAGAATGGCTGAGATCGCCCTGATGTCCGGCATGGCCGGATCGCAGATGCCGCACGGGTGGCGGACATGACCGCGGCGGAAATGCGCCTCTGGCCCATCCCGGTGGAGGAGGAGGTGCTGGACATTCCGCACCGAATCCGCGCCGCCGCCGCAAAGCGGCCGGAGCATATCGCCCTGATCGACGGCGCGGGGGAGATCACGGCAGCCGCACTGGTGGACCGGATGGACAGGGTGGCTGCGGCGCTGGCCGCGCTCGGTCTGGCCGAGGGCGACGTGATCGCCACGGTGGGCGGGCTGACCTCCGACCACCTCACGCTTTATCTGGGTGCCGCGGCGCTTGGCGTCTGCGTGGCGCCGCTGCCGACCTCCGGCCATCCCGAGGCGCTGGCCCGGATGCGGGAGAATGCGGGCGCCGCGCAGGTCTTTGCCGATGCCGCCGCGCCGGAGACGCCCGGCGCCCGGGATCTGGAGCGTTTCGTGGCGGAGGCTCAGGCGCTCGCCCCCCTGCCGCCCCGCCGCATCCAGCCCGATACCCTGTTCGACATCATCTACAGTTCCGGCACCACCGGCGCGCCCAAGGGGATCGAGCACGACGTCCGGTTCCGGGACAATCAGGTGGACCGGTTCCGCCGCTTCGGGTTGAGCGAGGATTCGACGGTCCTGTTCTCGACACCCCTCTATTCCAACACCACGCTCGCGACACTGATCCCGGTGCTGGCGATGGGCGGGCGGGTGATCCTGATGCGCAAGTTCGACGCGCGGGGGTTCCTCGCGCTCGCGGAGGCGCATCGCGTCACCCACAGCATGATGGTCCCGGTGCAGATCCGGCGGGTCATCGAGCACCCCGAGTTCGACCGGTTCGACCTGTCCTCCTATCAGGCGAAACTCTCCACCAGCGCGCCGTTGAACCCCGCGGTGGTGGAGCAGGTGCTGGCCCGCTGGCCGGGGCGGATGATCAACATCTACGGCATGACGGAGGGCGGGGTGAGCGCGGTGCTCGACTGTTCCGCCTGGCCCGGCAAGCTCCACACCGTCGGCAGGCCGGGAGCGGGGGCGGAAGTCCTGATCCTCGACGAAGCCGGCCGTCCCCTGCCGCAGGGTGAGACAGGGGAGGTGGTGGGCCGCTCCACCACGATGATGCGCGGCTATCGCAATGCGCCCGAAGCCACGCGCGACCTGACATGGATCAGCCCGGAGGGCGTGCCCTATATCCGGTCGGGCGACATGGGGCGGCTGGACGAGGATGGCTTCCTGACGCTGCTCGACCGGCGGAAGGACATGATCATCTCCGGCGGCTTCAACATTTTCGCCGCGGATATCGAGGCGGTCCTCTCCACCCATCCCGATGTGACGGACTGCGCCGTGATCGGTGTGCCCAGCCCCGAGTGGGGGGAGACGCCGGTGGCCTGCGTCGTGCTCGCCCCCGGTGGGGAGGCAGAGGCGGTGCGCGAGTGGACCAACGCCCGGGTCGGCCGGTTCCAGCGGCTCGCCGGGGTCGCCGTTCTGCCCGAACTGCCCCGCAGCGTGATCGGCAAGGTGCTGAAGCGGGAGCTGCGGGACCGCTGGCCCGAACTTTCCGCCCGGCCTGATCCTTCCCGGGCCGATCCGTCCCGGAAGGAGGGTGCCGATGTCTGATCCTGTCCGCCCCTGGCCTGCGGGGGTTCCCGAACGGCTCGACGCCCCCCGGCACAACGTGGCCGAGAACCTGCGCCTGTCGGCGGAGCGGGTGCCGGAGGCGGTCGCGCTCATCTATCACGGGACGGAGATCACCTATGCCGGGCTTCAGGCGCGGGTGATGCGGCTCGCGGGCTGGCTTCAGGAGCGCGCGGGCGTGCGCCGGGGCGACAGGGTCGTTCTCTACATGCAGAACAGCCCGCAATTCGTCATCGCTTTCCATGCCATCCTGCGGGCGAATGCGGTCGTCGTACCGGTGAACCCGATGAACCGGCTGCGCGAGGTGGAACATGTCGTCACCGACAGCGGCGCGCGCGTGGCCATCGTGGGGCAGGAGCTTTTGGGCTACATCGCGCCGCTGATCGGCACGTCGGTGGCGCATGTGCTGGCCGCGGCCTATGCCGACATGGCCGATCCGGCATGCGACATCCCCCTTCCGCCGGGGCTCGAAGCCGGGGAGCGGGATGACTATCCGGCGGGCGTCACCGGCTGGCGCGCGATGGAGGCCGCGGGTCTGACCCCCGGCCCCGTCACCACGGGCGGCGATGATTTCGCGGCGATCCCCTATACCTCCGGGACGACGGGCCGGCAGAAGGGCTGCATGCACAGCCACGCGACGCTTCAGACGACACTCGTCGGCAGCGTGGTGTGGAACCCGCTGGGGGAGGGGGGCGCCACGCTTTCCGTCCTGCCGCTGTTCCATGTCACGGGGATGCAGAACTCCATGAACGGGCCGATCTATGCGGGGGAGACCATCGTGCTCATGTCCCGCTGGGACCGGCGCGTGGCGGTGGAACTGATCCGCCGCTACCGCATCGCCCGATGGCGCAGCATCTCCACCATGATCGTCGATCTGGTGAGCGACCCCGATATCCGGGCCGAGGATCTGGCGAGCCTCCAGACGCTGGGCGGCGGCGGTGCGGCCATGCCCGCGGCCATCGCCGCACGGCTTAAGGCGCTGACAGGGCTCGACTATCTCGAAGGCTACGGTATGACGGAGACGATTGCGGGCGTCCTCATCAACCCGCATGACGCGCCCCGCCCGCAATGTCTCGGTATCCCGGTGTTCGACGTGGACGCGCGGATCATCGACCCGGATACGGGCCGGGAACTCGGCCCCGAGGAGCCGGGGGAGATCATCATCAGCGCGCCGCAGGTGTTCCATGGCTACTGGAACAACGAGGAGGCGACCCGCGCCGCCTTTCTGGAACGGGACGGCAAGCGGTTCCTGCGCACGGGTGACATCGCGCGGTATGACCGGGACGGATATTTCCACATCGTCGACCGGGTGAAGCGGATGGTCAACGCCTCCGGCTTCAAGGTGTGGCCGACGGAGGTGGAGGCGTTGATGCATGCCCATCCCGGCATCGTGGAGGCCTGTATCGTCGGCTATCCCGATCCGCGCCGGGGCGAGTCGGTGCTGGCCTATGTCGTGCCCAAGGGCGAACTGCCGGAGGCCGAGCTGATCGCCTGGTGCCGGGAACAGATGGCCGCCTACAAGGTGCCGCGCCGCGTGGTCTATGTGGAGGCGCTGCCCCGCTCCGGCAGCGGCAAGGTCCAGTGGCTGGAGTTGCAGGAGCGCGCGGCACGCGACTTCGGGCAGGTGTCTGCCGCCGAATGAGGGGGCGGCGCTCCCGCAGCGCCCCCGTTTCACGGCCCTGCTTGTTCGCTCGCGCGGTTTGACGGCGCGATCCTTTGCCCCATGGGACAGGCTGCGGAAGCGTCAGGACCACGCAGGCCGACCGATCAGCAATGAGGAGGGCCTGCCCGGTGTTGATCCGAGGGTTGGCCCGATCGCAAGCACAGCAGGGGGCCGGGTATCACCCCCAAGGCGGTCGCGAAGTGGTGGCACCGACTGACGGTCGGTGAAGGCGGGGCCGACGCAGCCCCGCTCGACGGTTCCGACCGGGGCAGAAGGCGCGATGGTCGCTTCCTTCCGAACCCGGTCCGACGGATGCCGGGAGTGACCGCCTAGGCGCCCGCGAAGGCTGCCTTGCGCTTCTCCACAAAGGCTGCGGCTGCCTCCCGGTGATCTGCGGTCAGCATGGAAAGCGTGTGGTTCCGCGCCTCCTGATCCAGACAGTCCGCAAGGCTGCCCCCCGTGGCCGCGAGTGTCAGGTTCTGCTTCATCCGCCCATAGGTGAGCGTCGGCCCGGCGGCGAGATCGGCGGCAAGGCCGCGCGCCGTTTCCATGACGGCCCCCGCCGGGAGCGCGCGGGTGACAAGGCCGATCTCCGCAGCCTCCGCCCCCGACAGCAGCGGTGACAGCAGGTAAAGCTCCCGCGCCTTCGCCCCGCCAAGGATGTGGGTGAGGAAGTAGCTGCCGCCGAAATCCCCCGACAACGCCACCTTGGCGAAAGCGGTGGTGAGTTTCGCGTCTTCCGCGCAGATCCGCAGGTCGCAGGCCATCGCCAGCGACAGGCCCGCTCCGGCAGCGGAGCCTTCGATGGCGGCAATGGTCGGCTTCGGCATGGTGTGGAGGTAGAAGGCCGCGCTCATCCGGTCGCGGAGCGTGTGGAGACGCTGGCCCACCGGCCTGTCCGCGCCCGCGCCTTCGTTCATCGCCTTCACGTCGCCGCCCACGCAGAAATGCCCGCCCGCCCCTGTCAGCAGGACCGCACGGACCGCGTCATCCTCCGCCGCGGCGGCGAGCGCCTCGGTCAGTGCCGCAGTCATCGCGGGCGTCATGGCGTTGCGCCGCTCGGGCCGGTTCAAGGTGATCGTCAGCAGTCCGTCCTGCCGGTTCAGAAGAACTTGATCGGTCATGGCTTCTCCCCCTATATGGAATCCTGACAATCGTCAGTCTATTCAGGTTAGCGGTGCCGCATGCCCGAGGCAACACGGGCCTTCGACGGAGGTGCGGTTTCCGCGCGGACGGTTGAGGCGCCGCACGCCACCGCATAGATTGGCACCACCCTGAGTGACGGAGCCGTAGCGTGACATCGACCCCCCCGACTGGAAAACCGCAAAAGCCCAAGACCGGCTTCCTTGACGAAGCTGATGTGGATGTCGTGCGCAACGAGGATCTCGTCCGGCGGCGGCGGGAGCAGATCTGTGACGCCGCGCTCGACCTGTTTCTTGAGAAGGGGTTCGCCTCCACCACGATCCGCGACATCTGCGCGCGCTCCGGTGTCAATCACGCCAGCATCTATGACTATGTGGCCAACAAGAACGACGCGCTCCGGCGGCTGCTGAACCAGCTCTGGTTCCGCACCGACGTGCCGCTGCTGACGGACCTTCTGTCGCAGGAGGGCCGGTCGCTGGAGGATGCTCTGGCGGAATATCTGCGGGAGACATGGGACAAGAAGCGCAAGGGCACGCTGCTCATCTACCGCTCCATCCCGCATATGCTGCCCGAGGACCGGGCCGCCATGCGGGAGCGGGAGGAGAAGCTGATGGCCGAAGGGGGGGCGCTGCTGTCGCGCCGGGCCGGGCTGTCGCCCGATGATCCGCGCGGGATCACGGCGGCGAACCTGCTGGTGTTCCTGTCCGCTTTCGCGCCGATGCGGGACTGGCTGCAACCACGCGCAACCCGGGGTGACCCTCTGGTGGCCGCAGTGGCGCGTGGCTCGGCGGTGATGGTGACGGCCATTCTGGAAGGGCCGGAGATGATCCTGGACGAGCCGGAGGTCACCGAGGATCCCGCCGGTTGAGCTGGGGGGGCGCGGGCGACAGCCGGCGCCCGCGCTACGGTCAGGCCTTGCCTGCCTCATAAGCCCGCGCGATTTCCGCGCCGCGCTCGGCCACCAGGCGGGCACGCTCGCCATCCCTGACCGGATCGGCACTGGCGCTGCTGGCGGTGCCCTGCGCCGCCCGCGCCGCCACACCCTGCACGATGGCCGCATAGCGGAAGCAGTTGAAGGCAAGGAACACCGGCCAGTCGGGAATGTCCTTCCGCCCCGTCCGCTCGACATAGCGGGCGAGCATCTCCGCCTCCTGCGGCAAGCCCGCTGCGGGCAGATCGGGCGCCCCCGCCAGCGCGCCCGTCAACCGGTAGGGCAGGCAGAGATAGGCCAGATCGGAAAGCGGATGGCCGATGGTAGAAAGCTCCCAGTCCAGAACAGCCACCACCTGCGGTTTCTCCGGATGCAGGATCGTGTTGCCCACGCGGAAGTCGCCATGCGTGATCGCGCTTTCCTCCTGCACGGAGGAATGGGCGAGCAGCCAGTCCCGCAGCCAGTCCATGCCCTTATAGTCGAAATCCGCGGGCAGCGCCGATTTGGACGCCTCATATTGCCCCGACCACCGCGCCGTCTGCCGCGCGAGATAGCCCTCCGGGCGGCCGTAGCCTTGAAGCCCGCAGGCCTGCCAGTCGAGCTTGTGCAGTTCCGCCAGCGTATCGACCAGCGAAAATGCCACCCGCCGCCTGTCTTCCCGCGCGACCGGCGCCATGGCCGGATCGGAGATGATGCGCCCCTCCACGAATTCCATCAGGAAGAATTCCACCCCGATCACCGAAGCGTCGTCGCAATAGGCGATCATCTGGGGCGTGGGGACGGCTGTCGGGCCGAGCGCGTGCATGATCCGGTATTCCCGGTCCACCGCGTGCGCCTTCGGCAGCAGGTCTCCCGGCGGCTTCTTGCGCAGGACGAATCGCCGCCCGTCCGCCAGCCGGACGAGGAAGGTCGGGTTGGACATGCCGCCCTGGAACTGCAGCAGCCGGATGGGTCTCTCCGGTTCGTTCAGCGCCTGCGCGATCCATGCCGAAAGTGCCGCTTCGTCAAAACGATGCTTCGCGAGCGGCTCGATGAGCATGATGTCCGAGGGCTGTGGCGTCTGGGCCGCGAGCCGATCCGTGGTGCCGCGCAATGGCGTCGCGCGTGCTGTGCTGTCCTGCGCCGTCATGTCCTGTGCCTCTGATGGCAGGCCCGCCGTCGGGCCTGTGAGTGGGAGTCAGATCGCCTTGCGGGCGGTATGCGTGAAAGGTCCGGTCGTCATGCCCTATGCCTTGATGTGGCCGGGGTCGAAAGCCCGCGCCGCAGCTTTGCGCGCTGTCGGTGACATGTTGCTTCCTCCCCTTCGCCGCGCATTGTATGCGGCGGCCTCGCGCCTGTTCCGGCGGCCCCTGCGTGACTGACAAATGTCAGGAAGTACTGTAGGGGAGCAGTTGACAGCCGTCAATCCGCTTCTCGCAACAGGTCAATTTTGCCGAAATCACGGTGAGGCAAAGTTTTCTCTTGTCCGGTACGGGGTGGCTGTCGTAACCCTGACATGTGTCAGGAACTTGTCCCGCATCCATGCGCTCCGGGGAGGGAGCGGATGCCGGATCAGGTTCCTGGGCCACTGCCCTGGGAGGATGAGATGACCGAAGCCTTGCCGAGCCATGCCTCTGTCGCCGCCCGTCTGATCCGCGAGGACAGCCGTTTCGCGGTGGAGCGGAAACAGATCAATGGCACGGATTACACGGTCTTTGCCAATGCTCCCCCGAATGTCCGCGCGCTGTTCGAACAGGCGGAGGATGCCTATGCGGGGCGCGAGATGCTGGTCGCGGGCAACCGCCGCTGGACCTATGGAGAAGTCCGCCGCGATGTCGCAGCTCTCGCCCATGCTCTGATCAGCCACCACGGGATAGGGTCGGGCGACCGGGTTGCCATCGGTTCGCGCAACCATGCGGAGATGATTCTGCTGGTCCTTGCGATTACCGCGACGGGGGCCAGCGTCGTGCCGCTGAATGCGTGGGGCAGCGGGGCGGAACTGCTCCGCGCCCTCAACGACTGCGGAGCGCGGCTTGTCTTTGCGGATGCCGACCGCTTCGCGCGGCTTGCCCCGGTGCTTCCCGAGGGGCTGACGCTCATCGGTATCCACGATGCGCCCGACACCTCCCGCTATGAACAGATGCGTGCCTGCGATCCGGTCTGGCCGGAGGTGGAGATCGCGCCGGAGGCGGAGTTCGCGGTGATGTATTCCTCCGGCTCCTCTGGTGTGCCGAAGGGCGTGATCCAGACGCATCGCAACGTCATCTCGGCCATCTGGAGCTGGTATCTGCTTCGGGTCATGGCGCCGGAGCTTGCCGTTCCCGCCCGTGCCCCGGCGATGCCCGCCTGGCTCATCATCTCGCCGCTGTTCCATGTCACCGCGCTTTACGCGAACTTTTTTCAGGGGTTGCAGATGGGGGCGAAGATCGTGCTCATGCCCCGCTGGAATGCCGATGAGGCCGTGGAGCTGATCCGGGCCGAGGGCATCACCCGCATCAGCGGCGTGCCCACGCAATCCGCCGATCTGGCCGAGACCGTGGAGCGGCGCGGGCTGACGCTGCCGTCGCTCGAGAACATCACCGGCGGGGGGGACAAGCGGCCTGCCGCGCAGGTGGAGGATCTGCACCGCGTCTTTCCGGCGACGACCATCGCCATCGGCTGGGGCATGACGGAAACCTGCGCGCTGGGGATCAACCTTTCCGGTCCGGAATATCTCGAATACCCGGATGCGGCGGGGAGGCTGGCCCCCCCCGTTCAGGAGATGCGGATCGTCGATGACGCCGGACAGGACGTGGCCCCGGGCGAGATGGGAGAGCTGCTGATCCGCAGCCCCGCCGTGACCCCCGGCTATCTGAACGATGCCGCTGCCACGGCGGCCGCGCTCCGCGACGGCTGGCTGCTCACCGGAGATCTCGCGCGCGTGGGGCCGGAGGGGTTCATCCAGTTCTGTGGCCGCAAGAAGAACATGATCGTGCGGGGCGGCGAGAATATCGCCTGCGCCGAGGTGGAAAACGCGATCTACGAACACCCCGCGGTGGAGGATGCCTGCGTCTTTGCCGTCCCCCATCCCAGGCTGGGAGAGACGGTGGGCGCAGCGGTGCATCTGCTGCCCGGCACCACGCTGACGGTGGAGGAGCTGGCCGGGTTTCTCGGCCCGCTCGTCGCACGGTTCAAACAGCCCGAACGGCTCTGGGTGCTGGATGCGCCCCTGCCGCGCGGCGCCACGGAAAAGATCGATCGCAAGGTAATCCAGCGCCACTGCCTGTCGTTGCAGGCCGACGGCGCTCGCTGAGAAAGGCAGGACAATGGACAGACCCACCCTGACGGATGTCGAAAGCTACGTGGCCCGCGCCACCCGCGAGGCAGCGGTGGTCGAAGGGCTGGACCCGGCAACCCCCCTCCGGCCGATCCGCCGCGTGGGTATCATCGGGGCGGGCACGATGGGCGGCGGCATCGCGATGAACTTCGCCACCGCCGGCATCCCCGTCACCATCGTGGAAACGGCGCAGGAGGCGCTGGACCGGGGCATCGCGCTGGTCCGCAAGAACTACCAGAACAGCGCCGACAAGGGCCGCTTCCCGCAAGCGGAAGTCGAGGCGCGGATGGCGCGCATCACCCCGGCGCTGGACCTTGAGGCGCTGGCCGACTGCGACCTCATCATCGAGGCCGTGTTCGAGAACATGGACCTGAAGAAGCAGATCTTCGCCCGTCTGGATGCCATTGCCAGGCCGGGCGCGATTCTCGCCACCAATACCTCCGCGCTGGATGTCGATGAGATCGCCTCCGCCACGTCCCGGCCCCGGGATGTGATCGGGCTGCACTTCTTCTCCCCCGCCAACGTCATGAAACTGCTGGAGATCGTCAGGGCGGATCAGACGGCGGACGATGTTGTCGCGACCTCCATGGATCTGGCGGGCCGTATCGGCAAGGTGCCGGTGCTTGTCGGCGTGTGCTACGGCTTCGTGGGGAACCGGATGCTGGCGGCGCGGCGGGAGCAGGCCAACAAGCTGCTCTACCGGGGCCTGATGCCTTGGGACATCGACGCGGCCATCACCGGCTTCGGCTTCAAGATGGGGCCCTACCAGATGTCGGACCTTGCCGGGCTGGACATCGGCTGGTCCAAGGGCGCCAAGACCGCGAACCCCATCCGCGACGCGCTGTGCGAAAAGGGGCGGCGCGGGCAGAAGACGGGCGGCGGCTTCTACGATTATGACGCCGCGCGCAACGGGAGCCCGTCGGAGGAGGCCGCGGCCATCATCCACGAGATCACCGGCGCCGCGCCGGCCACGCTTCCGCCGGAGGAGATCGTGGAGATGCTGATGGCTCCGATGGTCAACGAGGCGGTGAAGATTCTTGAGGAAAACAAGGCGCAACGTCCGTCCGACGTCGATGTGGTCTGGCTGAACGGCTACGGCTTCCCGGCGTCGAAGGGCGGGCCGATGTACTGGGCCGATCAGGTGGGCGCGGCGCGGATCCTCGCCCGGATGGAGGCACTGGGCGCCGACGATCCGGCCTTTGCCCCGGCGGAATCGCTGCGGCGGCTGGCGGCGGAGGGCGGGCGTTTCCTGGACCTCGACCTCGGCGGTCTCAAAACGGGGGGGAGGGGCTGATGGACCTCGAATTCACGACAACACGGCGGGAAGGGAATATTCTCGTCGTCACGATGAACCGGCCGGACGTGTACAACGCCGTCCATGCGCCGATGCACCATGAGATGTCGCGCATCTGGGATGCGTTCGAGGCGGACCCGGAGCTTTGGGTCGCCGTGCTGACCGGGGCGGGCGACAAGGCCTTCTGCGCGGGCAATGACCTGAAATACACCGCGCAGGGCGGCAACATGAAGGGGCCGGAGACCGGTTTCTCGGGCCTCTCCTCCCGCATCGACCGGCTGAAACCCATCGTCGCGGCGGTAAACGGCTTTGCCATGGGCGGCGGGTTCGAAACGGCGCTGGCCTGCGATGTGATCATCGCGTCCGAGAAGGCCCGTTTCGCGCTGCCGGAGGTGAAGGTGGGCTTCTTCGCCGCCGCGGGCGGCATCCAGCGGCTGAGCCGCGAGATCCCGCGCAAGCAGGCGGTGGAGATGTTCCTGACCGGCCGTCAGGTCGGTGCCGAAGAAGGCGCGCGCATGGGCTTCGTCAACGAGGTCGTGGCCCCCGAACGCCTGATGGATCGCGCGATGGAAGTGGCGGGAGAGATCGCCGCCGTTTCCCCCTCGTCCATCCGGGCCTCGCTCCGCGTGCTCCGGGCGATGGACGACATGGACAACCTTCAGACCAGCCTCCGTTACAGCCGTCAGGTGATGTCCGACCTGCGCGAAACCGAAGACTTCCGTGAAGGCGTCACCGCCTTCGTCGAGAAACGCAAACCGAATTGGGTGAACAGATGAACGCGATCGACACGAAGAAAAAGGCTGCCGGCGCTGCATCGGAAGACATGCTGAACAACCTCGGCATGTCGGAAGGCGCGCGCCCCCTGCTGGCCCGCGTGGTGGAGCATATCCGCACCAACTGCGATCCGGCCTATGAGGAATACGAGCGTCTGGGCCGGACCCGCGCGGAGCGGTTCTCCTACGCGCCGGGGCAGCTCGAGATCCTCGCCGATCTGAAGGCGAAGGCGAAGACGGCGGGCCTGTGGAACTTCTTCCTGCCGGATGCCGAGACGGGCGAGGGCCTGTCGAACCTCGACTACGCCTATATCGCCTTCGAACTGGGCAAGAACCCGCTCGCCTCCCAGTCGCTGAACTGCTCGGCGCCCGATACCGGCAACATGGAGGTGCTGGAGCGTGTAGGCACGCCCGCGCAGAAGGAACGCTGGCTGAAGCCGCTTCTGGCCGGCGAGATCCGCTCCGCCTTTGCCATGACCGAGCCCGATGTCGCCTCGTCGGACGCCCGCAACGTGTCCATGCGCGCCGTGCTGGAAAACGGCGAATGGGTGATGAACGGCGAGAAATACTATATCTCCGGCGCCGGCGATCCGCGGTGCAAGATCATGATCGTCATGGTCAAGACCTCTCCCGGCGCCGAAACCTTCCGCCAGCAGAGCCAGATCCTCGTTCCCATGGACACGCCCGGCGTGGAAATCCTCGGGCCGATGAATGTCTTTGGTCACGATGACGCGCCGCATGGCCACATGCATCTGCGCTTCACCGATGTGCGGGTGCCGGAGGAGAACATCCTCTGGGGCGAGGGGCGCGGCTTCGAGATCAGCCAGCTTCGCCTCGGGCCGGGCCGTATCCACCACTGCATGCGCTCCATCGGTGCCGCGGAAAAGGCGCTCGACCTGATGATCGCGCGCGGCCTCTCGCGGGAGGCGTTCGGCAAGCGGATCATCGACCTCGGCAAGAACATGGAAACGATCAGCCGCTCCCGCATCGAAATCGAGGCCATGCGGCTCATGGTGCTGAAGGCGGCCCGCGCGATGGATGTGCTGGGCAACAAGGAGGCGCGCATCTGGGTCTCCATGGCCAAGGCGATGGTGCCGGAACGCTGCTGCAAGATCATCGACGATGCGATGCAGGTTCATGGCGCGACCGGCGTGAGCCAGTGGACCGACCTGCCGGAGATGTACATGAAGCAGCGCACGCTCCGCCTCGCGGATGGGCCGGACGAGGTGCACCATGCCGTCGTCGCCCGCGCCGAGCGCAAGGCGTTCGAGGAGTCCAATGCGCGCCGCGCCGCCGCTGCCAGCCGCCGCGCCGGTGGCATGTTCGAAGGGCCGTGAGATGAAGGACCAGCAGATGGAACGGGGCCTGTTCGACCTGACCGGCAAGGTGGCGCTGCTGACCGGCGCCTCCCGCGGGATGGGGCGGCAGATGGCGGAGGCGCTGGCGCGGCAGGGGGCGACGGTCGTCATCTCCGCCCGCAAGCAGGAGCAACTGGATGAGGCGGCGGCGGAGATCAACGCCGCCATCGGCGAGACGCGGGTTTACGCCGTGGCCGCCAATGCCGGGCGCAAGGAGGATCTGGAGCGGCTGGTGGAGGAAACCCACCGGCTCGCCGGACCGATCGACATCGTGATCGGCAATGCCGGGGTGAACCCGCATTACGGCCCGATCGGAGAAATCCCCGACGAGGCCTACAACAAGATCATGCAGACCAACGTCCAGTCGAACCTGTGGCTGGCGCGGCTCGTGGCGCCCGATATGGCCGCCAAGGGGTCCGGCTCCATGATCTTCACGGCCAGCGTGGGAGCGTTGAAGCCATCGCCGACCCTTGGCACCTACGGGATGTCCAAGCTGGCGCTGATCGGGCTGGTGCGGAACCTCGCGCTCGAATACGGGCCGCAGGGCATCCGCGCGAACGCGATCTGTCCCGGCGTGGTCAAGACGGAGTTCGCCCGCGCCCTCTGGGACAGCGAGGCGGGGGAGGAGCGCGCACGCACGCAGGTGCCGCTCCGCCGCTTCGGCCAGCCGGAAGATTTCGCGGGGGTGGCGGTGTTCCTCGCCTCCGACGCCAGCAGCTACATGACCGGGCAGGCGCTGACGCTCTGCGGCGGCACCAACATGTGGAGTTGAGCATGGACGTTCAGGGTAAGGTCGTCGTCGTCACCGGCGCGGCGGGGGGGATCGGCCGGGCGCTGGCCCTCGCGCTGGCCGAGGCCGGGGCAACCCATGTCGTCTGCGCCGATATCGACGCGGAGGGCGCGCGCCAGACGGCGCAGGCCATCGGCGGAACCGCGATGACGGTGGACATGGCCAGCGATGCCGATATCCGCCGCCTCGTCACGGAGACGGAGCGCGACATCGGCCCCATCGCGCTGTTCTGCGGCAATGCAGGCATCATGGCGCGCGGCGGCGAGGAGCTGCCCGACGAGGTCTGGCAGCGCATGTGGGACGTGAACGTCATGGCCCATGTCCGCACGGCCCGCGTTCTCCTGCCGCTGATGCGGGCGCGGGGGGCGGGACATTTCCTCATCACCGCTTCCGCCGCGGGGCTGCTCAACCAGGTGGGCTCGATGCCCTACGGGGTGACGAAACACGCGGCGGTCGGCCTCGCCGAGTGGCTGGCGCTCACCTATGGCGACGACGGGATCGGCGTCACCATCCTGTGCCCGCAGGCCGTTCGCACGGCGATGACGGCGGGGCGGGAAATGGGCGTGGCCAGCATCGACGGCATGCTGGAGCCCGCGGAGGCTGCCGCAGTCGCGCTCAAGGCCGTGGCGGAGGGGCATTTCCTCGCCCTGCCGCACCCGGAGGTGCTGGGCTACATGCGCAGCAAGACCGAAGATTACGACCGCTGGATCGGCGGTATGCGCAAACTCAACCGTCAGTTCAGTCCGCGCGCGAAAAGCGCCTGACGGCATCACAGGATACAGGGGAGAAGACAATGCGCGAGGCGCTCATCGTTTCCACGGCACGCACGCCGATCGGCAAGGCCTTCCGGGGCGCGTTCAACAACACCCAGGCGCAGGAGCTGATCGGCCATGCGGTGAAGAACGCGGTTTCTCGCGCGGGGCTGGAAGGCGGCGAGATTCAGGACAGCGTGATCGGCTGCGCCATCCAGCAGGGCTCCACCGGCGGCAACATCGGCCGTCAGGCGGTGATCCGCGCAGGGCTTCCGACCTCCATCGCGGGGATGTCGATGGACCGGCAATGCGCGAGCGGCATGATGGCCATCGCCACCGCCGCCAAGCAGGTCGTCCATGACGGGATGGAGATCGTCATCGGCGGGGGCGTGGAATCCATCAGCCTCGTGCAGAACCAGAACATGCGGCAGGACCGGCGCACCGATCCGTGGATCGTGGAACATGTGCCGGAACTCTACATGTCCATGCTGGAGACGGCGGAGATCGTCGCTGACCGCTACGGCATCAGCCGCGACGATCAGGACGCCTACGCGCTCCGCTCCCAGCAGCGGACGGCGGCGGCGCAGCAGGCGGGCCGGTTCGACGACGAGATCGTGCCCCTGACCTCCACCATGGCCGTGGTGGACAAGGAGACGAAGGAGGTTTCCTACCGTGAGGTGACGCTGGAGCGGGATGAGGGCAACCGCCCCTCCACCACGCTGGACGACCTCACCTCTCTGAAGCCGGTGTTCAAGGACGGGCTGAAGGTCAAGGAAGGCCACCACATCACCGCAGGCAATGCCTCGCAGCTCTCGGACGGGGCATCCGCCGTCGTCATCATGGAGGGCAAGGAGGCGGAGAAGCGTGGCGCGCAACCGCTGGGCCGCTATGTCGGCGTGATGGCGGCCGGGCTGAACCCCGACGAGATGGGCATCGGCCCGGTCTATGCGGTGCCGCGCCTGCTGGAAGCGCATGGCCTGACCATGGACGATATCGGCCTGTGGGAGCTGAACGAGGCCTTCGCCTGCCAGGTGCTCTACTCCGCCCGGAAGCTCGGCATCCCGGAGGATCTGCTCAACGTCAACGGCGGCGCGATCTCCGTCGGCCATCCCTATGGCATGTCGGGGGCGCGGATGGTCGGCCATGCGCTGATCGAGGGCAAGCGGCGCGGCGCGAAATACGTCGTCTGCACCATGTGCGTCGGGGGCGGCATGGGCGCGGCCGGCCTCTTTGAAGTGCTGTAGGGGAGCGATCGCATGGACCTGTCTTTCAGCCCCGAGGAGCTCGCCTTCCAGCAGGAAGTGCGCGATTTCCTTGCCTCCCATCTGCCGGAGCATATCTCTGCCGCCGTCCGCTCGGGCGTGGAACTGCCGCGCGAGATCTATCAGGAGTGGCACGAGATCCTCGGCCGCAAGGGCTGGCTCTGCACGAGCTGGCCCAAGGAATACGGCGGCCCCGGCTGGACGCCTGTCGAGCGCTACCTGTTCGACGTGGAATGCAGCCGCGCCCATACGCCGCGGATCGTCGCCTTCGGCCCGCACATGCTCGGCCCGGTGATCCAGGAGTTCGGCAACGACCGGCAGAAGGCGGAGATCCTGCCCTCCATCGCCTCGGGCGAAGTCTGGTGGGCGCAGGGCTATTCCGAACCCGGCGCCGGGTCGGACCTTGCCAGCCTCAAGACCCGCGCGGTCAGGGAGGGCGATCACTACGTCGTCAACGGCCAGAAGACATGGACCACGCTCGGCCAGCATGCCGACAAGATCTTCTGCCTCGTGCGCACCTCGACGGAGGGCAAGCCCCAGCAGGGGATCAGCTTCCTGCTCATGGACATCGACACCCCCGGTATCGAGGTGCGCCCGATCCGGCTGATCGAAGGCGGCCATGAGGTCAACGAGGTGTTCTTCGACAACGTCCGCGTGCCGGTGGAGAACCTCGTGGGAGACGAGAACAAGGGCTGGACCATCGCCAAGTTCCTGCTGACCCATGAGCGGACCAACATCGCCGGCGTCGGCACCTCCATGCAGGCGCTGGTGGAGGTGAAGGACCTTGCCCGGCAGATGAAGCGCAACGGGCGCCCCCTGATCGAGGATCCGCTGTTCGCCGCCCGCATCGCGCGGGTGGAGGTCGATCTGGAAGCGATGAAGATCACCAACCTCCGCATGCTCTTCCAGGCCCAGAAGCAGGGCCATCCGGGGCCGGAGACCTCCATCCTCAAGATCAAGGGGACGCAGGTGAACCAGGAACTGCGCGACCTCGCACGCCGTGCGCTCGGTCCGGTGGCCGCGCCCTTCCCGGGCCAGATGACGGAGACGAACCTGCTCTTCGGCCCGGCGGACACGGAACACAATGCGGCCATCTACTTCAACAACCGCAAGACCTCCATCTTCGGTGGATCGAACGAGATCCAGCGGAACATCCTGACCAAGACCATGCTGGGGCTGTGAGCGATGAATTTCGATCTGACCGAAGACAGGCAGATGCTGTCGGAAAGCCTGAACCGCTATCTGGCCGACCGCTACAGCCTGAAGGACCGCAACCGCATCGCCTATGAGGCGCCGTTCAGCGACCCCAAACGCTGGGGGGAGATGGCGGAGCTCGGCATTCCCGGCGCGCTCGCGACGGAGAAGGATGGCGGCTTCGGCGGCGCGGGCTTCGACATCACCGTGGTGTTCGAGGCGCTCGGCCGCCACCTCTGCCCCGAGCCGCTCCTCGGCACCCTGCTGGCGAGCCGCCTGCTCTCGGCTGCCGGAGCGGATCAGTCCGGGCTGGTGGACGGTTCCATCCGCTACGCCGTCGGCCTGTCGGAGATCGACGCGCCCTATGGCCTTGCCGGAACCGCCACCACCGCGCGGAAGCAGGGGGAGGGGCATCGCCTGTCGGGCCGCAAGTCCGCCGTCTATGGCGGACAGGTGGCGGACGTGCTGCTGATCGTTGCGCTGCTTGACGGGAAGCCTGCGGTGTTCAGCGCCGCGGCGGCGGACGTGAACGTCATCTCCTACGGGATGATGGATGGCGGCGGTGCGGCGGAACTGCTGCTCGACGATACCCCGGCCACGCTCCTGCTGGCGGATGCCGGGGCCGCGCTGACATCGGCGGTGGCCGCGGGGCAGGTCGCGCTCTGCGCCGAGGCGGTAGGCGCGATGACCGCCGCCTATGAGTTGCTGCTCGACTATCTCAAGACCCGCCGTCAGTTCGGCACCACCATCGGCAGCTTCCAGGTGCTTCAACACCGCACCGTGGACCTGCTGGCGGAGATCGAGCAGGCGCGCTCCATCACCATTGCCGCAGCGGCGGCGCTGGACGGGCCGGAGGCGCGGCTCAAATCCGCCATGGCCAAGAACCTGATCGGGCGCGCGGCAAGGCTGGTGGCGGAGGAAACCGTGCAGATGCATGGCGGCATCGCCATGACATGGGAATATGCCGCCTCCCACTACGCCAAGCGGCTCGTCATGCTGGACCATCAGCTTGGCGATACCGATTACTGCCTTGAGATCGTGATGCAATCCTACGCCGCCTGAGCGCGGTTCCTGCCGGGGGAGAGAGATGGCGGTCGCAAGCAGGCTCTTTGCGGGCCCGGCCAGCAGGCCGATATCGCTCGACCCCGGCAGGATCAGCGCGATTGTCCTCATCGCGCTGATCTTTGCCGTGCTGGGAGAGGCGGTGTTCCGATCGGACCTGCTGCGGCAGGCCGCGCGGGTGCTGCTGATTGCCTATCTCGCGCTCGAATGGCGGGGCATTCAGCGCACCGGACGGGCGATGATCGCCGTCGCCGGGGCGCTTACCGTTGCGGGGGGCGTGCTCACCGCCGATCCCGGAGCGGCCATCGGGCGGGCGCTGGATCAGGCGGCCTTCTTCGCGACCTTCTTTGCCAACCAGTTCTTCCTGCGGGAGCCGGCGCGCACCTCGCCGCTCGTCCGCCGCTCCGCCTCCTTCTTCATCGACCAGCCGCCCGCGCGGCGCTACGGCCTTTTGACGCTGGGCGGGTTCCTGTTCGGCATCATCCTGAACATCGGGGTGCTGAGCCTGCTGGGGCTGATGATCCGCCGCTGGCTTTCCGCGGCAGGCGGAAGTGCTGCGATCCGCGCGGTGAGGGAGCGGCGGATGGTGCTGGCCGTGCTGCGCGGCTTTGCCGTGGCGCCGCTCGGCTCGCCCATCTCCATGGTGATGGCCGTGGTGCTTTCCGTCATGCCGGGGCTGTCGTGGACCACGGTCTTTCCCCTCGGGCTGATGACGGCGGCGCTGCTCCTCACGCTCGGTTGCGTGCAGGACCGGCTGGAGGCGCCGCGCCAGACCGTGCCGGTCGTCGTCACCAGCGGCGTGCGGGATCCGATGGCGCTGCTGGGCATCGTCGGCATCGTGCTCGGCGTCTTCGTGCTGGCGGTGGGTATCGAATTCGCCGCCGACATCCCGCTGGCCCGCGCCGTGCTGGTTGCCGTGCCGCTTGCGGGGCTGATCTGGCTTGGCTGGCAGCATCGCCGCTTCGGCCCGGTGAGGGGGGCGCGGCTTGTTTCCCGCCGGCTGGTGCGCGAAGGGGCGCGGCTTTTTCCACGCTACAGGACGGAAATCGCAGTGCTCTCCTCTGCCGGGTTCATCGGGACGCTGTTCTCCCTCCTCATCCCGCAGGGGCGGCTGGCGATGCTTCTTCTGCACCTGCCGGTGCCGCTGATGTTCCTACCGGGACTGCTCACCGTGCTGGTCGTGGGGCTTTCGCTGATCGGCGTGAACCCGATCGTGAGCGTGACGATCTTTGCCTCCGCCTTTCAGGGCGTGCCGGATGCAGGGATTCCCGCCGCCGTGCTGGCGCTCGCGCTGATGGCGGGCTGGGCGCTCGGGGTGAATGCCTCTCCGCTGACCGCCTCCGCCATGATCATCGCGGATATGGTGGACCGCACCGCGCGGGAAGTGACGCGGGACTGGAACGGGCGCTACGTGGGGCGGGCGCTGCTGCTGATCGCGGTCTGGCTGGCGGGGCTGACGGTCTGGCTCGGCTGATCTGGGGACTGCTGGAGAAGGCTTTCAGGTCGTTTGAGCGGAAATCTCTCGCAACCTCACGAAATTCGACCGGAAATCTGCATTCCCGGTCATTCCGCGCCCATTTTCCGAAGACATGATACTTCTCAGCGGTCAGCCAGGGTGGTGACGAAGCGGGTGAAGGACGGGACAGCCACACGGGGCACCGGAAAGCGGTTTTCCGGTGCGGCGGTATCGGCGACGCCGAGCGCCATGCCGCAGATCACCTGCCGCTCCGCCGGGATCGACAGCAGGTCTGCGATGAGGCCCGGATAGCGCGCGAATGCTGCCTGAGGGCAGGTGTCCAGCCCGAAGGCCCTGGCTGCGATCATGATGTTTTGCAGGAACATGCCCAGATCGAGCCAGCTCCCGATCTCCATGTCGCGATCAAGCGTAAAGATAAGCCCGACGGGAGCGCCGAAGAACCGCAGGTTGCGGGCGTTCTGGCAGGCCATTGCCTGCTTCTGCCCCCGCTCTATGCCCAGCGAGGCGTAGAGCGCCCAACCTACCTCGCGCCGCCGCGCCAGATAGGGCTCACGCCACTCGCGGGGGTAATAGTGATATTCGGGATCACCGGCACCGCCGGAAAGCTCATGCGCCTCAAGCGTCGCGCCGAACGTCTGGAGCGCCTCGCCCTTCAGGACGATCACCTGCCAGGGCTGAATATTCGACCCTGATGGCGCGCGGGCAGCAGCGGTCAGGATGCGCGCGATCGTCTCATCGTTAACTTCGGTCGGGCAGAAGGCGCGAATCGAGCGCCTGCCTTCGATTGCCTCAAGAACGGCTTCATTCACTTCGTGCATCACTTCCCCACCCAATCGGGGGAAGGCTAACCCATTCAGAAGCGGTCAGGCAATCGCTTCAGATTTCATAATCCAAATCGCCGATGCAGGCCATTTCCGGCTCATCCGGAACAACCTTGCGGCGGGATTTTACAGGTTTCGGGGCGACGGGCTTACCCTTGAGCGACTTCTTCAGGACAACGGTCATGGCGATTCCTCCATTCCTCACCACGATCTTACGACCGTTTGTCTGTTAGCGCAAACATTTAATGCTAGCGGTAACGGATGCCTGTGGGCTGGGCAGGCGGCCGAACCTGAAGCCCTGCCGCCAGAGGAGCCTCCGCTTACGGGCCGACCTTCACTTCCATGATGAAACCGTCGTCAGAAGGGGTCAGGTCGATGGAGATCGGCCCGATCGCCCGCGGATCAAGCGTGTGGACGCCGCCGCAGGGGATATCGACCGTCCCGTCATCCAGCGTCGCCCGCCATGTCCGCCGGCCGGAGAGCGCGTCCTCCCCCGGAAGCACCTCGAGCCGCCGGATCCTGCCCAGCATGGCATTGGCCTCCGTCGCGATGGCATTGGCGAGACCGGCGCTCTCCTCCCGGAAACGCTCGGCGTCAAACCCCGCCTTCCGGGCGCTCTTGCCGATCCGGTAGGTCTCCCGGCTGCCATAGGGCCCGATGCGCGACGCGGCGATGAGCTTCTGGTCGGTGTTGGGGTGACCCTGCCCATCTTCCGCAATCGTCTTTTTCCAATAGGGCGCGAGCACCCGGTTGAGGGCCAGCGCGGCGATGTGGGCGGCGGTATGGCCGGTGGCCAGCGCGTCGCGGCTTGCCGGATCGACACGGAGAGTGACCTCCATCCCCTCCACCAGCGCCGAGGTGTCGCCGACGACATGGCCCACCTGAAGCGCCACCCCCTCTGCCCCGCGCGGTGTGGAGGCGGGATCGACGACAGCACCATCGGCCAGCACGATTGCCTCGGGCACCTCGAGCGTCACGCCGCCTGCAAGCATCACGCCGCGGTCCGACGGCTGGTCGGGCCACCACGGATCGACAGGGTGGAAGGGTGTGCGGTCGGTGACGACCGCGCTCTGGCCATCGGCCAGCGGCAGGATGCGGAGGATGGTCGCGGTCTCCTCCAGCCGGCCTGCGGGAAAGGTGACATGTGTGTCCATGCCGCCGATATAGCGCAGCGTCATGAGGCGTCAGCCCCCCATCCCCCTTTGCACCTGACATCAGGCTCTTTATCTGCATCGCGCCGACGTGATCAGAATCGCCGGGGCCGCCGCGCGACCCTCGCCCGAACGGAGTCCGCGATGAGCTACTTTCCGAAATGGCCCCTGACCCGCAATACCGTTGTGCTGCCGGATGAGCGCCTGTCCTGGGGCGCGACGGTGCCGATGGGGGTGCAGCACCTGCTGGCGATGTCCGGCTCCACCATCCTCGCGCCGCTGCTGATGGGGTTTGACCCGAACCTCGCGGTGCTGTTCTCGGGCATCGGCACGCTGATCTTCTTCGTGCTGACGGCGGGGCGGCTGCCGAGCTATCTCGGCTCCTCCTTCGCCTTCATCGCGGTGGTGATCGCGGTGACGGGCTATGCCGGGACGGGGCCGAACCCGAATGTCGGCCCGGCCCTTGGCGGGATCATCGCGGCGGGGGCGCTCTATGCGCTGATCGGGCTGATCGTCATGGCGGTGGGCACCGGCTGGATCGAGCGGCTGATGCCGCCCGCGGTGACCGGGGCCATCGGCGCCGCCATTGGCCTGAACCTCGCACCCGTGGGGGTGAGCAGCCTTCAGGGCAGCGGGCCGCATATGGTGGCCGCGCTGCTGACGCTGGTCTCCGTGGCGCTGTTTTCGACCTATGGCTCCATCGTGACGCGCCGGGTCTCCATCCTGCTCGGGATCACGGTGGGCTATCTCGCGGTGCTCATCATGGGGAACGGCCTCGGCTGGCTGCCGCCGGTCGATTTTTCCGAGCTGGCGGCCGCGCCCTGGGTGGGCGTGCCGACCTTCCACAGCCCGACGTTCAGCCTCTCCGCCATGAGCCTCATCGCGCCGGTCGCGCTGATCCTCGTCGCGGAGAACCTTGGCCATATCAAGGCGATCGCGGCGATGACGGGGCAGAACATGGACCGCTACATCGGGCGTGGCTTTCTGGGCGACGGAATCGCCACGATGGTGTCCGGCTCCGGCGGGGGAACGGGCGTGACCACCTATGTGGAGAACATGGGCGTCATGGCGGTGACCAAGGTGTTCTCCACCCTGATCTTCGTCGTGGCGGCGGTGGTGGCCATCGCGCTCGGCTTCTCACCGAAATTCGGGGCGCTTCTGCGGACCATTCCCGCGCCGGTGCTGGCGGGGCTGGGCGTCGCGGTGTTCGGGCTGATCGCGGCCGCGATGATCCGGCTCTGGGTGGACAACCGTGTCGATTTCTCGGACCCGCGCAACCTGTTCACGGTGGGGATCACGCTGATCTTCGGAGCGGGGGATTTCTCCTTCTCCATCGGCTCCTTCACGGTGGGCGGGATCGGCACCGCGACCCTGGCGGCGCTCATCATGTATCAGCTTCTGGGCATCGGCCGGCGCGATCAGGGCTGAAGCCGCGGATCCCGCGCAAAGCGTTCCTGCGTGATGTCCGTCAGTATCTCCCCCGCCACCGCTCCGGCGGTGAAGATCACGTTCCAGCTGTGGCGGGAGACCGCGCTCGGGATCAGGACGAGGCCATGCGCGGCCAGCAGGGCGTCGCCAAAGGTCTGCTGATTGCGGTTCGGCGTGACGGGGGAGAGCCAGTTGGGGTTCGGCACATCCTGCGGCCGGACCACGTGGAGCACGGCCGGGTCGATCCGGGCGGAGGTGAGCACATGCGGCTCCGTGTCCAGCACGCGGAACCCCTTGTGCACCGCCACTTCCAGCACCGCCGTGGCAGGGTCGAGCGAGGCATAGACCGCCCTTACGCCGGGGGAGTTCCATCGCCCGCCCACGCGAAAACTGCCCTCGCCGGTCGCCCAGCCGGGCGCGTGGATCGCACGGTCCAGCCGCCAGAGCCGTATTTCCCCCGTCCCGAGAGGCGGGGGGAGTGGCGTCACGTATAGACCCCGTAGTCGATGCGGGTCAGGTAGTCCTCGACCGCCTCCACGCCCACGGCGGTGGCCAGCAGGTCGATGGGGCGGCGGTTGTCCAGCCCGAGGGCGGGGGCGCTCATCCATTCCTCCGCCGCCGCGCGGGAGCCGAAGATCTCCGCCGCACGGCCGAGGATTTCAGCGAATTTCCACGTCCGGCTGCTTTGCTCCGTGTTCAGGACGCGCTCCCCTTCCTCCCGCTTGCGGCGCTGGAGGGTGCGCGTGCTGATGCCGATGGCCTTTTCCAGCGCTGCGTCGGAGCCGAGAAAGCTGACCTCCCGCGTCAGGTGGACGAGGGCGGAGGAGGGCAGTCCCCGCATCAGCAGATCATGGGCCTCAAGGCTCGTGCGGACGGGCCGGCGTATGGTGCGCTGCCCGCCGAGCAGGGCATAGGTCCGCTCGATGTCGTGTTCGATGGGGGCCAGTTCGTTCATGCGAGTCTCCCCATGGTGACAGGTGTCGCTCATGATATGACAGTTGACGCTCCCCGTTTCAAGCCTCTCGACGGGGATGGAAATATGATGCATCATAACTGGATGACGTTGCTTCCCACTCCCGATCACGACAGCCTTGGCGGCGCGGTATACGCGATGCTCTGCGACGGGCTGATGAAGGGCCGGTTCCAGCCGGGTGACCGCCTTCGCATCCGGGAACTGGCGGAGCAGCTTGGCACCTCCGTCACCCCGGTGCGGGATGCGATCCTTCGGCTTGCGCATGACGATGCGGTGGTGTTCCGCTCGCCCCGTGATATCCGCATCCCGGCCATCACCGCGGCCCGCTACCGGGAAATCCGTGACATGCGGCTGCGGCTGGAGGCGCTGGCGGCGGAAGCCGCGGCGCTGGCGGCGACGCCGGACGATATCCGCCGTCTCGAGAAAACCTTGCAGGACAATGAGAACGCGCTCCTTTCGCATGACAGGAGGGCGGCCACCGCGCTCAACCAGTCCTTCCATTTCCTGTTGCCGGAGATCGCGGGGATGCCGGTTCTGCACGGCGTACTGCGCCGGCTCTGGCTCCAGATGGGGCCGCTGATCGCCGATAGCTATGACGCGGGCGGGCGGGCGATGATCGACTACCATTATCCCGTCGTCGAGGCGATCCGGCGGCGGGATCCGGCGGGGGCCGCGGTGGCGATCATGAGCGATATCACCCTCGGCGGCGCGGCCATCGCTGCGCGTGTGGGGCAGGCGACGGAATCATTGCCCCCGCCCGGCGCTGCAAATATGATGCATCAAAATTCCTGAGGTGCCACCGTGACCGCTGAACGCCCCATCATGCTGCTGACCGGTGCAAGCCGGGGGATCGGCCATGCCACCGTAAAACTTTTCCAGCAGCGGGGATGGCGCATCCTCACCGTCTCGCGGCAGGCTTTTTCGGCGGAATGCGCCTGGCCGGAGGCGCGGGAGAGCCATATTCAGGCCGACCTCGCCGATCTGGACAGTATCGAACGGCTGGCGGAGGATGTCCGCACGCGTCTGCCGGATGGCAAGCTCCATGCGCTGGTCAACAACGCCGGTATCTCGCCCAAGGGGCCGGAGCGGGCGCGGCTTGGCGTGATCGGCACCGATGCCCATGCCTGGACGCAGGTGCTCAACGTCAACCTCGTCTCCACCGCGCTTCTGGCGCGCGCGCTTCTGCCGGAGATGGAACGGGCGAAAGGCTCCATCGTCAACGTCACCTCCATCGCGGGCTCACGGGTGCATCCCTTTGCCGGTGTGGCCTATGCGGCGTCCAAGGCGGGGCTGGCGGCGCTGACGCGCGAGATGGCGCATGAATTCGGCGGGCGGGGCGTGCGCGCGAACGCCATCGCGCCGGGAGAGATCGAGACCTCCATCCTCTCGCCCGGCACCGATGCCCTCGTCGCGGCAGAGGTGCCGATGGGGCGGCTGGGCAACCCGGCGGAGGTCGCCTCCACCATCTACTTCCTGTGCTCGGACGCCTCCTCCTACATCAATGGCGCGGAAATCCACATCAACGGCGGCCAGCATGTCTGACCGGCTGCAGGAGGCCGCCCGGCTGCTGCTGGTCCCGCCCCCCAGCGTATCGGAAGCGGAGGCGGAAGCCTTTGCGCGCCGGCATTATGGCCCGGCCGCGTGGGATGGCCCGGCTGCGTGGGATGGCCAGAGTGCATCGGATGGTCAAGGGGCAGGGGATGGCCGAGGCGCGGGGGCGCAGGCGCTCAATGGTGAGCGGGACAGGAACTTCCGTCTGGGCGGCGCGGTGCTGAAATTCTACAACCCGGCGGAGGAGGCGAGCACCCGCGCGCTTCAGCATGGCGCGCTCCGCCATCTTGCGGCCGAGGGGCTGCCCACGCCCCGCCTGATCCCGACACTTGCCGGGGCAGAGGAGGCGGTAGCGGAGATCGGCGGACAGGCCGTGGCGGCGGTCATGCTGACCTGCCTTCCGGGCCGGATGCCTGCGACGGTGACACCCGCGCTCCGCCGCAACGTGGGCGCGGTCGCGGGGCGCCTGATGGCGGCGCTGGCGGGCTACACCCATCCGGCGGCGGAACGGGTGATCCTGTGGGACATGATGCGTCTGCCCCTCCTGCGGCCGCTGGCGGAGACGGAACCCCGCCTGCTTGCGTGGTTCGAGCGGTTCGGAGCCGAGGTCTGTCCCGCCGCAGCCCGTCTGCCGCATCAGGCGATCCACAACGATCTGAGCTTGTCGAACCTGCTGGTGGGGCCGGGCGGAACCGTCACGGGCGTGATCGACTTCGGCGATCTGGTCCTTGCCCCGCGCGTGAACGAACTGGCCATCGCCGCGAGCTATTTCATCACCCCTGAGGACGATCCCGTCGCCGCGGTGGCGGAGATGCTGGCGCAGGCCGCCCCCTTCGTGCGGCTCACGCAGGCGGAACTCCTGCTGCTGCCCGACCTGATCCGGGCGCGCCTTGCCACACGTATCCTGCTCTCCGCCTGGCGCGCGCGGCTGTTCCCGGAGAACGCGGCCTATATCCTGCGGAGCAACACTGCCGCCTGGGCGCTATGGGCCCGGCTGGAGGGAGAGGACGACATGGCCCATCGCATCGCCGCGCTGGCGGGAGAGACGGCATGAGGGATGAGACCCTGATCGCACGCCGGGAAAGGGTGCTCGGCCCCGCCTACCGGCTGTTCTACGACCGGCCCCTGCATCTTGTCCGCGGGCGGGGCGCGCGCGTCTGGGATGCGGAGGGGCGCGCCTATCTGGATGCCTACAACAACGTGCCCTCCGTCGGTCACTGCCACCCGAAGGTGGTGGCCGCGCTGGCGGAGCAGGCGGCGGTGCTGAACACCCATACGCGTTACCTGCACGACGGCGTGGTGGACTATGCCGAACGGCTGGTCGCGACCTTTCCCGCGCCGCTGTCGCAGGTGATGTTCACCTGCACGGGGAGCGAGGCGAATGACCTCGCCCTCCGCATTGCCCGGTCGGTCACGGGCGCGCGGGGGATCATCGTCACGGCCAATGCCTATCACGGGGTAACGGCGGCGCTGGCGGAGATCTCGCCCTCCCTTGGGGCGGCCAATCCCCTCGGCGCGCATGTCCGCGTGGTACCCGCGCCCGACAGCTACCGGCTGGGGGCGGAGGGTGCGGAGCGCGCGCTGACACTGGGCGTGGAGGAGGCGGTGCGGAGCCTTCAGGCCGCCGGGCATGGCGTGGCGGCCTTTCTCTGCGACACGGTGTTTGCCAGCGACGGGGTGTTCACCGATCCCGTCGGCCTGCCTGCCGGGGCGGTGGCGGCCGTCCGGGCGGCGGGCGGGCTGTTCATCGCCGATGAGGTGCAGTCCGGCCTCGCCCGCCCCGGCGCTGCCATGTGGGCGTTCGAACGGCACCGGCTGATCCCCGACCTTGTGACGCTGGGCAAGCCCCTGGGCGACGGGCATCCGATCGCGGCCCTTGTGGCCCAGCCGCACTATCTGGAGGAGTTCGGCAGGAAGACCCGCTATTTCAATACGTTCGGCGGCAATCCTGTCTCCGCTGCCGTGGGCCGCGCGGTGCTGGATGTCATCGCGGAGGAGGCGTTGCAGGAGAATGCCCACCGTGTCGGCGCCACTCTGCGCATGGCGCTTGAGGATCTCGCCGCGCGGCATGAGGCGGTGGGAGACGTCCGGGGGGCCGGTCTTTACGCGGCGGTGGAACTCGTGTCCGACCGCGCCGCGAAAACGCCGGACGGTGCGCGGGCGCTGCGGATGGTCGGTGCGCTGCGGGAGGCGGGCGTGCTCGTCGGCTCCTGCGGGGCGGCGGCGAACTGCCTGAAGATCCGCCCGCCGCTCTGCTTTTCGGAGGATGATGTGGCGGAGCTGGTCGCGGCGCTTGACCGCTGCCTGACGCAGGTCGCGGAGCCCGTCTGACCTCCTGCGCACCTGATCCCTTCCGCACCTGATCCGCCTGCCACCCTGACCGCCTGCGCCCCTGACGCTCAGCCGGGTGGCCGCAGCCCCGCCACCCCGCCCCGATGGGTGAGGTCGATGCAGAATGCGGCAAACCTCTCGATCACCAGCGGCGGGTTCAGGCCCCGCATCGTCAGGATGCCGATACGGATGGGGCGGCTCTCATCGGTGATGGGCACGAAGGCCAGCCGTCCGCCATCCAGCGCCAGGTTGGAATCGGGCCGGATATTCGCGATGGAGTAGCCAAAGCCATTGGCCATCATCGCCCGCATGACAGACATGTCCCGCGTCCGCTCCGCGATCCGGGGGGCAAGGCCGCGCTCCCGAAAGAGCGACAGGAAGTAGCCCGTGCTGTGCGGCAGGTCGAGCAGGATCATCGGCTCGCCCGCAAGCTCCGCCACGCTGATCCCCGCACGGGATGCGAGCGGGTGCGCTTCCGGCAGGACGACGTGCGGCGGGAGCGTGGCGAGCGGTTGAAAGGCCACGTCGGGCGGGATGTCCATGTCATAGCTGAGCGCCACGTCGAACCGGCCGGAGCGCAGCCCTTCCAGAAGTTCCGCGTGGTCCCGCTCGAACTGGGCGAACTCCACCTCCGGGTAGGCGTCGCAGAAGGCGCGACGGAGGGCCGGGATCACGATCTGCGCGAAAGTGACGAGACAGCCGACATTGAGCGGCCCCCTGACCTGCCCGGTGAGCGCGTTGGACAAGGCGTTGAGCTTGCCCGCCTCTGCCAGAATGTGCCGCGCCTGCTCGACAAAGCGCCGCCCGGCCTCCGTCATCGCCAGCCCCTGTGCATGACGGCGCACAAAAAGCGTCAGCCCGAACTCCCGCTCGAGCTGGGAAATCGCGGTGGAGACGGAGGGAGCAGAGACATTCACCCGCTCCGCCGCCTCCGTGACGGAGCCAAGCTCGCCGACGGCGACAAGGTATTCGAGCTGGCGGAGCGTGAACCTGAGCACCGGCGTCCTCTCTGCCCGCTGCAGGGGGCGGAAGGGGAAAAGCGGGTCAGGCCGCGCTTTCCGCCCGTTCCTCCGCGATATGATCGGCCAGATAGGACGCGTCGTGCCACACCCCCCAGACGAAGGAGGATGCGCGGCGGGAGAGCCACGGCAGGCCGAGGAAGTAGAGCCCCGGCACTTCCGACACGCCCCGGTCATGCCGGGGGCGGCCCTTGTCATCGAAGATGTCGAACCCGACCCACCCGTAATCGGGCACATAGCCGGTGGCCCACAGGATTGTGGTCACACCCGCTTGGGCAAGATCAAGCTGGGTGAGCGGATGGGTTACGCACTCCGGGTCCGGCAGCAGGCGGCGGGCCTCCGGCTCTTCGGGAAGGTCGAGCCCTTCCCTTGCCACATGCGCATCCGCCTGATCCATGAGCGAGAAGTGGTTGGCATCGCCAAGCGCGATGTTGCCCGCCAGATCGGGGGCAAAACGCACCACGCCGCCCTCGAACGCCTCCGCGCGGCCAACCAGCGTCATCCCTTCGGCGGCAAGGCGGCGGAAATCCACCGTGCGCCCGCCGTTTGCACCGCTGACGGCAATGGTCACATGTTCCGTGCCGGGGGCGGGCACCTTCTTGTCCCAGATGCCGAGCACGCCGAGCCACCACACGAAATCCTTCCCGCGATAGCTGCGGAACGGCCGGTCATGCGGCCCGACGGACAAATAGACCCGCCGCCCGGAGGCCAGAAGCTCCTCGGCGATCTGCGTGCCCGAGGATCCCGCGCCGACGACCAGCACCGCCCCCTCCGGCAGTTGCGCCGGGTTGCGGTAGCTGTGGGAGTGGAGCTGGTGCAGGCCCGCGCTTTCGGGAACAAGGGCCGGGATCACCGGCCGCTGGAAAGCGCCCGTCGCCACGACCACGTTGCGCGCCTCAACCATGCCGTCGGAGGTCGTCGCGCGGAAACCACCGCCCGGCGCGGCTGTGAGCCCCGTCACCGTCACCCCGGTGCGGATCGGCGCGTTGATCCGGTCGGCGTAGCTCACGAAGTAATCGGCGACCGTCTCCTTTGGCGGGAAGGCATCGGGGCTGCCTGCGAAGTCCAGCCCCGGAAACCGGTCATGCCAGGCGGGACCGTTGGCGACGAGCGAATCCCAGCGTGCCGTGCGCCAGCTTTCCGCGATGCGGCTTCTTTCGAGCACGAGATGCGGGATGCCCTGCCGCCCAAGGTGTTCGCTCATCGCAACCCCGGCCTGTCCGGCCCCGATCACGAGCGTATCGACTTTCTCGACGGCCATAGCGGCATTCCTTTCACGGGCGAATGACTGTGAACGCAGATCTACCGCAGCCCTTCGGGGCCGCACATGATCGTTTCGCTCACCTCTGCTTAGGGCGGGGCTAACCAGCGGCGCTTCGGGCGGCTTCGCGGTAAAAACAGGCAGAAATGCGCGTCGCTTTCTTTCCCCCGCCGGGAGAGAATCCTTCTCCTGCAGTGAGGATGAGGAGCGAAGGAATTCTCGCTGTCACCGGGCGTCACGGTCAGATTTCAAGAACAATATTACAAAATAAACAATGGATTATAATAATAAGTTGATGTGAATTTCCATCTGGCGACCGCTCGCGAAGCGCGCCCGTTCCGTCTATTGACGTAGAGGATTTTTACTGTCGTTTCTGCTCCCCACATCCCAAACCCGCAGACCGGGCAGGAGCAGGAAATGAAGATCATGAAACGGACCCTCGGCCTCGGCACGGCGCTGCTCGGTGCCACGCTGGCCATGGGGGCGCAGGCGGACGTGCTGAAGATCGGCTATCAGAAGGCGGGGCTTCCCGTCATCGCCCGGCAGCAGCACCTGATCGAGGACGCGTTGAAACCCGCGGGCGTCGATGTGCAATGGGTGGAGTTCTCCGCCGGGCCGCCGCTGGTGGAGGCGCTCAATACCGGCGCGATTCAGGTGGGCTGGACGGGCGACGCGCCGCCGATCTTCGGGCAGTCCGCGGGCGCGGCCATCGTCTATGTCGCGGCGCTTCCCTCCAACGGCAAGGGCGAGGCGATCATCGCGCGGGCCGATTCCGGTATCGCGACGCTCGCCGACCTGAAGGGCAAACGCGTGGCGGTGGGCAAGGGAACCAGCGCACACAACCTGCTCGTCGCCGCGCTGGAGAATGCGGGCCTCGCCTTCACCGATATCGAGCCGGTCTATCTCAGCCCGGCGGATGCCGCCGCCGCGTTCGCGTCCGGCAAGGTCGACGCGTGGTCGATCTGGGATCCCTTCCTTGCCATTGCAGAGACGCGGCAGAAGCCGGTGGTGCTGGCGAAATCAAGCGATGTGCTGAACGTCAACACCTACTTCCTCGCCAACCGGGATTTCGCGGCCGCGCATGGGTCGGAGATCTCCGGGGTGATAGGCGCGCTGGAAAAGGCGGCCGCATGGGCGGACCAGAACCGCGACAAGGTGGCGGAGGCGCTGCACGAAGTGACGGGCGTGCCGATGGAGGCGCAGACGCTCGCCGCCAATCGGGCCGTCTTCGGGGTGTTCCCGATCACGCCCGAGATCATTGCCCATCAGCAGGAAACGGCGGACCGCTTCTACGCGCTCGGCCTCATCCCCAACAAGATCACGGTTTCCGAGGCGGTCTGGACCGCCCCGAGAAGCTGAACCCCACCAAGGACGGCAGCCATGACCCTCATCGCCCCCCTCCGCGACAGCGCGGACCCACTGAACTTCTTCTGGTTCATCCCGACCCATGGCGACGGCAGCTATCTCGGCTCCGAAAGTCAGCAGAGGCCGCAGGACCCCGGCTATTTCCGGCAGGTGGCGCAGGCCGCCGACCGGCTGGGCTATCAGGGTGTGCTGCTGCCCACCGGGCAGAACTGCGAGGACAGCTGGATCACCGCCGCGGGGCTTGCGACGGCGACGGAGCGGTTGAAGTTCCTCGTGGCGCTGCGCCCGGGCGTCACGCTGCCGAGCTTTGCCGCGCGGCAGACGGCGGCGCTGGACCGGCTTTCGGGCGGCCGGCTGCTGCTCAACGTCGTGGTGGGCGGTAACCCGGTGGAGCTGGCGGGCGATGGCGTGTTCCTTGCCCATGACGAGCGCTACGATCAGGCGCGGGAATTCCTGACCATCTGGCGCGACCTGCTGGACGGGCGAACGGTCGATTTCGACGGCAAATACTACCGGATGGAGGCGGGGCGTCTGGACCTGCCGACGGTGGAGGGCAAGGCCCCCCCGCTGTGGTTCGGCGGATCGTCGGAGGCGGGGCAGGACCTCGCCGGGGAACTGGTGGAGACCTATCTCACCTGGGGCGAGCCGCCCGCGCAGGTGGCCGAGAAAGTCGCCGCCGCCCGTGCCAAGGCCGCCCGTCATGGCCGCAGGCTCCGCTTCGGGATCCGTCTGCACTTCATCGTGCGGGAGACGGAGGAGGAGGCCTGGGCCGCCGCCGACAAGCTCATCAGCCGCGTGACGGACGAGCAGATCGAAAAGGCGCAGGCCCGCTTTCTGAAGGAGATGGACAGCGTGGGCCAGCGCCGCATGTCGGAGCTGCATGGCGGGCGGCGGGACAGGCTTGTCGTTGCGCCGAACCTCTGGGCGGGGGTGGGTCTCGTCCGGGGCGGTGCCGGCACCGCGCTGGTCGGCACGCCCGCGCAGGTGGCCGAACGGCTGCGGGAATATCAGGCGGTCGGCGTCGATACGGTGATCGGCTCGGGCTATCCGCATCTGGAGGAAGCCTACCGCGTGGCCGAACTGCTGTTCCCGGAACTGGGCATCGGCCGCGACGGCTCCCGCGTGTCCCGCGCCATCGCCAACGAATTCTCCGTGGGAGACCATGGCCGCCGCCTTGCCGGGGCCGTGTCATGAGCGCGGTCGCCGATCTTCCGGCGGAGGCGGCGCGCCGCCCCGCGCCGCCGCTGCGGATGCTCCGCGCCTGGGTGGGCTGGCTGCTGCCGCTCGCGATCGTGCTGCTGTGGGAGGGCTCTGCGCGTCTTGGCCTGATCGACGGAACGGTGCTGCCCGCGCCCTCCGACGTGATCGCGGCCTTCTGGAAGCTGCTGCTTTCCGGGGAGCTTTTGCAGAACATCTGGGCCAGCACCTATCGCGCGCTGGCGGGCTTCGTCATCGGCGGCTCCATCGGCTTTGCCTTCGGGCTGGCGAACGGGCTGTCGCGCCTGTCGCGGGACGTGACGGATACGACGCTCCAGATGGTGCGCAACATCCCGCATCTCGCGCTCATCCCCCTTGTCATCCTGTGGTTCGGCATCGGGGAGGAGGCGAAGCTGTTCCTTGTCGCGCTTGGCGTGTTCTTCCCGATCTATGTCAACACCCTGCTGGGTATTCAGGGGGTGGATCCGCAACTGGTGGAAATGGGACGCACCTACGGGATGGATCGGGGCGAGCTGTTCCGCAAGGTCATCCTGCCCGGGGCGCTGCCCTCCATCTTTGCCGGGCTGCGCTATGCGCTCGGCATCATGTGGCTGACGCTGATCGTGGCGGAGACGATCGCCGCGTCCTCCGGCATCGGCTACATGGCGATGCAGGCGCGGGAGTTCCTGCAGATCGACGTGGTGGTGCTGTCCATCCTGATCTACGCGGTGCTGGGCAAGCTGGCCGATACGCTGGCCCGCGGGCTGGAGCGGCTGACGCTGCAATGGCACCCCGCCTTCCAGACGAAAGGGTGATCCGATGACCGGAATGGCAGTCCGCTTTCGCGGCGTGAGCAAGCGGTTCGGCGCAAAGCGCGTGCTGGACGGGCTGGACCTCGACGTGCCCGAGGGGCAGTTCGTGGCCATCGTCGGCAAGTCCGGCTGCGGGAAGTCCACCCTGCTGCGGCTGCTGGCGGGGCTGGAGACGCCCGACGCGGGCCGGATCGAGCATGGCGCCGTGGGCGCGGGGCAGACCGACACCCGCATCATGTTTCAGGAGCCCCGCCTGCTCCCCTGGGCGCGGGTGGAGGAGAACGTGGCCGTCGGCCTGACCGGCATCGCCGGCGGGCTGACCACCCGTGTCAGAAGCGCGCAACTGCTGGAGGAGGTGGGCCTTGCCGACCGGGGCGGGGACTGGCCCTCCGTTCTTTCCGGCGGGCAGCGGCAGCGGGTGGCTCTGGCCCGCGCGCTGATCGGACAGCCGCGGATCCTCGCGCTGGACGAACCGCTGGGCGCGCTGGATGCGCTGACCCGGATCGACATGCAGCGGCTGCTGGAGCGGATATGGCGGCGGCAGGGGTTCACCGCCGTCCTCGTCACCCATGACGTGGCGGAGGCCGTGCTGCTCGCCGACCGGATCGTGGTGCTGGAGGAGGGGCGGATCACGCTCGACCTTCCGGTCACGCTGCCGCGCCCCCGGCGTCACGGCGCGGCCGAGGTGGCAGAGGTGGAGCGGCGTGTCCTGTCCCGCCTGCTTGGCTCGGTGGAAGCCGCCTGATGATGTTGCCTGTCAGCATCGCCGCGTAATTCATTCAGTCAGAACAAGTATAGTCGCAGGCTATGCAATGGGAACGGCCCCGCCAACCGGGCGGGGCCGTATGTCATAGTAGGGGCATCTGCCCTCTGGTTCATCGCGCGGCTTGTGCCCCGGCCCCATCGTGCGGCTTCTGCCGACCGGCCCGTTGCAGCATGTGCCGTATTGCCCGATTGCGGCATGCGCCGTATGGCCGATTGCGCGGCAGCCGCCGTCTGGTTCATCGCGCGGCGTGTGTCGCCTGACCCCTAGCACCCGCTGTCCGGCCCATTGCGGCATCTGCCGTCTGACCTGCGCCGCCCGGCCTCAGTGCGTGAGCAGGCCGAGCGCGCCGCCGATGGTGAAGAACAGGTCCGTCTGGTCGGTCAGGCCCGAGATATTCGCCGACCCCGGACCGAAGGCCGCGATCCTGACCTGCGCGCCGGTATGTTCCTGATCGTTCTCGTCCTCGGAGTTGCCGTAGGTGACGGACATCACCGCGCCGTCCGCCGTCGTCACCGCCTGCGACAGGCCGGGGGCGGTCACGTCATTGCCGATGATCTGGCTCGCATGGGCGTGGTCGGCGGTCACGATGACGAGCGTGTCGCCCTGCTTGCGCGCGAAGTCGAGCGCGACCTGAACCGCCTCGTCCAGATCCACCGTCTCGCCGATCTGGCCGCAGGGATTGGCGGCGTGATCCTGCTTGTCGATGGAGGCCCCCTCCACCTGAAGGAAGAAGCCCGTGTTCCGCGCGTCGAGCAGCTGGATGGCCTTCTCTGTCATCTGGGCGAGGGTCGGCACCTCCGCCCCGCGCGCCGCGTTGGTTTCGCAGGTCACGGGCGGCTGCTCGGTATTGCCGTGACGCGTGGCCTTCGGCCCTTGCCAGCGGACCGGCATGTTGCCCGGAGCGAACAGGCCCAGCAGCGGCGCGCTGTCATCGGCCGTGTTGACGCCGTTCATGTCGGCCAGCGTCTCTACGATCCGGTAGCCGCGGGTCCTGGCCTGCTCCAGAAGGGTCTTGTCCTTCCACTCGCCGGCATGGGCGGTCTCGTCGAAGTATTTGCGCCCGCCGCCCAGCGTCACATCGGCCCGCGCGTTGATGAGCTGTTCGGTGATGGAGCCGGGGCCGCCATTCTCCAGCGCGTCGGAGGCACATTTCTCGGCGGTGGAATCGGGTGTGTAGCACTTCCGGCCCGTCACATGCGCGATCTGCACGGCGGGCGTCGCGTCCTGCAGCTCGGCGGTGGAGACGTTGCCGGTGGCCAGCCCCGCGGCCTTTGCCATCTCAAGGAGCGTGGCCTGCGGTTTGCCGTGAATATCGACGGAGATCGCGCCGTTATAGGTCTTGGTTCCCGTCGCCCAGGCGGAGCCGGAGGCGGCGGAATCCGTCACGTAGGTCGGCTTGCCGTCCTTGCCCAGCGAATAGTGCGTGTACTGGCCGGTGACGGGCAGCGCGTCGATCCCGGCAAAGAAGCCGCCCGCGCCCCGCGCCACGTTCCGCGCGATGGTGATCTCGGAATCCCCCATGCCGTCGCCGATCAGCAGGATCACATTCCGCGCCGGACCCGGCTTCATGACGGAGGCCAGCGGTTCGGTCATATCGCCGTTCAGCCGCCGTGCGCCGCCGTGCTGGCTGACATCCCCCCGGTGGCCGCGATCAAAGAGAGCTTCCCCGGTGGCCAGAGGCGTCTGCTGCGCGGCAAGCGGCCCCGCCATCAGCCCGGTGGCAAGCACGAGCGCGGTGGAAAGCAGGAGCGGGTGGTGATGGGTCATGGGGTCTTCCCGTGGCTATGGCGTCCTTGCCCGCCGTGTGGTGCGGCGGTTGCGGTTGCTTCTAGGGCGGGGACGTGACGGCAGCATGACAGGCGGGCCGTGTCTGCGACTTTTGCCCCCGGAGACGATATGCCGCATTCCACCCGACAGCACTTCCCGAAGATGTGAGCGGTGCAGACACAGAATACCGTTGTTTCATTGGCCATTCAGCAAGGCGCCACGGCCACCTTACCGCTTGTCTAAAGCCGGTCGGCGGGTGTAGCGCTAATTCCGACAGGATTCGTCGGAAGCCATTTTGCTCCGGCAGGAGTGCACCATGCTGCCAACATTTCTGATCATGCTGCGAGAGGGGCTGGAAGCCGCGCTCATCGTCGGCATCATCGCGGGCTATCTGGGCCGGACCGGCCGCGCGGAGTGGCTGCCTGCCGTCTGGGTGGGGGTGCTGCTGGCGGTGGCGCTGTCGCTTTTCGTCGGCGCAGGGGTGCTCGCGCTCGGCGCGCAGTTTCCGCAGAAGACACAGGAGCTGTTCGAGGCGCTGGTCGGGCTGCTCGCCGTCGTCGTGCTGCTGTCCATGGTGTTGTGGATGCGCAAGGCCGCGAAATCCCTCAGCCGTACCATGGAGCATGACATCGACATCGCGCTTTCGCATGGGCGCGGCGCGACATGGGCGCTGATCGGCATGACCTTCTTCGCCGTGGCGCGGGAGGGGCTGGAGTCGGTGTTCTTCCTGCTGGCGTTGTTTCAGCAAAGCCCCGGCCCTGCCGCGCCGCTTGGCGCGCTTCTGGGCGTCGCGGTGGCGGTGATGATCGGCTACGGCATCTATCGCGGCGGGGTGAGGATCAACCTCGGGCGATTTTTCCGCTGGACGGGGGTGTTTATCATCCTCGTCGCGGCGGGGCTGGCGGCTTCGGTGCTGCGCAATCTGCACGAGGCGGGCCTTTGGAACCACCTGCAGCAGCCGATCTGGGACATGACGCGCACCCTGCCGGTGCAGTCGGTGCTGGGCACGGTGCTGAGCGGGCTTTTCGGCTATCACGATGCGCCGGTGCTGGGGGAAGTCATCGTCTGGGCGCTGGTCCTTGCAGGCGGGCTGTGGCTCTTCCTGCGGCCCCACGCGGAAACGCCGGGCCAGACCGTGCGGCGGGGGGCCTGAGATGGCGCGGAAGATACAGCGGACGGGCGGGACGCCGGATCATCGGCAGCCGCTGGTTGCAAAGTCCGCCGCAGGACAATCCGGCGCCACCCCGCCCTCCGGCCGGGGGCTGACATTCGCGCTGGCGGGGGCGGGGATGCTCGTCCTGCTGGGCGTCGGCGCCTTCTGGCTCGCGGCGCGGAGCGCGGTGCCCGATGCCGCTGCCGACGAAATCACCGTGACGGTGACGGATGGCACCTGCGATCCCGCCGACCTTACCGTTCCGGCGGGGCGGCGGACCTTCCGTATCCACAACGCTTCCGATCGGGCGCTGGAGTGGGAAATCCTCGACGGCGTGATGGTCGTGGCGGAGCGGGAGAACATCGCGCCCGGCCTCAATGCAACGCTGACCGAACGGCTCGTCCCCGGCACCTATGCCATCACCTGCGGGCTGCTCTCCAATCCGCGGGGAACGCTGACCGTCGTGCGGACGGAAGCGTCCGAGGCCGCGCGGGTGCAGCCGGAGACACGTGCCTTCATCGGCCCGCTTTCCGAATACCGCGTCTATCTGAGCCGCCGCGCCTCTCAGCTGGTGGAGGCGACAGCGGCGCTCAAGGACAGGATCGCGGCGGGTGATCTGGAGGGTGCGCGGAGCGCATGGCGCGCCGCGCGGGAGCCGTGGCGGCAGATGGCCCCCGTCTCCGCCCGGATCGCCGATCTGGCCAACAGCATGGATCCGCTGGCCGAATACCTGGCGGAGCGGGAGCAGGACGCGGCGTTCACCGGCTTTCACCGCATCGAATACGGCCTGTGGTCGCAGAACACGACAGAGGGGCTTGCCCCCGTGGCGGACCGGCTTGCCGCCGATGCCCTGATCCTGAAGGACCGGCTCCGCAACCTCGACGTGGCCCCGGCCGATCTGGCCGCGAACTCGGCGGCCTTTGCAGGCCGCCTTGCGGATCAGGCGGGGGCGCAGACCCCCTATGCGGGCGACGACCGGGCGGAGTTCGCGGCGGCGCTGGACGGGATCCGCAAATCCGCGCTGCTCGTCGATCCGCTGGTCGCTGCCGCGCAGCCGGAGGCTTCTGCCACCCTTCACGCCGCGCTGGACGGCGCAGAGGCGGCCATCGGCAGCTATACCCCGGATGCCGCAGGCCGGGAGCGGGTGGCGGCGGCCTTCCGCCGTGTCGCGGATGCGGCCGGGGCGCTCAACCCGGCGATCGGGCTGGAGTAGCGGGATGGCGGAGTTCTGTGCCAGCAGGCGGGGGCTACTGACCGGCGCGGCGGCGCTCGCGGCGGGGCTGCCGCTTGCCCTTCGCGCGGAAACCTCGAACGTGGCGACCGCGCCGGTCGCGGGTGTGGCCGCGGAGGCGGATCGCGTCTCCCCCTATGGCGCGTATCAGGCGGGCATCGTAACGCCCCGGCCCGCGAATGGCATGGTGGCCGCCTTCCACGCGATCGCCGCGACGCCGGACGATCTGGAGCGGCTGTTCCGGCGGCTCACGGAGCGGATCGTCTTCCTCGCCCATGGGGGGCCGGTGCCGGAGCTGGATCCGAAGCTTCCCCCCGCCGACAGCGGCCTGCTTGGCCCGGTGATCCGCCCGGATGCCACGACGATCACGGTATCGCTGGGCGCGTCGCTTTTCGACGACAGGGAGTGGCTCGCGCCCCATAAGCCCCGCGTGTTGAGCAGGATGGTGCAGTTCCGCAATGACGCGCTGCAGCCGGACCTCTGCCATGGCGATATCACGCTCCAGATCTGCGCCAATGCGCAGGACACGGTGATCCACGCCCTCCGCGACATCGTGAAGTCCATCCCCGATCAGCTGGTGCTGAAATGGGCGCAGGCGGGCAGCGTGCCCGTGATCCCGCCCAAGCCGGTGGGCGCGGCCGAAAGCGCGCGGAACCTGCTTGGTTTTCGCGACGGATCCGCCAATCCCGACAGCGGCGACAGCGGGCTGATGCGGCGGGTCGTCTGGGCGGATGAGGGAGAGCCCGACTGGGCGCGCGGCGGCAGCTACCAAGCCGTCCGCATCGTGCGGAACCTCGTGGAACGCTGGGACCGGACCCCGCTTGGCGAGCAGGAGCGGATCATCGGCCGTGCCAAGATGACCGGCGCGCCGCTCGACCGCCCGGACGGGGCGGAAACCGACCTGCCCGATTACGCGGCGGATGCGGAAGGAACCCGAACCGCGCTGAACAGCCATATCCGCCTTGCCAATCCGCGCGACGCGGCCTCGGCGGATCAGCTCATGCTCCGCCGTCCGTTCAACTACGTCAACGGCGTGCTGAAGAACGGGCAGCTCGATCAGGGGCTTCTGTTCATCGCATGGCAGGCGGATCTCGAACGGGCCTTCGTTGCCGTGCAGCACCGGCTCGATGGGGAGCCGCTCGAAGAATACATCAAACCCGTGGGGGGCGGCTATTTCTTCGCGCTTCCGGGCTTCGGCGAGGGCGATTATCTCGGCCGTTCGCTGATCGACGCCATTTGAAACCCGACACGCCAGCAGCCAGTCGGACTGTCCTGCCCTGAAGGGGCATCAAGAAAGGAAGTTCCATGCGTCTTGTCACCCTCGCCTTCGTTGGCGCGCTCATGGCCGGGCAGTTGGCCCATGCCGCGGCGCCGCTCGACCTTGTCGGCCCGATCAGCGACTACAAGATCTATGTCTCCGAGCAGACGGATATCCTCGTCAAGAACACACAGACCTTCGTGGATGCCGTGAAGGCGGGTGATGTGGAGAAGGCCAAGGCCCTCTATGCGCCGACACGCGTGAATTACGAGGCGATCGAACCGATCGCGGAGCTGTTCTCGGACCTCGACGTTTCCATCGACAGCCGCGCGGACGACTATGAAAAGGGAGAGGCCGATCCCGCCTTTCCGGGCTTCCACCGCATCGAATACGGCCTGTGGGAGAAGAACTCCACCGAGGGGCTGGCGCCCGTGGCCGACAAGCTGCTCGCGGATGTGAAGGAATTGCGCACCCGGATCGACGGGCTGACCTTCCCGCCTGAAGTGGTCGTCGGAGGTGCCGCCGCGCTGATGGAGGAGGTCGCCGCCACCAAGATCTCCGGCGAGGAGGACCGTTATTCCCACACCGACCTGTGGGATTTCCGCGGCAACTTCGACGGGGCGGAGAAGATCGTCGAGCTGGTGCGTCCGCTGGTCACCGACAAGGAGTTCATGGCGAAGGTGGACGCCAACTTCGCCACCATCGACACGACGCTGGAGAAATACCGGGAGGGCGAAGGCTATGTCAGCTATGACAAGCTCACCGAAGCCGACCGCGTGACGATGGCGGCCGCCGTGAACGTGCTCGCGGAAGACCTTTCCACCCTGCGCGCGAAACTCGGGCTGGACTGAGGCCGCAAAAGGTGCTGGCGGGTCTGCGGGTCTGCGGGTCTGCGGGTCTGCGGGTCTGCGGGTCTGCGGGTCTGCGGGTC
>NZ_DAMDHB010000014.1:0-37522 GCF_032102465.1 Haematobacter sp. | reverse complement strand
TGGCCCCTTCGAATAAGCGGCCCCGGTAACAGGCTGCTGAAAAGTCCTGAAGTGTCATGCCTATGCGCCGGAAATCGGACAATCGGCCCGGAAACGCCCAGTAGTATATAGATTCCCGGCTGGATTTCGTCAGATTGTGAACGATTTCCGTCCCCAGGCAGGCCAAAAAGCCTTTTTCCAGCAGCCTGTTGAGCACCCCCGGCGCCCGAGGCTGCCGATCGGCCGGTCGTGCTCCGCCGGGGGGATTTTCGGCCGCCCGTCCTTTCGCGCGCCCTTTCCCCGGCCGCCTCCGATCAGGCAGGCCGCGTTCCCTGCCGGTGCGGCGGCGGTCCCGGAGCATGCCCCCTGACGGCAGGGGTTCCCCGGTTCCTGCCCATCGACCAAACCAATCCGCCCGGACGCCAGGTGCTGCCGCATGGTTTTGCCGGCCAAATCCCATGCAGATCCCACTTCTGCGGGTGAGGGCGGGAGTGGTCACGCACCGGGTCACCTCACGGCGCGGTGTAAAAGCCGCGCCTTCTCCTATGGCGGCTGAAACGGCTTTCCGGCCTGCGTGGGGGCGGAGATTGTTCGCACTCCCCCCAAAATCCGGCGGGAAATCCAGCCATTTCGAGTCATTCCTAGGCTGACTGCCAGCGTACCAGCGCATAGGCAGGATACCTTGGCAGGCTGCTGACAAAGTCGCGCACCTACCCGGGCTCGCGTTGAAAGCCGGAAAATCGGTCCGGTCCCGAGCCAAAACTTGCGGTTTCCGGGGCGATCTTCAGCAATGCGGGCAAGTCTCCGCCTCAATGTAAACCCGGAATGCTTTTTCAGCAGCCTGTTGGGCGCTGCCGTGAGGCGCAGGAGATCAGTGCGGTAAGCGAACGCCGCGCATTCCATGCGGGCAAGCCTGCCGCCACCCGGAGTGCCCGCCTGCCCAGCCGGATCGCGCGCGAGGTCGCGATTCCCGGCCCGGGCATGCGGCGGATTGCCGCCGCGCGGCAGCGGTGCTAGGGCATCGGCGCATGCGCCGCCCTTGCGAACAGGCGCTTCCCGAAAACCGAACGCGGAGCCTGCAGTCTTGACGTTTGATTTCTTTTCCGGGTGCCGTCCATCGACATTGACGGGCGGCGCCATGGTGGCGACATCGCATCCGCTGGCAACGGCGGCCGGGCTTGAGGTTCTGTCGGCAGGCGGAACCGCGGTGGATGCGGCGATTGCCGCGGTCGCGGTGCAGGCGGTGGTCGATCCGCTGATGACGGGCATCGGGGGCGATTGCTTTGCGCTTTATGCGCCGGCGGGCGGCGCGGTCAGGGCGCTGAACGGTTCGGGCCGGGCGCCTGCGGCGGCGACGGTGGAGGCGGTGACGGCGGCGCTTGCGGGTGCGCCGTCGGAGGGGGGCAATGCTGCTGCGGGTGCCGCGGGCATTTCCGCAGGCGTGACCGAGATCCCCCAGACCTCGCCTCATGCGGTGACGGTGCCGGGCGCGATTTCGGCCTGGTGCAGGCTCCATGCCGATTACGGCACGCTCCCGCTTTCCCGGCTGTTCGCCCGCGCCATCCGCTATGCGGAGGAGGGTTTCCGCGTGACGCCGCGCGTTGCGATGGACTGGGCGGCGGCTCAGGCCACGGTCGCAGGCGATGCGGGCGCGGCGGCGCTGTTTCTGCCAGAGGGCAGGGCGCCCGTGGCGGGCGAGCAGCGTGCGCAACCGCTGCTGGCCGCCCGCTATCGGGAGATCGCGGAGACCGGAGCGCAGGCCTTCTACCGGGGGGCCACGGCGGAGAGCATGGTGGGTTACCTGCGGTCGCTCGGCGGGCTGCATACGCTGGAGGATTTCGCCGAAGGCATGGACGGGGCGGAGTGGGTGACGCCGGTCAGCGCCACCTATCGCGGCTATGAGGTGCATGAGTGCCCGCCCAATGGGCAGGGTCTGGCAGCGCTTCTGATCCTCAGGATCCTCGAAGGCTTCGACATGGCCGCGCTGGACGAGGTGGACCGTATCCATCTGCAGGCGGAGGCGACGAAGCTCGCCTATCACCACCGGGATGCGCTGATCGCCGATCCGGCCGCTTGCCCGGATGTGGCGGAGCGGCTGCTGTCGGAGGACGTGGTGGCGACCTTGCGCGCGCGGATCGACATGAGCCGCGCCCGGCCGCCCGTGCTCTGGGACGAGCCGGAGCACAAGGACACGATCTATCTCTGCGTGGTGGATGAGGCGGGCAACGCCATCTCCTTCATCAACTCGATCTTCCACGGCTTCGGGTCCGGGCGCCTCGATCCGGCGACGGGGGTGCTGTTCCACAGCCGCGGCGCCTCCTTCCGGCTGGCGGCGGGCCATCCGAACGCCATCGGTCCGCGGAAGCGGCCGATGCACACGATCATCCCCGGCATGGTCACGCAGGCGGGCCGGGTGGTGATGCCCTTCGGCGTGATGGGCGGGCATTATCAGGCGGCGGGCCATGCGGCCTTCCTGTCCGGTGTGATCGACCGCGGACTGACGGTGCAGGCGGCCATAGATGCGCCGCGGAGCTTTGCCTTCAACGGTGTGCTCGAAGTGGAGCCGACGATCCCCGCCGCGACGCGCGATGCGCTGGCGGCGCGCGGGCATGTGCTCAAGGTGGTGACCAGCCCGATCGGCGGCGCCCAGGCCATCCGCATCGCCGGAGGGTTGCTCGAAGGCGGTTCGGACAGCCGCAAGGACGGAATGGCGCTCGGCTACTGACAGCGCCGGAGAGAGGACAAGACATGCAGTTCCTGAGACGTATCGGCATCGACACCTACATGCTGCTGCTGGTTGTCATGGTGGCGGCGGGCGCGATCCTGCCCGCGCGGGGCGAGGCGGCGTTTCTGCTGGGGCAGGTGACCTTCTGGGCCGTGGCGCTCCTGTTCTTCCTCTACGGCGCGAAGCTCGACATGGCTTCCGTGCGGGCGGGGCTGCTGAACATCAAGCTGCAGGGGCTGTCCTTCGCGGCGACCTATGTGCTGTTCCCGCTCATCGGCGTCACGCTGGCCTGGACGGCGGGGGGCGTGCTCGGGCCCGAGCTCACGCTGGGGCTGCTGTTCCTGTCCGTTCTGCCCTCCACGGTGCAGTCCTCCGTCGCCTTCACGGCGATGGCGGGGGGCAATGTGGCGGGCGCGATCTGCTCGGCCTCCCTCTCCAACCTCGTGGCCGTGGTGCTGACGCCGGGGCTGATGGCGGTGATCCTGCACCAGAGCGGCGGGATCAGCGGCGATGCGGTGATCAAGATCGCGGTGCAGATCCTGATCCCCTTCGTGCTGGGTCAGTGCCTGCGGCCATGGATCGGCGCCTTCATCCGGCGGCAGAAGCTGCTGAGCATGGTGGTCGATCGCGGCTCCATCCTGCTCATCGTCTATTCGGCGTTCAGCGCGGGGACGGTGGCGGGCATCTGGTCGGCCATCCCGCTGCCGACCTTCGCCGCGCTTTTCCTGACCATCGGGGTGTTCCTTGCCCTTGTCATGGCGGCGATGGTCTTTGCGGGGCGCGTCTTCGCGCTCGACGGGCCGGACCGGACGGCGCTCTTCTTCTGCGGCTCCACCAAGAGCCTCGCGAGCGGCCTGCCCATCGCCACCGCGATCTTCCCCCCCGCCAGCGTCGGCGCCATCGTGCTCCCCGTGATGCTGTTCCACATCTCGCAGCTTCTTGTCTGCGCCATCGTCTCCCAGAGGCTCGCCAGGGAGCAGGCGGCCGCTGCCTGACCTCAGCCGCCGATGCCCGGGATCGGGCCGAGGTTCTCGCTGAGCAGCGCGGCCAGGGCGGCATGGGTCCGGGCGCGGGGCGTATCGCGCCGCCAGGCCATGGTGAGCGCCCGCGTGGGCGCGTCGGTGGCGAGGGGGCGCGCCACGACGAGCTGCTCCCGCATCACCTCCGACCGGATGTAGAGCGTGGGGAGAAGCGACAGGCCCATCCCCGCCGCCACCATCTGCCGCAGCGTGTCGAGCGTCGTGCCCTCGTAATCCCGCGCCTGCGCCGCGCCCGCCAGCGTGCAGAAGCGCGTCACCTGCGCCTGGAGGTCCGGGCTGCCTTCCATGGTGAGCACCGTCTCCCCCGCAAGGTCCGCGGGCCGGAGCAGGGGCCGCGCCGACAGCCGGTGATCTGCGGGCAGCACCACCTGCAACGGCTCCACCGCCAGCAACCGGCTTTCGAGATCCGGGCGCTCCACCGCCTCTGGAAGCAGGATCGCGTCATGCGCCCCGTCCAGAAGCTGGCGGAGGAGCATGTCGAACCGCTCCTCCCGCACCTGCAATCGCAATCTGGGAAAGGTCCGGCGCAGCGCGGGCATCGCGACGGAGAGCACATAGGCCCCGACCGTCTGCACGACGCCAAGGCGCAGCGCGGCCTGCGGCGCTTCCGGGTCGTCGCGGCGCGCGATCTCCCGCATGTCGTCGATCTCGGCCATCACGGCGCGGGCGCGGCGGGCCACTGCCTCTCCCACGGGGGTCATGAGCACGCGCGCGCGGGTCCGCTCCACCAGCCGCGCGCCAAGCCGCGCCTCCAGCTCCCGCAACTGCATGCTGAGCGTGGGCTGGGTCACCCGGCACATCTCCGCCGCGCGGCTGAAACTCAGGGTGTCGGCAACGGCGACGAGATAGCGAAGCTGCTGGAGGGTGGGCATACGGCGCTTCTTATAGACAGCCTCTATAAGAAGCCAGTGAATTTTCAATTTCCCTCATGTCGCCTGTGCGGTTACGTAGGGCGGATACAGGGCGGAACGGAACGACTTGATGGCAGAACTACAGCGGGGCACCGCCTCCGGCGGAAGGCTCTGGGGATATCTGGGCGCGGCGGCGGCTTTGGTCTTCGCCATCGGTTTCGCATCCTGCATGCCCGCCGTTCTGGCGGGAGAGACGCTGCGCGTCGGCTGGAACTGGGCGCCGAGCCTCGGGGTATCGCTGGCCTTCATGCTGGACGGGCTGTCGTTGATCTTCGCCCTGCTCATCAGCGGCATCGGGGCGCTGATCCTGCTCTACGCGACCGGCTACATGGGCGATCACCCGCAGTTCGGGCGGTTCGTGCTTTACCTGTTCTCCTTCATGGTGTCGATGCTGGGGCTGGTGCTGGCCTCCGACCTCATCACGCTTTTCGTGTTCTGGGAGCTGACCAGTGTCACCTCCTACCTCCTCATCGGCTTCAATCATGAGGACAGCGTGGCCCGCCGCAATGCGCTTCAGGCAATGCTGGTGACAGGGGCGGGCGGGCTGGCGCTGCTGGCGGGCTTCATCCTGATCGGCATGGCGACCGGCAGCTATGACATCGGCGCGCTGCTTGCGGGGGAAGGGCTGCAGTCCCATCCGCTTTACACGCCGATCCTGATCCTGGTGCTGCTCGGCGCCTTTACCAAATCGGCGCAGTTCCCGTTCCATTTCTGGCTGCCGAACGCCATGGCCGCGCCCACGCCCGTCTCCGCCTATCTGCACTCCGCCACGATGGTGAAGGCGGGGATCTACCTGCTGGCCCGGCTGCATCCGACGCTGGGCGGCACGACGGCATGGGTCGCGACGCTGACAACGGCGGGGCTTGTCACGGCGGTCATGGCCTCGCTCCTCGCGCTCAGGCAGACCGATCTGAAACAGGCGCTGGCCTATACGACGCTGATGGCGCTCGGCACGATCACCGTGCTGCTGGCGGGCGGTTCGCCCTATGCGCTGACGGCGGCGGTGACCTTCCTTGTCGTCCATTCGCTTTACAAGGCCGCGCTGTTCATGGTCGTCGGCGCGATAGATCATGGCACCGGCACGCGGGAAGCGGGGCTTCTGGGGGGCCTTGCCCGCGCCATGCCGGTGACGGCGGCGGCGGCGGCGCTCGCGGCGGCGTCCATGGCCGGGTTCCCGCCGCTCATCGGCTGGATCGGCAAGGAACTGATCTATGCCGGCACGCCGTCCATCGCCCCCTGGGGACTGGCGGTGGTGGGAGCGCTCGCGGCGAATGCGCTGATGGTGGCGGTGGCGGGCGTGGTCGCGCTGCGTCCCTTCTGGGGCGCGCCCGGCAACCCGCCCCATGCGCCGCATGAGGCAGGCTGGCAGATGCTGGCCGGTCCGCTGCTGCTGGGCGCTCTGGGGCTGGCGCTGGGGCTCGGCTCGGGGCTGCTGCAACCGCTGATCGACCGGGCGGTGGAGGGGAGCCTCCAGCTGCCCCGCACTGCGGAGTTGCATCTCTGGGCCGGGGTGAACCTGCCCTTCATCCTAAGCCTTGTGACCTTCGCCCTTGGCTTCCTGCTCTACGCGGGGCGGGAGCGGTATCGGGGCGCATTCGCCGCGCTGCTGGCCCGGCTTCCGGTGTTCGACCGCGGGTGGGATGCTTTCCTTGACGGCTTCCGTGCCTTCGCGGCATGGCAGACGCGTGTCATCCAGCCGGGGCGGCTCACGGGCTATCTTGCAGCGACCTTTGCGGTGGTGGTGCTGGCGCTTGGCGGGACGATGATCCTCAAGGGGCCGGTGATCGCGCTGGACCTGTCCGCGCCGCTGCTGCTGTGGCTGGTCGCCGGGATCGTCGTGGCGGGGGCGGCGCTTGCCGCCGTCGCCATGTCGCGCATCACCGCGATCTCGGCGGTGGGCACGGTGGGGATCGGTGTGGCGCTGATCTTCATCAGCTTCGGCGCGCCGGATGTGGCGACGACGCAGCTCATGGTGGAGACCCTCTCCGCCGTGCTCTTCGGCATCGCGATGCTGCGGCTGCCCGGCATGGTGGAGCGTCGTCCGCGCGCCCGCAAGGTGGTGCACGGCGTCATCGCGGTTGCGGCGGGGCTGTCGGTGACGCTCATCATTCTCGCTGTCACCAGCCATCCGCTCGACCGCCACATCACCAGTTATTTCGAGGCCTCCTCCTACGCGCTGGCGCATGGCCTCAACATCGTCAACGTGATCCTCGTCGATTTCCGCGCCTTCGATACCTTCGGCGAGTTGACGGTGATCCTGCTCGCCTCCATCGGCGCCTATGCGCTGCTGAAGCGGAGGATGTCCAAGTGAACTCCCTGATCCTGACAACCGGCGCGCGGCTGCTGACGGCGCTGTTCCTCGTGTTCTCGCTCTATATCTTGCTTCGCGGCCATAACGCACCGGGGGGCGGGTTCATCGGCGGCCTGATCGCGGCTTCCGGCTTTGCGCTGCTGGCCTTTGCCGCGGGGGTGGAGGAGGCGCGGCGCGCGCTCCGTGTTGATCCCCGGACCATCGGGCTTGCGGGCCTGGTCGCCGCGCTGATCGCGGGGGTCACGGCAGCCCCCTTCGGTCTCGCGCCCTTCACCGGCATCTGGGCGGAGGTGGGCGGCTTCGCGATCTCGAGCGTGCTCCTGTTCGACATCGGCGTCTATCTCGCCGTGGTGGGCGGCATCCTCACGCTGATCTTCGCGCTTGAGGAGACACACTGATGGAAACCGTTCTCGCGCTCGTTGCGGGCGTTCTGGTGTCTTCGGCTGTCTGGCTCATGCTGTCGGGCAACCTTCTGCGGTTCCTGTTCGGGCTGCTGCTGCTGTCCAACGGGGTCAACGTCGCGATCTTTGCAGCCGGACGGCTGACGGAGGCCGCGGCACCCCTGCTCGCCCATGGCGGCGGCCTGCCGGAGCAGGCCATGGCCAATGCGCTGCCGCAGGCGCTGCTGCTCACAGCCATCGTCATCGGTTTCGGCCTGTTCGCCTTTGCCCTTGCCCTTGCCATCCGCGCCTACCGCAGCTTCGGCCATCTCGAGGTGGACCGGATGCGCCTGGCGGAGCCTGAAGAATGATCTGGAGCCTTACTCTTCCCATCCTCGTGCCCTTTGCCACTGCGGCGGCGGCTTTCCTTGCCCGCAACCGGCGGGGAAGCGGCTGGATTTCCGTGGCCGGGTCCGTCGTGTCGCTGGCGCTGGCGATCCATCTGGTGATGCTTGTGCTGGAGCACGGCGTGATCGCCGGGCAGATGAGCGGCTGGGCGGCCCCCTTCGGCATTACGCTGGCCGCCGATTACCTTGCCGCCGCGATGGTGCTCATCACCGCGATCATCTCGCTCGCCGTCGGGCTGTGGTCGCTGGCCGAGGTCGGGCAGACATCGCGGCGTCTGGGCTGGCACGGCCTGTTCCAGACGCTGATCGGCGGTGTGACGGGCGCGTTCCTGACGGGGGACCTGTTCAACCTCTATGTCTGGTTCGAGGTGCTGCTGATCTCCTCCTTCGGGCTGCTCGTCATCGGCGGGCGGAAGGAGGCGATCGACGGCGCGATCAAGTATGTCACGCTGAACCTCATCTCCACGGTGCTGTTCCTTGGCGCAGCGGGTCTGCTCTACGGGGCAACGGGCACGCTCAACATGGCCGATCTGCATGCCGCCGTGGCCGCCCATCCCGATCAGCGGCTGATGACCGTCATCGCGATGATGTTCATGGTGGCGTTCGGGCTGAAGGCGGCGGTTTTCCCGCTGTTCTACTGGCTGCCCGCCTCATACCACACGCCGCATTACGCCGTTTCGGCCGTCTTCGCGGGATTGCTGACGAAGGTGGGCGTCTATGCGCTGATCCGGGTGTTCACGCTGATCTTCACCGGGGATCAGCCCTATACCCATGGGATCCTGCTGTGGATCGCCTGCCTGACCATGCTGACCGGCGTTCTGGGCGCCGCGGCGCAGAGCGATTTCCGCCGTATCCTGTCGTTCCACATCGTGAGCCAGATCGGCTACATGGTGCTGGGTCTGGCGCTGATGACGCCGCTGGCGCTGATGGGGGCGGTGTTCTACCTCGTGCACCATATCATCGTGAAGGCGAACCTGTTCCTTGTCGCCGGGGTCTCCCGCAGGCTTACCGGCTCGTCGGATCTCTATGCCATCGGGGGGCTTTACCGCGCCGCGCCGCTGCTCGCCGTGCTGTTCCTGATCCCGGCGTTCTCGCTCGCGGGCTTTCCGCCGCTCTCCGGGTTCTGGGCCAAGTTCGTGCTGGTCCGCGCCGCGCTGGAGGTGCAGGACGCCGTGGTCGCGGGGGTGGCGCTGCTGGTCGGGCTGCTCACCATCTTCTCCATGACGAAGATCTGGGCGGAGGCGTTCTGGAAAGCCGCCCCGGATGGCCGCGAGCCGCGCCTTTCCGTCATCCCGGCCCGCGAACGCTGGATCATGCTCACCCCGATCGCGGCGCTGGCGGTGATGACCGTTTTCATCGGCCTGTTCCCCGAGCCGTTCCTGCAATTCGCCACCATCAGCGCGGAGCAGCTTCTGGACGCCACGCCCTATGTCGCGGCGGTTCTCGGGGAGGGACGGCCATGACGCTCCTTGCCATGAACGGTCTGCTCGCCATCGCCTGGGGCGCGCTCTGGGGCAGCCTGTCGCCGATCAATCTCCTCGCCGGTTTTGTGCTGGGCTATGCCGGGCTGTGGTTCGCGCGCGACCTGATCGGCCGGGGGGAGCAGCACTACTTCCGGGCGCTGCCGCAGAGCGTGATCCTCGCCGTGTATTTCGTGAAGGAACTGGTGAAATCCTGCGTGAACGTGGCGCGGGACTGCATCTCCCCCAAGCCGCGGCTGCATCCCGCCATTGTGCGCATGCCGCTCGACGTGACGAGCGACATCGAGATCTTCCTTGTCGCCAACCTGATCTCGCTCACCCCCGGCACGCTGACGCTCGACGTGGCGGAGGATCGGAGCTACCTCGTCATCCATTCCATCTATGCCGAAGACCCGGATGCGCTGGTCGCGGAGCTGAAGTCGGGCATGGAACACCGCGTCAGGGAGGTCTTTCGCAAATGACCGCATCATTCACGGCGACGGGGTTCATGAACGCCTGCGTGACCATCGGCCTCGGCCTTGTCATCCTGGCGGTTCTGGTGGGGTTCATCCGCCTCCGGCGTGGCCCCTCGCTGGCCGACCGTGTGGTGGCGCTGGACATGATGACCGCCGCGATCATCGCCTTCTGCGGGCTGTTCGCGGTGAAGGCGGGGGCCGAGGCCTATCTGGATATCGCCGTGGCGCTGGCGCTGGTGAGCTTCGTCTCCGTCGTGGCGCTGGCCCGTTATGCCGCACGTCAGGCGCGGCGGGAGGATCGCAATGATTGAGGTCATCACCGGCATCCTCGCGCTGCTGGCCGGCGGCTTTGCGCTGGTGGCGGCAGTCGGCGTCGTGCGCTTTCCCGATGCACTGACGCGGATGCATGCTTCGTCCAAGGTTGGCGCCTTTGCGGGTTCGCTCGCGCTGATCTGCGCAGCGGTCGATATCGGCAGCGTCAGCGCGGTGACCCGGGCCGTCATCGCCATCCTGTTCCTGTTCCTGACCGCCCCGATCGGCGCGCATCTGCTGGGCCGGGCGGCGGCCTGGCGCTCCGGGCAGGATGCCCGGCGCTGAGCCCTCGGGCCGGCCTGAAGGGAACCGGAGCCGCCCCGGCGTGGTTCTGCTGGCGATGTATCTGTCACGGAAAGACATTATGAAACGCCTTCTCGTCGCCGGACTTCTTGGTTCCGTCCTTCTCTCCTCCCCCGCGGCGGCCCAGACCGCGGCGCAGGATCTCCCCGCCATTCTCAAACCGCTCGGCCTCACCGATGTGGAAATCCGGCCCAAGCATGGTGACCGGGGCCGGGACATCCTCGGCACGCTCCCCGGCGGCGCGCGGATAGAGATCGAACTGGATCGCAACGACCGGGTGGAGGAGATCGAGGCGGCGGATCGGCAGGGCTTTCCCGCCAGCGGGGTGGAGAGCCTGATCCCCGAGGCCGTGCGCGCCAACCCGAGCTATCCGGGCGATGGCACCTTCCGCAAGGTGGAGTTCGACGACCGGGAGATCGAACTGGAAGGCACCCACCATGACGGACGCCGCTTCGAGGCGGAGTTCCTGCCCACGGGCGAGCTGCGCAAGATCGAGAACCGTTGATCTGGCCGGGGAGGGGGTCAGCACCTCTCCCCGCTTCCAGACGGGAAAACCCCGGACGCAGTCGTCAGTTACCGGGTGCGTCTCTCCCGCACTCCCTGCCAAGGGGTCAGGATATTGCTCATCACTAACCGGCACCCTTAACGGGCTGCCGGAAAAGTCCTGTCATACCTTATGTGCCGGAATCGGAAAATCGGCCCGGAAACGCCCGGAAGTCTATGGATTTCCGGCTGGATTCGTCAGATGGCGAGCGTTTTCCGCTCCAGCACGGGCCAAAAGCGTTGTTCAGCAGCCTGTTAAACGGCTGGTGAAAACTCTGGCATAGGCCCCGTCCCACGTGGGAACCGGCAAATGTGTTGAACCGGCAAACGGGTCCGCTCACCGGCCAGGACTGGGCTCCAGTGCGATCTTCAGCAATTCGGGGAAACTCTCCGGCGCAAGGCAATCCCCGGGATGCTGCGTCAGCGGCCTGTTAGGAGCTATTCTTCAGCAGCATCGCCCGGGTGGCGGGTGGACGCCCCGCATGCCGTATTCAACTCGGCCCGGGCTTCGGTTCAGGGTCTGCAGCCGGGAATATGTCAAGCGATCCAGCAGCGACACGGGGCTTGCACGCGGGCAATCGGGTCATGCGCCTCGGAAAGGGCGCAAGCCGCCCACGGGCGCCAAGCCGGGCCGGAACGAGCCTCCCCCGCCGAAGAGGCTGTTAGCCTTGCCGCCCGCGTGCCAAGCGGCTAGGGTAAGAGCCGTGTCCAACCTTCGGGAACCCATGGCCCGCCTCATCGCCCTTTTCATGGCCGTGTCGTTGTGCCTCTCCCTGTTCGCCGGCTGGGCGGACGCTGCACCCCATGGGGGGTGCCTGTCCTATCGCGACATGCCGGTCTGTACGCCGCTCGGTGAAGCTTCCGCGCAGACGAAGCTCAAGTCCGGCAAGTGTTTCGACCTCTATCTCGCGGAACAGCCGGAGATTTCCCGCACCGCTACAGGCGTGCTGCCGCTCCCCGTAGCCTCCGCCGATCTTTCGCGCTTCCATCCCGACGTGCCCCACCGCCCGCCGCGGACCTGAGCCGGGCCTGAGCCGGGCCAGAAGTCCGGGCGTCTGACGAGCGCATCCCGAGCAGGGGCTGCCGTTCCGCATCATCCGGCTCGCTGGCAAGAAAATACCCCCCATCCGCCGCCATCGTGCGGCATGATTGACACGGCGCAGGCCCAAGCGGCGCGCCATCGGAGAATTCACATGTCTCATATCCAGTCCCGCCCCGGCGATGCCGAGGGCAACCGCTTCTTCATCCCCGCGCTTCAGCCCGTTTATGATGCGCTTCTGCCGGTATCCGAAACGCTGCTTCGCGTGATCGCCGGGTTCGCGCTGGCCGTGCACGGCTGGCCGAAGATCCAAAACCCCATGGGGCTGACGGGCATGGTGGAAAGCATCGGCTTCGCCCCCTCCTGGTTCTGGGCCTTTGCATTGGCACTCACCGAGTTCGTCGGCGGTATCCTCTTGCTCCTCGGCCTGTTTACCCGTCCTGCCGCGGCGGCAGCGACGGTGGTGCTGCTGGTGACCGTCTGGTTCCACTGGGTGCTGCGCGGCGAAGGCTACAGCGGGGCGGAACTGTCGCTGATCTGGGCGGGGGTCACTTTCTTCTTCGTGGCGCGGGGGGGCGGGCGCTATTCGCTCGACCGCGCCTTCGGCCGGGAATTCTGAGTGACAGGGGGGAGAGGCAGAGCGCCTCTCCCCGACCGCTTCAGAAGTTGACCTTGTCGCCGCCCTTGAGCGCAAGGATGTCGCGCGCCTCCGTCGGGGTGGCGATCTCAAGCCCCAGTTCCTCGATGATGCGGCGGATCTTCGCGACCTGCTCGGCGTTGGAGGTCGCGAGCTTGCCCTTGCCGATATAGAGGCTGTCCTCCAGCCCGACGCGCACGTTGCCACCCATCATCGCGGCCTGCGTGGCGAACTGCATCTGGGTCTTGCCCGCCGACAGGACCGACCAGCGGTAGTCGTCGCCGAAGAGCTTGTCCGCCGTCTCCTTCATGAACACCATGTTCTCGACGGAGGAGCCGATGCCGCCCAGAATGCCGAAGATCATCTGGACGAAGAACGGTGGCTTCACCAACCCGCGATCCACGAAATGCGCGAGGTTGTAGAGATGCCCGATATCGTAGCACTCATGCTCGAACCGGGTTCCGTGCTCTTCGCCCAGCATCTTCAGGATGCGCTCTATGTCCCTGAACGTATTGCGGAAGATGAAATCATCCGTGCCGAGAAGATAGGGCTTCTCCCAGTCATATTTCCAGGAGCGGTCCTTTGCCGCCATCGGAAAGATGCCGAAATTCATCGACCCCATGTTGAGCGAGCACATCTCCGGCGCGGTCTGAAGCGGCGCTTCCAGCCGCTGCTCCACCGTCATGTTGAGCCCGCCGCCCGTGGTGATGTTGATGACCGCATCCGTGGCCTGTTTGATGCGCGGCAGGAACTGCATATAGACATCCGTTGCGGGTGTCGGCCGGCCGTCCTGCGGATCGCGGGCGTGCAGATGCAGGATCGCCGCCCCTGCCTCCGCCGCCGCGATGGACTGCGCGGCAATGTCCTCCGGCTTGAACGGCAGGGCGTCCGACATGGAGGGCGTGTGAATGCCCCCCGTAATGGCGCAGGTGATGATGACCTTGCCTTTTTGCGTGCTCATGTCTGTCTCCTCTCTCCTCCGGGCCGCCGCCTTGGCGCTGCGAACCCCCTATGCGGACCATCCCCCGGCGGCCCCCGGCGGCGGATTGTCTGATGAAATTCATCTGCTCTCGCCTGACAGCCGTCAAGGGAAGGTTGACGGAAGGGGTCGGCGCGGCTAGATCATTCCCATGATCAGGATGCGCCCCCTTGCAACGGTGTATTACGCGCCCTCCCCATAGGAGCGGCCGCGATCAGTGATGTTCGACGATGCCGCCGCCGGGCGGCATTCGTGTTTCAGGGCTCCCGGTGGCGCAAAGCCCCGGAAAGCCAGATGGAACAGACCGAAGACCCGGAATTCATCCCCGCGCCGCTCCCCTTGCGGCCCCCTGCGGCGCCCGCCGTGCCCCGGCTCGGCCTGATCGGCTGCGGCGCCTTCGGCGGGCTGATCGCCCCGCGTCTTGCAGGGCGTTTCGCGCTTGCCGTCCACGACCCCGCGCGCGACGGCAGCCAGCCGCTGGAGGAGGTCGCCTCCGCCGATATCGTGGTGCTGGCGGTTCCGCTGGCCGCGTTGGCAGAGACGGCAGAGGCGATCGCGCCGCATCTGCGCCCCGGTGCTCTGGTGGTGGACGTGTGCTCCGTGAAGCTCGCCCCGTTGCGTCTGCTGGAGGAAAGGCTGCCCGCCCATGTCGCGCTGGTGGGGAGCCATCCCCTGTTCGGGCCGAGAAGCTTTGGCCCGGGGGCGCGGGTGGTGCTGTGTCCGGCACGGGGCGGGCGGGGGCTTGCCCCGTTGCGCCGCTGGCTCCGGCGGGAGGGGCTGACCGTGCTTGTCCGCACCGCCGAGGCGCATGATCGGGACATGGCCCTGGCCCAAGGGGTCACGCATATGGTGGGCCGGATCGTGGCCGCGCTCTCGCCGGGGCCGGACGGGAACCACGGGATGACGACCCCCAGCTTTGAGCACTTGCTGACCGCGACGGGGATGGTCGCAGGCGACGCGCCGGGCGTGTTTGAAACGATCCAGCGCGACAATCCCTTTGTCGCAGCGATCCAGCAGCGGTTCTTCGCGGCGGCGGAAGCGCTGCGGGGGGAACTTGCCGGGGTCAGCCCGGCAGCGCCCGCTGCTCCACCTCGCTGACCGGCGGGGGAAGGCCCGCCTCCACTCGGAGCCAGGCCCATGTCTCGGCAAGCCCCTCCTCCAGTGTTGCGGTGGCGGACCAGCCCAACAGTTCCCGCGCGCGGGAGCAGTCCAGCACCACGCGGGGCAGGTCGAACTCCCGGCCCGGTCGGCGCAGGGGCACGATGGGCCGCCCCGTTGCGTCCGAGAGGAGGGCGATCAGCTCGGCGATGCTGCACCCGCGGCCGCTGCCCACGTTGTAGCAGCCGTCAAGACCGCTCCTGAGCGCCAGCAGGCACAGGCGGGCGAGGTCGCCGACATGGACGAAGTCCCGCACCACGCTCCCGTCGCCCCAGACCTCCGGCATCTCTCCTTGCGCGATCTGCCACAGGAATGTTCCGATGACCCCCTGCACCCCGAGCCGCCCCTGACGCGGGCCGAAGGGATTGGCGGGCCGGAGAATGGCATAGCCCAGACCGCTCGCCAGATGTTCGGCCACGATGTAGCGTTCCGCCGCCGCCTTCACGATCCCATAGGGGGTGACCGGCCGCAGGGGATGATCCTCCGTGATCGTGTCGGAGAGCGGCGGGCCATAGACCGTCCCGCCGGAGGAAAGATAGACGAGGCGTTTCGTCCCCGACCGCCGCATGGCCGCCAGCAGGTGCACCAGCGGCAGAAGGTTGTCGCTGATATCGCCCGCCGGATCCCGCACCGCCGTCTGCGGGACGGAGGAACTGGCGGCGTGGATGACGCGATCCACCCCGTGCAGCGCCTCCTCCACCACGGACATGTCGCGAAGGTCGCCCAGATGATAGCGGACATCCGGCAGGGGTGGGCGGTAGCGTTCCGGCATCCTGTCCAGAACGGCGACCTCCTCTCCCCCTGCACGCAGGACGTCCACGATGTGGGAGCCGATGAAGCCGTTCCCGCCGATGACAAGCGTGGTCATGCTGTCGCTCTCCGCTTATGCCGCCCGCGCGACAAGGCGCGGGTTGCCGGCGAATGTGTTGCGGATCCACCTGCGTGACGGCTGTTCGAGGAACTGGAAGCTCACCGCGGCCAGCGCCGTGCTCACCGCGAGGACGATCAAGGTATAGACAAGGAAGCCATCCGCCGTTCCGGGGTTCAGCGACGGAACCAGCCTGTTGACCGCCATGATGACCAGCGCATGGATGAGGTAGATGGAGAAGCTGAGATCGCCCCAGTAAACGATCCACTTCTGCCCCAGAAACCGCTTCAGCCAGCCCCGGCAGAGCACCAGCGCGAAGATCATCAGCGTAAAGGCCGCGACCACGCCGACATCCGGCAGATAGAAGCGCACCCCCAGGAACGCAGTGGCCATGGCGAGTATGGCGATGATGTCCCAGCTCACGCCCTTTGGCAGCCGCCAGTGCAGCGCCGCGGGCGCAAGCCGGGCGAGCAGGCAGCCGATGGCGAAGTCCACCGTGTTGCGCAGCAGCGCCCCCCAGCCGAGCTGGATCGCCCATGTCCGCCCCGGATGCAGCACGACAAAGGCCGCCATGAAGGTGAACAGCGCACCGATGGCCACCACCTGCGACCGGGTGCTGTTCAGCCGGTTCAATGGCAGCGCCAGCAGGGGAAACAGCAGGTAGGTGAACCATTCGGTGCTGATCGACCAGGCCGGGTAGTTGAAGCTGAGCGTCGGCACGGTGCCCCATGCCTGCATCAGCAGGATGTTCCAGAAGAACGCCTCCCCCGAGAAGGAGGTGCCCGGCGTGTTCGGCGTCACCAACAGCACCGCCGCGCCGAGGACGAGCAGCGTCACCAGATGCAGCGGATAGAACCGCGCGATCCGCAGGACGAGGAAATGCCTCACGGTGCGGGCATCCATGCCCCGGTGGCTGGCGCTGAAGAACTCCTCCCGGTGCAGCATGGCGATGAGAAAGCCGGAGAGGATGAAGAAACAGTCCAGCAGGAACTCCCCCCGTCCGATGAAGCCGGGGTTCTCATGCAACGACGCGCCGTAGCCAAGCGCCTCAAGGCAGTGGCGATAGACGACGATGAAGGCGAAAGGCCCCCGGATGGAGGTCAGCAGCGAAAGGCCGGGAAAGCGGATCATGGCGCACCTTTCATCCAGCGTTGCGGGCGTGAAGCGCAGGCCCGCCGGCCAACGCCAGTTCCCCGTCCGGCATCGGCGGAAGCGAGAGTTCCCGCTCGGCCCCCAGCAGCGGCACGGGATATTGCTGGACAAGCATCGCCTGATAGGCGCGCAGCACCGGCTCCCATGTGAAACGCTCGGCATGGCGCGCCCGCGCGGCGGCAGACATGGCCGCGCGCATCGGGGGCGTTTCGATCAGCGCGGTGATATGATGGTCCAGCTCCTCCACATCCGAGAAGAACCGCTGCTCCTCCCCCGCCACCCAGCCGTTGAACAGGTTGCGATGCGCGATGACCGGACACCCGGCGCCGAGCGCTTCGACCAGCGAGGGGTTCGTCCCGCCGACGGTATGGCCGTGGATATGGGCAAGCGTATGCACGCGGAGCGCGGCGACCGCCTCCTTCTGGAACACCGGGCCGAGGAACACCACCTCCGGGCTGGCGGCGGCGCGCACCGCGTCATGATAGCTGTTGCCGGCTTCCAGCCCCCCGGCCACGGCGAGCTTCACTCCCCGCGGCCGCGCGGAAAAGCCGCGCACGATCTGCAATGTCTGATTTTCCCGCTCCACCCGCGCGATGGAAAGCATGAACTTCTCCGGCTCCAGGCCAAAGGCCGCGAGCGGTGCCGGGTCGGCCTCCGGCAGACTTTCCGCGCCATAGGGGATCATGGTGATGCGGGATGGATCCGTCATGCCCGACAGCCGCTTCGCGATGGCGGGGTGGTCGGCGACAAGGTGGTTGCCCAGAATCACCGCCGCACGCTCGTTCAGGCGGAACCACTGGCGGACAGGCCAGGACCACTTGGTCCGCTTCCATTCCAGCCCGTCCATGTTGATGACGTTCCGCACGCCGCCCAGCCGGTAGAGCAGCCCGATCAGCGCGGTGTTGTAGCCGAGCGTGAGCACCAGCGGCGCCCCCTTCACGGCATGTCTGGCGGAGATCCAGTCGAACTCGATGGAGCCGAGCGACCCCTTGCGGCGGACCGGAAGCTGGATCAGCCGCACGCCCCGCCATTCGGCGGCACCGTCGCCGGTCTCGTCCTGACAATAGACATCCACGCGCCAGCCCTGTTCCACGAGCCAGGGTGCCAGCTCCTGCGCGAAGGTCTCGAACCCGCCGTGCCAGGCGGGAATGCCGCGCGTACCAAGAATGGCGAGATGCGGCGGCTTGCCTTCCGCGTCGCGAAGCCCGGCGGGCGTGTTCAGCGGAAGGACGACGGGCCGTCTGGAAAAATCGTTAGCCATGGGAAACGCCGTGCTCTTCGGGGTTTGAACTGGCGATCGGCAGGGATCGCGCTGCGGGTGGCGAAGGATCGGGTCGTCGCATCGTCAGCACATGGGCGGCGTAGCGGCGCATGATCCCGGCCTTTCGTCGGAGACGGGGATCGCGGCGAAGAATGCCCGCAGCCCCGTAAGCTGCCGATCGGAGCGAGAACCCCGCGCCGTAGCCCAGGCGGAAGGGCGTGAAGCCGCGCGGGTTTTCCCGCAGGTAGAGCCGCCCCAGCGCGTCGAGCCAGGTGGTGGAGATATCCGCCCCCTCCTGTGTGCCGCCCTGAACATGCACGGCGGAAAGGTCGGGCAGATAGGCGACCTGCCACCCCGCGCGGCGCATCCGGCAGCCCCATTCCACATCCTCGGCATACATGAAGAAGCCGGCGTCCAGCCCGCCCACCTGCCGGATGACATCGGCGCGTACGAGGATCAGCGCCCCGCTCAGCCAGTCCACCTGCCGGGGCGCAGTGCCGCGCCGGGGAGAGAGGAACAGGCCCCGCGCCCCCGGCACAAACCGCCCCAGACCAAGCGCATGGACCAGCACCGCAGCCGGCCGGGGCGCGTGACCGCCGTCGCCGACCTGATGGCGCCCGTCGGGATAGGTCAGCCGGCAGCCCACGGCGCCCGTTCCGGGATGCGCCTCCAGATGGCGGAGCAGCCGTGCGAGGGTGCCGGGCGTCTCCAGGAAGGCATCCGGGTTCAGCAGCAGCACCGTCTCCGCCCGCGCCAGAGCGAAACCGCGGTTGTTCCCCCCGGCAAAACCAAGGTTCTCCCCGGTTTTCACCAGATGCACATCGGGGAACTCGGCGGCGACCATTTCCGGCGCGCCATCGGTTGATCCGTTGTCGATCACGATAATCTCGCGCGACACTTCAGGTGAATCGAATGATGCGAGTTGCAGGCAATGCCGCAGGTAATCGCGGCCGTTCCAAGCGACGATCACGATCGAAACCTGCGGCTTATGCTGCGAAGGGGAAAGATATGAGAGTGTCTGTGATGTCATTTCCATCCTCCCCAGCGTTGTATTGGATCCGGGCATATGAAACTGCCGGTAGAATTCTTGAATGGGTTTTCATCTCAATGGGTGCCTTTCGGCTCCGAGCAATCGCGGAGGGCGAGTTGACCACTCCTCCGCCTGAATGGCGTTGGGTTCTGAAAGAAACGACCGTTCGTTCAGAAATGCCGCCTGGAGAAGCCCCAGAAGCACGGCGATGACCTGTGAAACCGGAAGGCTCAGGCGAAAACCCGGGTCGATGGTGCCGTGAAGCAGATGGGCGACAAGGCCGAATGCAACGCCAAGGGCTATGGAACGGCTGAGGGGAGACCGGTATTTACGGAAGCCGCGAATTCCAAGATAGATGCCGATCCCGAATATTCCCAGAAACCCGGCAAACCCGATGATCCCGACTTCTACTGCGGCGAAAAGATACATGTTGTGAACGACGTGATTAACGGGACCGAAAAGCCCTGTCGCACCGGTTTTGTCCAATCGGGCGAAAGCGGGTGCGAAATTGTTCAGACCCTGGCCGATAAATGGCGAGTTCATGAATACCTGCCATGCCGCATGGTTCATCGTCGAGCGGTGAGAGAGGCTGCCGCCGTCATCGCCGAACATCCGCTCCATCGCCTGGCCCCCGAACAGGCCGACCATGACGAGCGTCAGGAACAGGCCCGTGCCGATGACCGCCAGCCCGCGCGGCGTCAGGAAACGGTGCCGGGCGAGGAGCCATGCCTCTATCGGCAGCAGCAACCCCATGGCGAGCCAGCCGCCGCGCGACAGGCTGAGCGCCAACCCGGCCAGCCCCAGCGTGACTGCCAGACCGAACAGCACGTGGTTGCCCAGCCCCCGTGCCATCAGCCACGCCCCGAACAGCAGCGGCAACAGCAGCTCATAGAAATAGGCCAGCATGTTGGGATTGCCGAGCGTGCCGGTGGAGCGGACCTTGGCCTCGAAGGCGACGGATTCGATGGCCACCCCCTGATCGCCCAGAAAGCCCAGACCCAGCCCGGTGCCGCCCACCCCCTGCGCGATGGAGATCAGCGCCTGAAAGATCATCGTCACGGCCAGCGCTTGGAGGAAGAACCACAGCCGGTCCGGTGTGATGTTCGCTACCGTCACCATCAGCAGCAGAAGCATCGACAGCCGCAGGATCTCGAACCAGACCAGCGCCGGATCGGGCGCTTTCAGCAGGCTCAGCACGCCCGCGGCCGCATAGGCCAGCCACGGCAGCATGACCAGCACCGGCATCCTAAGGCTCCGCCCCGCCAGCAGCCGCAGGCCAAGAACGGTCAGGGCGGCGAGAAAGCTCAGCGTGATGGTGACGCCCGCCGCGCCGCCGACATTCTCGACGTAATGCCCCACCGTATTCACATGCAGAAACAGCGTGAAGGACACGGCGAGCGGCAGGCCGAACGCCAGGAGCAGCAGCATCCACCGCTCGGCCTGACCAATGGCGATCAGCCCCAGAAACCCCGCCAGGCAGCCGAAGGCCAGCCCGCCCGCGACGAAGATCTTCGTCGGCGCAAAGATCAGCACCATCGTCAGCACGCCCGTCGCCACGCCAGCCAGAAGGGCTGGCAGGAGAGCGGGCAGCAGCGTCGCGGCGCGCGGGCGGAGGGGGGCTGTGAGGCTCATCGCGCGACCCGGTTGAGGATCAGCCCGTCGATCCGCGCGCCCACCGTCGCCAGCGCGTCAGCGGCGGCCATCACGGCATCACTGGTGCTTTGGCCCGCATCGACCACAAGGTATATCTCGTTCGCCTTCTGACCGATCAGCAGCATGTCCGGCGCCGTTCCGATCGGCGGACAGTCGAGCAGAAGGAAATCGAACCGCCCGGTCGCCCCGTCTATCAGCGTCTCCAGCCGCCGGGGATGGAGGAGCGCGGCTGCGTCCTGCGTCTCCTCCAACCCGGCGGAGATGACGGGCGGGCGCAGATCGTTCGGCAGTTGCAGCGCCTCTGCCAGCGGAAGGCGGCCGGTGAGCAGCTGCGCGAGGCCGGGGCGGCGGGGCAGGGCGAGCAGCCCCTCCACGGCGGGCCGGCGCAGGTTGGCCTCCACCAACAGGGCGCGGGCGCGGAATTCGGCATGCAGCGCTGCGGCAAGCCCGGTGGCGAAGGTGGTGACACCGGCGCCCGGCGTCAGCGCGGTGATCGCGACGGTGACCGGCCGTTCCTCCACCCGCCGCGCCTGCCGGGCGATGAGCGCCCCGGCTAGCCCGCGGGCATGTCCCGCAGCGGCCCGCAGCCGAGCAGCGCCGGGAGAGGTGTCGTAAAGGGCAAGGGGGAGGGAGGGCGCGTTCATGACAACCTCGGAACGGTTGCGACCACGGGAAGGCCAAGGCGACGTTCGACATCGCCGGGGCGGCGCAGGCGACGGTCGGTCAGGCCAAGGAAAATGGCGAGCGCCGTGCCTGCCAGCAGGCCGAATATCCCCCCGATGGCCAGCACGAGCGAGCGTTTCGGCGCGGCGGGCTCCACCGGCACGGTCACTGACCCGAACTGCGCGGTGGAGGTGACGTTCAGCCGGTCCAGCGCCTCGTTCATGCGCAGGCGTTCGTACTGGCGCTGATACTCCTCCAGCCGTTCCCGCTGACGGGTGACGTTCTGGCCCAGCGACTCGAATTGCAGCGCGCCCTCGTTGATCCGTTGCAATGCCGCGCGGCGATCGGCGATGCGGGCTTCGACCTGCGCCATCCGCTCACCGCTGGAACGCAGGAGGCCGTCGATCTGCCGGTTGAGCGTGTCGTGCTTGCGCTCCCTTAGCCCCGCGATCTCCTCTGTCACCTCACGGACTTCACGGGCATCGTCCGAATAACGGCTGGCAAGGCGGCTCCGCTCCGTGGAGGCGGCGACGTAGCTTTCGTCGAGCGCCGTCAGCGGGGTCGCGTTCAGCATGGCGGGGGTTTCGACCCATTCCGCCCCGTCGTTGAAATCCGCGGTCACCTGCGCGCGGGTCTGGCGCAGATCCTCCATCTCCGCCTGGAGCCTGTCACGGTCCTTCTCCATCTCGGAAATGGCGGTCAGGGCGAGGTCGCGCTCCACGTCGAGCCGGCTCATGTCGGAGCTGCGCTGGAAGGCCGAGAAGGCATCCTCCGCCCCCCGCAGATCCCGTTCAGCGAGCGTCACCTGATCGCGGTAGAAATCGGCGGATGCGGTGGAGGAATGGATGGCCACGTGCCGCGCCTGATAGGCGTCGAGATAACGCTGCAGCGCATAGGCCGCGAACCGCGGATCGTCCCAGGCGAACTCCGCCTGGATGATGTCGGTTTCCTTGATGTAATTGACGTTGAACGCATCCATGTAGGCCTGCGCGATCTTCTCCTCCGGGTGCTTTCCGGCCCCGAGACCGAGCATCGTGCGAAGGCTGCCCATCGCCGTCTTCACGACGCCCGCTACTCCGCCCAGCAGCCGCCCGACGAAGGAGGAGGCAGCCGTGTCATGCGCGGCAAGCTCTGCCTGTTTGGCCTGAAGATCGGCAAAGACCTCATGGGTGAGTGTCGGATCGCGCAGGATCTCGATCTCGTTGTTGATGCTCTGGGGGCGTTCCTGAAAGATCACGTTCTGCTGGGGCACCTGTGCCACCTGAAGCGCGCTGAACTTTTCCCGTCCGACCTTCACCAGCATCTTGGTGGAGGCGACATAGGCCGGGCCGGTCATCATCAGGTAGCCGAGCGCCGTGACCGCGGCCACCGCCGCGACCATGAGGATCAGCCGCCAGTGTTCACGGATCATCGTGGCGAGTTCCGCGAGCGTCAGCGGCCGGTCGGAGGCGGAGGGCAATGCGGGGGAGCGGGGAGGGGGTGTCATCTGGATCACCGCGCTTGCAGGGGCTGAAGGGGATTGCGAACCTCTCCGGCGCGCAGAAGGCCGGAGAACAGGATGATGAGGGCATAGACCGCCAGCCCCGCGACGCCGCCCAGCGTCTCCGACAAAGGGCGGAGGGCGAGCATGGTGACCGTCATGGCGGCCCCGGCGAACAACACCCAGAGGATGAGGCGGCGGGCGAGCAGCCCCTCCACCCGTGCGCGGACGACGATGAGCGGCACCCCGGCGATGACCGCCTCTGCGGCAACCGCGCTCCACGCCGCGCCCTGCGGCCCGAGGCGGGACACGAGCAGCGGGCAGAGCACCAGGTTCACCGCCAGCGCCGCCGCCGCCGCCGGGATCAGCATGCCCTGCCGCCCGATGGCCACGATCACCGGCAGCAGCGCCATGCCGATGGCGGTCAGCGCGAGCTGCATCGACAGGATCGCCGCGACGGGGGCGCTTGCCGCAAAGGCGGGGCCGTAGATCAGGCCGACCACCGGCCCGGAGAGCAACGGCGCCGCCAGCACGACCGGAAGGCCAAAGGCCAGCGCCAGCGCCAGCGCCCGCTGTGCCGCGCCGGTAACGGCGCCGTCCTGCTGCAACCGCGTGAAGATGACGAACATCGGCGTGATCGCCGTGGCCACCAAGGCCGCGCCAAGCTCCAGAAACCGTTGCGCGGCAAAGAAGATCGCGAGATCCTCTGGTCCGCGCAGCCATTGCAGCACGGCAATCGCCAGCCGCAGGTTCAACATGGCGAGCAGGCCGGAAAGGCCGAGCGGCCCCGCGATGCGCAGGATCGGCAGCGCATGTTCCGCCACGCGCCCGAAGCCGACGCCCATCAGCCGCCAGCAGAGCGCGAGCCCCAGCCCGGCATAGGCCAGCCCCGCCAGCATATGCGCCCCGATCAGCAGGTCCGGCCGTCCGGGCGCGAGCCACAGCACCGGCGCCGCGGTGGACACCAGCACCGCCACATAGAGATATCCGGCCAGACGCGAATACTGCGGCTGCCCGCCCACCTGAAACACGGGCTCGAAGAAGCGGGCGCCCAGAAGCGGGGTCAGCAGACAGGCGAGCGTCATCACCGTCCAGAGCGAGGGGGGCAGGAACAGATAGGTCGCCCCTGCCCCCACAAGCCCCGCGACAAGGGAAATCGCCAGACGAAGCGCCACGAAGCTGCCCAGCATATTCCCCTGCTCCGCCGCGGGTGTGGCGGTCAGCAGCGTGCCGAGCGCTGCCGTAGTTCCCAGATCGGCAAAGGACCACACGATGGCCAGAAACCCCACGCCAAGCGCATAGGTGCCCACATCGGCGAGGCTCATCACATGGCTGGCCGCGATCAGGATGCCCGCGCCGCCCGCAACATAGAGAAACCGGCCCAGAGCCTGGGCGGCAAGGTTGCGGCGGTATTCGCGGGCGTCGCGGCTCATACCGCCTCCGCCTGTCCGGCGCGTTGCACGCGGCCGCCCGGAACGGCGGGGCCGCCGATCCATGCCTCGCCCTCGCGCACCCGCTCGAACAGGTGCACGTAGTCCCGCGCCATGCGGGCCACGTCGAACCGCTCCTCCGCCCAGCGGCGGCAGGCCGCGGGGTCGAGCTGGCCGACGTTGCGCATCGCCTCCGCCAGATCCTTCGTTCCATCGACGAGGAACCCCGAAACGCCGTGGTCGATCTGCTCGGGCAGCCCGCCGGAGCGATAGGCGATCACCGGCGTCCCGCAGGCCAGCGCCTGGATCACCACCATCGGCAGCGCATCCATCCAGCGCGGTGTCTGGACCAGCGCCCGCGCCGCGCCCAGCACGGCGGGGAGGTCGTTCGTCTCCCCCTTCCAGCTGATCCCGCGGCCCAGCATGGTCAGCGGGCGCACCACGGCGGAGTAATAGAGCCGGTGCTCCGGCACCCCGTAGATGTCGAGCGGCACGCCCGCCCGCAGCGCGGCGAGAATGGCCTCATGCTGCGCCTTGTAGGGGGCGACCTTGGCGATATGCACGATGGGCGCCGTCTTTTGCCGCACGAAACGGTAGCGGCTGAGATCGACGCCATAGTTCACATGCGGCATCCCGCCGCCGATCGCTTCGGCATGCCCGCGCCCTGCGGCGACGATGTTGGGGCGTTGGTAATCCGGCCCCACCGGGATGCAGCTCGAGATCAGGAAGGGGAACCGCTCGGGATGCCGGAGGACATAGAGGTTCTCGAACGACCAGTCGTGGATCACGTCCACCGGGTCTGCCTCCAGCGCGGCCTTCATGATCTCGTAGAGCGGCTCCTCGCTCAGCCTGTCGGCGGCCTTGTTCACGCCGGTCAGCTCCCGCCCGGGTGCGGGGATCGGGATGAGCCTGCCGCTGCTCCGGCTGCCCTCGCGGGCGAACAGAGTCACGTCATGGCCCTGCCGGATCAACTCTTCGCAGTATTCGTGAACCACCCGCTCGATCCCGCCGTAGCCGTTGGGCGGCGTCGCGCGATAGATGGTGGAGACGACGGCGACGCGCAGGGGCTGGCCTGATCGGAGAGGCCGGAATGTCAGCATGAGAACCACTCCAGAACGCGCCGCACGGCGATGCAGGCGGCTTCGACTTCTTCATCCGTCATCGCGCTGGAAAGCGGCAGCGACAGGGTGCGCTCGCTCACCCGATCCGCGTTCGGCAGGTCCTGCCAGCCGATGACCTTCGCCGAGCGGAAGCCGCTCAGCAGATGCACGCCCCGGTAATGCACGCCCACGCCGACATTCTCCGCCTGAATGGCGTTCAGCACGCCATCCCGATCGATGCTCAGCTCTCCGGGCCGGATCTGCACGGCGAAGAGGTGGTAGGCATGGCGGGATGACGGGTCGGGCAGGGGCGGCAGGTCGATGGGCAGGTCCGTCAGCGCGGCCCGGTAGTGGGCGACGATCTCCTCCCGCCGGCGCCACCGCCGCTCCACCCCGGCGAGCTGAACCCGGCCGATGGCTGCGGCGATGTCGTTCATGTTGTATTTCCAGCCGACCTCCGGCACGTCGTAATGCTGGTATCCCGCCGCCGAAAACCGCTTCCACGCATCGCGGCTCAACCCGTGCAGGCTCAGCATGCGTGCCCGCTCCATGAGCGCCGGATCACGGGCGACGAACATGCCGCCCTCTCCCGTGGTGAGCGTCTTGTTGGCGTAGAAGCTGAAGCAGCTTATCGCCCCGATGGTGCCCGCATGAGCGCCGCGCCATGTGGTCTCCACCGCGTGGGCGCAATCCTCCACCACCGGAAGGCCGGCGGCATCGGCGATGGCCATGATCGGCCCCATGTCGCAGATCCGCCCGTACATGTGGACGACGATGATGGCCCGGGTGCGCGGGGTGATGCGGGCGGCGATCTGCTCGGGCAGGATGTTGCCGGTCTCCGGGTCGCAGTCGCAGAGCACGGGCGTCGCCCCGGCATGGAGAATGGCGCTCACCGTGGCGCAAAAGGTCATGGCGGTGGTGATGACCTCATCTCCCGGCTCCAGGTCGAGAACCTGCATCGCCAGATGCAGTGCCGCCGTCGCGGAATTCACCGCCACCGCGCCGGAAGCGCCGATGTAATTCGCAAAGGATTCCTCGAACCGCCGTGTTTCGGGACCGGCGCCGATCCAGAGGCTGGAAATCACCGCCCCCACGCTGTCGATTTCTTCCTGCCCTATGTCGGGCTTGCCAAAGACAATGAAGGATTCCCGTTCCCGAATGGGAGCGCTTCCGAAGATCGCCGGTTTCTGCTTGGCGTGGATGCCGCTCATATCCATGGGAAAATCCTTCGCAACAAATTTTCAATGCACTTCCCTGTCCATCGACAGGAAAGCGGGCGGTACAGCGCGGATGGTCTGTAGTCTTTACGGCTTAATTTTCATTACAGCTGATCTGATTGAATTTCAGGGTGAGACTCTCTTAGATAATTACTCCACAGAGTGATCGTAAATTTATTAGCCTGCGAAACTTAATGGCATTATCAATGCCTGGTTGTAGCGGGTGATAAATGGGTTATGGATATCTTATTAACAATTCACGACCGGCGGGCCGACTTGTCAAGCAAACATTTGCATGTATTATTTGATCCTATTGAGGATCGCCTGTCCAGGAGAGGGTTTCCGGGAAATGGAACAACCCGCGATTTCAGTTATTATCCCGACCTACAACCGAAAGGATGCATTGGAACGATGTCTCGATGCATTGCGCAAACAGGTTTTGCAGAATGCTAAATTCGAGGTTCTGGTTATTGACGATGGTTCACCGGAAGAGATTCAACCGCTGGTAACAAAATACGCCGGAAGTCGAATCACCTGCATCAGGCAGAATCAGTCAGGCGCGAACGCGGCCCGCAATCGCGGGTTGTCTGAAGCCCGCGCGCCTGTCGTCCTGTTTCTGAACGACGATACGATCGCGGAGCCTGACCTGCTCGCCCGCCATCTGGCGCTCCACGACCGCTACCCGGAGGAGGAGGTGGCCGTGCTGGGCTGCATGACCATCCACCCCGATTTCGCCGCCAATCGGCTTTCGCCGCTGCATCATGACGCGTCCTTCGCGCCGCTCGCCGGGCGGGAGGAAGTGGACTGGACCGCGTTCTTCACCTGCAACCTGTCGGTCAAGGCCGCGTTTCTCGCCCGTCATGGCCAGTTTGACGAAGCGCTGCGCTGGCACGAGGATATCGAACTCGGCCAGCGTCTTGCGCCGCACGGGCTGCGGCTGCTCTACGCGCCGGAGGCCCTGGGCTATCACTGGCATTCGCTGGACGAGACGCAGTTCCTCCGTATCGCGGAGCGGGAGGGGACGGCGCTGGCGCTGTGGTGGAAGAAGGCGCCCGACCTTGCCCCGGTGCTCGGCGCGCTCGGCATGGTCGGACCGGAGACGCTGCCCCCCGCCTTCCGCCACCGGCTGGGAGATGCCGCCTTCGCCACGTTCGGGGATGCCGCGGCGCTGCGGCTGGCGGAGCAGGTCAGCCCCCTCGCCCCCGGCCTGTCCCGCGCGATCTGGCGCAAGGTCTTTCAGTTCCGCAAGCGCCGCGCCATCAGGGATGAGCTGTCGCGGGTGGCTTCGTGAGCCTCGCGCTCTCCCGCCGCGCGCTGCTGGCGCTGGCCACCCTGCCGCTCCTGACGCCGCTCCGGGTGGGCGCGAGCGAGGTCCTCGTCACCGACCGGCCGGGCGAGGTGCCATGGGCCAGCCTGCCGCCCGGCGCGGAGGTGGTGATCCGGGCCGGGCGCTACGACATGCCGCTCGTCATCCCGGCCAGGGGAACCGCGGGCCGACCCATCCTGATCCGCGCGGAAACCCCCGGCGGCGCCCGTTTCACCCAGCCCATCCACCTTGACGGCGCGCGCCACACCATCCTCCGCGATGTCACGATGACGGGCACGGAACATTCGGCCATCGTCCTGCAACAAGGGGCGGAGGCGGTGACCGTGGAGGGCTGTCTGCTGCAGGATACCGCGCTCGGCATCTGGATCGGCAACGGGGCGGGGGCGGGGCACCGGCTGATCGGCAATCGGCTCGAACGCTGCCGAACGATGGGCATTGCCATCGACGCCCTGAACGCCGCACCGGGGCGGGAGACGTGGATTCAACGCAATGAAATCCTCGACACCGGCATTCATGGCATGGAAATCCATGGCAGCCATTACATCGTGACCCATAACGCGGTCCGCCGCAGCGGACAGAGGAGCGCCGGGTGCTCCGGGATCCATACCTTCTGCCGTGCGCCGGAGGATGATCATGGCAAGAACAATGTCATCGCCTTCAACATCTGCTCCGACACGCGGGAGGTGGAGGCGCAGGACGGCAACGGAATTCAGGCCGATCAGTGGTGCGACGACAATCTGATCGCCTTCAACATCTGCTACGGAAATGACGGGGCGGGGATCAATCTCTATGATGCCTCGCGGACGGTGGTGGTCAACAATACCGTCGTCGGCAACATGCGGGATCCGGGCCGGACCCATGCCTATCCGGCGGAGATCACGCTCTCCTCCGACTACACCCGGCGCATGGTCCGCCCCTCCGGCAACCGGATCGAGAGCAACATCTGCGTTGCTACACGGAGAGAGACGACCGCGCTCTGGGTGGAGGCGACGGCAGGCTCCATGCCCCAGCGGATCGGCAACAACCTCGTTTACAACGCTGCGGGCGGAGAGGCATTTTTCTGGGCGCCCCGGCGTTGGCGGGGCAGTTCGGCAGAGGTGTGGGCGGGCTTTACCGGCGGGGTTGACCGTGTGGCCGACCCGCGTTTCTACGATATCGACCAGCCGGGGCAGGAGGGGTTTCGTCTGCGCCCCGACTCGCCGGCCCGGGGGCTTGCGGTGAAGGATGCCGCGCTTTCGCTGCTCGATATCACCCCCACCGCCCTGGGTGCGGTCCAGGCATGAGACCGCTTCGCATCGCCGTGGACGCGCATGTGCTGGACGGCAAGCCGCAGGGGAGCCGGACATGGCTGCGGGAAACGCTGGCCCGCGCCATTCCTGCGGCACCGGAGATCCGCTGGCTGCTGCATGCCCATGACAGCGCCTCGCTCGGCCTGCTCGCCGCTCTGCCGAACGTCGAGTTTCGCCCCATACCCTATCGCCGGAGCATCGCGCGGCTCGGGATCTACTGGCCCCGCGTGATCGCGACGGGAGAGGCGGATTTCCACCTGTTCCAGTATCATGGGCCGCCCGTCTATCGCGAACGGCAGATCCTCGTCCTTCACGATCTGCTGTTCGAGAGCCACCCGGAATTCTTCCCCCCCCTCATGCGCAAACGCCTGCAGACGCTGGTCCGCGGCGGGGCGCGGCGGGCGGCGGCGCTGCTCACGGTCTCCGACTGGACGCGGGATGAGATCGCCCGCCGGTACGCGCTGTCGGCAGGGCGGGTGTTCCTCGCGCCGAACGGCGCGCCGTCCTTCCGGGGCGGGCGCGCGGGCGACGGCAGGACGGTGCTTTTCGTCGGGCGCATCGAGCCGCGCAAGAACCTCGGCCTGCTCCTCGACGCGCTTGACCTGATGACGACGCCCGACAGGCGGCTCATCGTCATCGGTCGTCCCGATTTCGGCAGCGACGGTGTGATCGCGCGGATGGAGGGGCGGAGCGACATCGCCTTTTTGCCCGATGCCTCGGACGAGGTGCTCGCCGGGTGGTATCGCCGCGCCGGGGTGCTGGCCTATCCGAGCAGGGGGGAGGGGTTCGGCATCCCGCTGGTGGAGGCGCTGTCTCTCGGCCTGCCGGTCGTCGCCAGCAGGGCCACCGCGATCCCGGAGGTCGCAGGCCCCTTCGCCCGGTATTTTGACCCCGAGGCCGCGGATGCCCGGCAGCGCCTTGCCCATCTGCTGGACGAGGCGCTGGCCGATGCCGCGCCCCCTGCCACGGATGCGATCGCACGTCACCTCTCCCGTTTCACATGGGAGAAATCGGCAGAGGGTCTGTTGGCCGCCATCGGTCATGCGGCAGGTCAGGGGGCCGCGCGGCGCGCCTCCTAGGCAAGCAGCCAGTCGCCCACCAGCCCGACGGTGCTGTCCCACCCCTCCAACTCCGCGGGGCGGCCGTCGAGGATCAGTTGCAGACCGTTGAGATCATGCTCCATCTCGCCAACCGGGGCCGCGGCGAGGGTAAAGCCCTCGGCCCGATCCTCCCCATGCCGCGCCGAGCCGGAAAGCGCCTCCGCCGTAGCGAGGGTGAGGGTGCCGTCCTGCACCAGCGGCCCCATGTGACTTTGCCACAGATTGCCGTCGAATGCATTGTTCAGCGGTGCGGATTCCACATCCACATAAAGCGCAAACCCTTGAGAATGATCGGAAAGAACCGTGTTGTCCGTAATCACGTTGTCATGGGTGAGCTTGTTGCCAAGCGCGGGATTGCTGTTGATCAGCAACTCCGCCACGACGGTATGGCTATCGCTCCGATCCAGCAGATTGCCGAACAGCGTGTTGCCCGCCACCGTATTTCCCGCCGCGCCGTGAATACTGATGCCCGCGCCATCGTTGGAAAAGGCGAAGTTGTTTTCGACACGATTGCCGCTGGTGTAATGATCCAGAAGAATGCCGATACCGTCATTCCCGCCGCTGTCCAGATTGCCGTAGGAGACATTGCCGGAGATCACATTGTCCCGCCCCAGCCCCTCCGAAAGCGCGCGGGCATAGACGTGGATGCCGGATGCCCCCTCAATCAGACGCCCGTTGCCAAACACCGTATTCCCGTCAACCAGCGTATTGTTCGCATAGACGTCTATCCCGTGGCTGCCGTTGAAGGATACGGTATTTCCTTCGATCCGGTTGCCATGTCCTGCGGTCGTCGCCACGCGATCCAGCGCGATGCCGACGCCCAGATTTCCCGAGACGCTGTTGCCCGTGATCACATTGTCGCCGCCCGAATTCTGCGAGAACCAGATGCCGCCTGCATTTCCGGTGATGGTGTTGTCGCTGATCGTCACCCCGCGCGCGCCTGCGGTGAGCGTGACACCCGCATAGTCGCTGCCCCTGATGTCGAACCCTGCCAACCCACCGCCCGTCGCGCCTTCGAACACGACGCTTCCCAGAAGGGTGGCCGCTCCGCTGCCATAACTGCCGATGGAGATATCGCCGCCCGAGACGATGATATTCCCCTCCCAGGCCGTGCCCGCCTTCTGAAGATAGGTGGTGCCGTCCTGCCAGGTCACCTCATGCCAGCTCCGAAATGGAGCATCCACGCTGCCATCCCCCGACGCGGCCGCCGTCGGATCTATGTAGATCGTGGCGGGTGAGGCAGTGGGCAGCGCCTTTGCCATCACCACCGCCTCAGGGGCTGACAGGCTCTCCCCGCTGCCCGCTGCGACCTCCACCTCTGCGGGTGGCGTGATCTTGGCGATGTCATGCAGGAAAAGATCGGGAAGAGGCGGCGCCTTTTCTGCCGCTTCTTCCTGCTGCGTGTCCGTGAACTGCACGGCGTGATCGGGTAGCGGTTTCGCCTGATTGGTTTCGGGCAAGGATGCCTCCATCATTTCGGGAAATTCCCCCCACGATCAGGTTCCTCCAGCCCCGGAAACGCGATGGGTCTATTGACTGACGCTCCTTCGTGCGACCATGAGCACATCCCCCGGCTCGACCCGTGTCGTCAGTCCAATCGGGCCGATAACGGGCGCGTCGCCGCGTATGATGCTGAAGTCATACTGCCCGATTGTTTCGCTATTGGAAAGAGTGTTGCTGCCCGTCGCCTCCATCAGCGCACCTTCCGCACGCAATGAATTGCTCAAGCTGCGCAGTTGGGTTTCCGTATCGCGCAACTCCGTCAGCAGGGATTCCCGGAATCCGGCCTCGATATCAACCATCCGCTCCTCGAGTTCGATCACCGCAACGCGGGACTGGTTGCGCAGGATGTTGCTCTGCATCTGGTTGCCGCGGGTATTGTCTTCTTCCCGCATGATGTCGTTCACGCGCTCCGACGTGACCATGCCGCGGTCCCGCGCGTCGCGCAGCTTGGCCAGTTCGCCGGAGAGTTCGTCCAGCATGGATGTCTGCTGGGCGATCCGGGCGTCATGGGCGGCCATTTCCTCCTGTCGCGCCGCGCTGTTGGATCGCAGGATCTCGATCTGCCGTTCCTTCTGGCCAAAACGGGTGGAGAGGAGCTGGCGCTCCTTTTCCAGAAGCGGCGCGGCGGCGGCATCGCTCAGACCGGCCTCGGACGCGGTGATGTCGAAATCATGATCACCCGCCAGCTCGGCGTTCAACCGGGCGGTGCGGATGAGAAGGGCGCCCCTCTGCAGCGCCGCATCGGCATGGGCCTGCTCGGCACGCGTGCCGATGACCATTTCGTTCAGCGGGTCGCCGGACTCCAGCCGCCGCCCGAAACCGCCGGCAAGGGCAACCGCCTGCATGACCGTCAGCTTGGCGCGATGCGGATAGCCCCCGGGCTGTGAAACGGCTCCGGCGATGTAAAACGGCCGATGCTGGACGATCTGAATGGCAACGGAGGGGTCTCGCACCGTCTCCGCCGCCTTTGACGTCACGACGGCCTCGAAATCCCGGAGCGTCAGCCCCTCTGCCGACACAAGCCCGACGCCCGGGAGGGATACTGCGCCGTCATCCTGCACCACATAGGTGCCGTTCGCCTCTCCCCGCTGCAGGATTGTAAGGGCGATTTCATCTCCCGGGCCCAGCCGATAGGCTTCCGGCTCGGCAGAGAGAGGGCCCGCCGACATCGCGAGCAACAGGACCATGGCACCACGCAGGCGCAGAGAGCCACCCATCGGGCGCAGAGCCCCTGCCAATCGACCGGACAATCTCACGATAACTCATCCTCGTCATCTGGCCGGTCGCAGAAAGCGTCGGACCTGTTGCAAATGGTTGCTGAAAATAAAATCCTCCAAACATTACGATGTATGGTTTTTCCGGTCCATCACGAACATGCACATGGCAGCGCGGCGCCGCATGTTTTGTGGGACTTGCTCCATTTCCGGGCAGGTTGGATCATGCGGACCGCAGAGCGGAGGCACGCTTCAACCAAAGCGCGTGACCTTTACCGCTTCGCCATCTGGCGGTGACTCGGTCAGCGCCCTGACTGCGGCGAGCACTGGCAGAAGGGCCTGTTCCAGCGCCGGGAGCCGGGCCATCGCCTCCCCCTCCGTGCCGCGATCCAGCATGTCCTCCACCTCGCTCGCGATGTCGCGCACAGCGGCCGCTTCTATCGTCGCCGCGTCGCCCCGAAGGGCGTGGGCCAGCCGCCGCGCTTCTGCCGGTTGCTGAAGATGCAGCAGCCCCGCAATATCGTTCGGGGCGGACGCATAGGCCGCCGCAAAGTGCTGGAGCAGGCGGCGAAGCAGGTCGCGCTTGCCGCTCACCCGCCGAAGCGCGGCGGCGATATCTATCGGAGGCCCGCTTGCGGCAGCCGCAGTCTGCGGGGCGTCGATCACCCCGGGTTTCAGCCACCGGTCGAGCGTCTGGACCAGGAGGGCCGGATCCACGGGCTTCGCGATATGGTCATCCATTCCGGCGTCGAAACAACGCTGTCGCTCATGTTCATGCGCATGGGCGGTCATCGCGATGATCGGCAGGTCCGAAAAGGCGGGCAGGGCGCGGATGGCGCGGGTCGCGGCAAGCCCGTCCATTTCCGGCATTTGCACATCCATGAGCACCGCGGCATAGCTGCCGCCCTGTGCGGTCACGCGCTCGACCGCGATCCTGCCGTTGGCGGCGGTGTCGATACGAAGCCCGGCATCTGCCAGAAGCGCCGTCGCGATCTCCCGGTTGATGTCATTGTCCTCAACCAGCAGCACTCGCGCGCCCTGAAGCCGCTCGGAAACCATGGGCGCCCGGACCGCCTCCCGCCGCTCTTCCGGGAAAAGACGCGACAGGGTGGTCATCATCGCCTGAGGATCGACGGGTTTGGCGAGAAAGGCGGCGATCTGTTCCACCCCGTGCTCCCCGGCGAAAGTATCGGCGCCATAGGCCGTGACGACCACGATGGCAGGCAGCTTCGGCAGGGCCAGCGCCTTGAGCGCGTTGACCGTATCCATCCCGTCCATCCCAGGCATCTTCCAGTCGAGCAGCAGCAGGTCGTACGGGCTGGCTGTTCCGGCCGCGGCAGCCACGGCGGCCACGGCTTCCGACCCGGAGGCGACCAGATCGGCCTCGACCCCCCAGCCGGTGAAGAATTCCGCCAGCAGTTGCCGGGCCGCGGGATTGTCATCGACCAGGAGCACGCGGAGGCTGCGCAGCCGCTCACAGGGGATCAATGGCGCGTCCTGCGCCAGACCGAATGTGACGGTGGCGACGAACGTGCTGCCGCGGCCGGGCTCGCTCTGCACCGAGATGCCGCCGCCCATGGTTTCCACGATCTGGCGGCAGATGGCGAGGCCAAGTCCTGTCCCGCCGAAACGGCGGGTGGTGGAACTGTCGGCCTGCGCGAAGGGTGAGAAAAGTTTCGCCTGCTGATCGGTCGTCATGCCGATCCCGGTATCGCTGACGGAAACCTCAACCGTCGCGCGGTCATTGGCCGCCGAGGTGAGACGCGCGGAAACGGTGACCGTGCCGCCGCTGGAGAACTTCACCGCGTTGCCGATGAGGTTCAGCAACACCTGCCCGAAGCGATGGGCGTCGCCGACGACGACATGGGGCAGGTCGTGCCCCAGCCGGAGGTGCAGGGCGACGCCCTTGATGTCGGCCTCCGCCCCCATCATCTGCACCTGCGCCTCGATCACCTTGCGGATGTCGAACGGCCGCTCTTCGAGCGAGAGCCGGCCGGCCTCGTTCTTGGAGTAGTCGAGAATGTCGTTGATGACGCGGAGCAGCGTTTCCCCCGCGTCGCTGATCTTGCGGACATGCTCATCCTGCCGGTTTGTCAGTGTGCCGCGCTGAAGCAGGTGGCAAAACCCCAGAATGGCGTTCATGGGCGTGCGGATCTCGTGGCTCATATTGGCAAGGAACAGGCCCTTGGACTGGTTCGCGGCCTCCGCCTCCTGCCTGCGCTCCGTCAGCCGGTCATTCGCGACGCTGAGTTCCGCGTGAAGCTGCCGGACCCGGTGGAAACGGAAGACGACCATGCGGATCAGCCACACAAGAACGCCGGTCTGGAATGCGACGATGGCGGCATGAAGCAACACGCGCGCCAGATGCGCATCGCTCGGAAACACCAGGCCCGGCAGCAGAACCAGCAAAAGGAGATGATGCAACCCGGTGACCAGAGCCGCCGCGAGCGTGGCGCGCTCATCGAACCAGGCGATGGTCAGGGCGAGCATGGCGAAGAAATACATGTGCCCGTCCATCTGCCAGGAATGGCCGTTCAGCAGCGCGAGGATCACCGCAGGCTCCGCCACCAGCGCCACGGCGGAGAGATAGCGCGTCGGCGGCGCGATCCCGTGGCGGTGCCAGGTCAGGTGATAGGCCCCCGCGATGAGGACGCCCGCCCCCAAAGCCTGAATCAACGAACGCCCGGTCATCTGTGCGATCACCGCCAGAAGCGGCACATGCGCCCAGAGGAGCGGAATGAGAAACCGTCCGAAACGGCGACGGAGGGCATCGAGTTCCTGGTTCATTTCGTCTCCTCCGACGTGAAGCAGCCCGCCGGTCGCGGTGCGGGCAGGACAAGCCAGGCGCCTGCTTTCCGCGCCGCTTCGGGAAAGGACGGCGAAGCGGAGCCCGCGATGATGAGATTGCCCACGCCACCCAGCTCGATCAGCGCTCCGCCCGATTCGCCCACGATGCGGAGGACTTCCCCCCGCCCGGCCCAGGGGGGGCCGAAGACCACATACTGTCCCGGCACGCCCGGCCACAGGGAGGCGGCCGCCAGCGCAGGAAGGCCCAGGGCGGCCAGCAGCATCGCTGGCCTCATGTCCCGCAGAGAAAAGGGGTGATCCGTCATCCGTCCACTTCCTCCCGCCAACCCACTCCGACGATGTGAGACTAGCGGCGAAGGTTTGCCGGAAGGTTAACCGCCCGTGCGGTTCCGGCCGGAAATCGTGCGGTTCCGGTCGGAAATAAGGTGCCGCAAAGCCACGGCGCGACTGGCCGGGACCAGGGGACATGTTGCCTCGCAACGCGCCGCATGCTTCTCTCGGCGGAAAGAACGGCGGAGCAGCGCGTGGCCGAAGCGACGGTAACGATGGAGGACACCGGCGGCGGCACGCGGGCCACGCTGTCGGGCGATTTCCGCGTGGCAGGGGTGGAGGCGCTCCGCGACCAGCTTAAAAGCATCGGCGGGTCGGGGCCGGTCGTCGTCGATGTCTCCGGCGTGGAGAAGCTGGATACGGCGGGCGCCTGGGCGCTGGTCTCGCTGCAGCGGCGGCTGAAGGCGGAGAAGGTAGAGCTGCGGTTTGAGGGGCTGGACGAGCCGCGGCGCGCGCTGATGGACACGGTAGGCGCGGCGATGGACAAGACCGCCCCGCCCGAGGAGGTTCCGCACGGCGCCCGCGTCTGGCTGGAGGGCGTGGGCCGCGCGGTCGTCAATGCGTGGAACGGCACGCTGGAGCTCGTCTATCTTCTGGGTGCCGTCCTCGCACGGCTGTGGAGCGACATCCTGCGCCCGAAGCAGCTCAGGATCGCGGCGCTCGTGTCGCAGATGCAGCAGGCCGGCTTGGACGCCGCCCCGATCGCGGCGCTCATGTCCTTCCTGATCGGGGTGGTGCTGGCCTATATGGGCTCGGTGCTGCTGCGACAGTTCGGAGCGGAAATCTTCGTTGTCGATCTCATCGCCGTCGCGGTGCTCCGCGAACTCGGCATCCTGCTCACCGCGATCATCGTGGCGGGGCGCTCCGGCTCCGCTTTCACCGCGTCCATCGGCACGATGAAGATGCGCGAGGAGATCGACGCGATGCGGGTGCTGGGGCTCGATCCCATCCAGATGCTGGTGCTGCCGCGGGTGCTGGCGCTGTTCATCATGCTGCCGCTGCTGACGGTGGTCGCGGATTTCGCGGGGGTGCTGGGCGGCGGGTTGATGGCGTGGATATCGCTCGACATTTCGCCGGGCATGTTCATCGCCCGTCTCTACGACGCGATCGGGGTCTGGCACTATCTCGTCGGGCTCATCAAGGCGCCATTCTTTGCGGTCATCATCGCCCTCATCGGCTGCAAGAACGGGCTGAAGGTGGGCGGCGACGCAGAGAGCCTCGGCCGGCTGACATCGGCCTCCGTGGTGCTTGCGATCTTTCTGGTGATCCTCGTTGACGCGCTGTTCGCCATCTTCTTTGCCACGGTGGGGGTCTGAATGGCGCAGGATACCGGACGCGAGGTGGTGATCGAGGTGCGCGGCCTCGTCAACAAGTTCGGCAGTCAGGTCGTGCATGACGGTCTGGATCTCGATGTCTATCGGGGAGAGGTGCTGGGCA
>NZ_DAMDHB010000013.1:22011-105262 GCF_032102465.1 Haematobacter sp. | reverse complement strand
TGACTGGCCGGCAGAAGTCCGGAATCCCTGGCCGACTTCATTGGAATCCGCACCTATGGCTTCACCGCCTCGGTCCGAAATACCGGGCAAACCCCCGGACGGCGCTTTCGGATTATGGCTGAAATCTTCGTTCGTGAGCACCTTGAGAAGGGCGGCCACAAAGATCACCTTCGACATACTTTCACGAGTTCATACTACAGCGGCCCTCAGGCGGGCGCAGAGCGGACCCTGAGCGTCGGAAATCTTCCTACAGTGATGGCTATACACAAGGCAGTCGCCTTGGATAACGAAACAAACACGATGCGTGTTCTTATCGGCGTAGTCGGTGTCCTTGAATACGAAACTGTATTCGACGAACACCGGGCGGTCGATTTCGAGTTCGCCACTGATGGCTATCGTATAGGGGACTATATAAAAAGAAGACGGACGGACAACGGCCCCAAAAGTATTGACCTTCAACAGAGCTCAGTCGGCTTTGGCCGCCCAGGAGAACCCGAGGAAATCGACGACTAACCAACTACTCTATGGACCATGACCTGTCGCGGAACGGTGTTGTGTCAACACACTCGGTCGGCTCTATCTCCCTTTCCAATTCTGCGATCCGGCGATTCATACGCCGCACCTTTACCTGTAGCTCGCTGAGTTGAAGCGCCAATGCCAACACCTGCTTCGTCAGGTTGAGCTCGCTCGCTTCAGAGAGGCCCTCATTCTGTTCTGCTGTGGTCACAGCCCCCTCCTTCACCGAGGGGGCTTTTTCATGCCGCCCTCACGCGCCGCCGCCCGGCGCCGGCAGGGTGATTCTGGCATACAGTCGCTCGTCATGTAAACTGACATAGGTTTATTGTCCTATTTTTTATCTTGACGTAGGTTTTTTAACCTATATTCTCCTCATCGAACACCCGGACACTTTGTCTGCCCCGATGGAGGATCACCATGACGACACCCATCGCCATTCACCCCGCTGCCGTGGCCCATGCACGCCGCGCCGTGACGGATACCGATCTCGCCGCCCGCCTGCCTGAGGACCTGCGCACCGAGGCGTGGCACATCCTGCTGGACAACCGCCGCGCCATGCTCACCGCCGGAAGCCCGGTCCCGGCCTGAACCCCAATCCGCAGCCACCTGTCCCGGCTGCGGTCCCGCGCCAACCACTCTCGGTCCCCGGCGCGTACCTTCCCGGCCCGCCATCCCCCCGGATACCAACAGGCGGGCCGGGATTTTTCCCTCAAACACGATTGGAACGCGTGATGTCCGATCCCTTTGCCGACGATCTTGCACGCGCCCGCGAATTCAACCTGTCAGCGGACGAGTACATTCAGAATCTCCCGGATAGCCTGCGGATTGCTGCTGTTTACGGCGGGCCGGTAAGCCTTCTGATCACGCCGCACTGCGCCCTCCGCCTCGCCAGCCGGCTTGAACAGGCGAGGGAAGCAAAGCTGGTCGTCGTACAGCCTGCAACCCGGGGCGAGGAATTGATCGAGGCCTTCTGGCGCCGCCTCTGCGGCTTTGTCGCCATCGCCCTGATCGCCATCACTGCCGCACAGGCCGCTTTCGCCCTGCTGGAGCTGGTCAGATGACCGCAAGGAGCACCACAATGTCCGATCCCGTTACGGCCCTCGTGCCGCTGTCCGATCTCTATATCCACCCGCTCAACACCCGAAGTGCGCCACCTGATGCGGAGATCGCGGCGCTGGCCGACAGCATCGCGCAGCTCGGGCTGCTGCAGAACCTGTCGGGCTTCCGCGATCCCGTCGGGAAGCTGGGCATCGATCCGATGGCCGTAGAAACCCGCATCGGCATCGTCGCCGGCGGGCGGCGCTTGCGGGCATTGCAGCTGCTGGCCGGGCGCGACGGGCGCGACGCCGACGCGGTAACGGTTCCCGTGCTGTTGACCGAGAATGAGGACACCGCCCGCCTCTGGGCCAGCGCCGAAAACGCGGCCCGCCGGCCGCTGCACCCGGCCGATGAGGTCCGCGCCTATGCCCGAATGAGTACCACCGGCGCCGATCCGGCCACCATAGCCAAGGCCTTTGCCGTGACGGAGCGGCACGTCCGCCAGCGCATGACACTGGCCACCCTGCCCGCCGCAGCGCTGGACGCACTGCGCGGCAATCAGATCACGCTGGATCAGGCCGGCGCGCTGACCTCCGCACAGTCGGAAGAGGCGCTGCTGGCTGAGCTGCGCCGGGTGCTCACCACAACATGGGGGATCAGCGCGGCCGACATCCGCCGCAACCTTGCCCCGCGCGGCGTCCGGCTGGATGACCGCCGGGTCAAATGGCTGGGGCTCGACACCTATCGCAGTGCCGGCGGCGCAATGCGGGAGGATCTGTTCAGCGACGATGTCGCGCTGCTGGACGAGGCACTTTTGGACAAGCTCTTCCGCGAGCGCCTGGAGGAGTTTGCGGCACTTCAGCTTTCAGAGGGATACGCATGGGCTAAGGTCCATGCCGAAAACGCGTGTCTGCCCTACGACGTCACGCAGGACCTGCTCAGGGTGGACATGATCCCTGTGGATCTTCCGGAGGCGGATGCCGAGGAACTGGAGCGCCTGCTCGAATCCAGCGATCTGACCGATGAGGAAATCGAACGGCTGAACGAGTTGGAGAAGCGCTCCGAAGGTGACATCTCCGATGAAGATCGCGCGACGTCGGGCGTCTACATCTATGTCAACAGCGAGGGTCAGCTGATCCTCAGCGGCCCGTGGCGGGAAAAGGAAGCGAAGCCGCAAACCGAGGACGTCGCCGACACGTCCAAGGTGGAGAAGCTGTCCAACTCTCTCGTGGAGGATTTGCACCGCATCCGCCGTCTCGCCATCCAGACAGCGCTGCTGGAAAAGCCGGAACTTGCGCTGGACCTGCTCACCGTTGCGCTGACCGCGCCGGTCTGGAACTGGGATCGCCCGCTCGCGATCAGCCTGTCACCGGAAGAAATCATGCCGGAGAAAGCGGATGCGACAACGGTGGATGACCGGCTGGCCGACGCCGTCAACAAGGGCAGTGCCGGAAGTACCGACCTCTCCCCTGCGCATCTGCTGGACATCCAAGGCATGGGCAAGAAGGCCCGCAACGCCCTACTGACGACGGCGCTCGCCCGGCTCTATGAGCCGCAGGACGGGGACTTTGCGGCGCTCGTGGCAAAACTCTCCGGGGCGAACATCCGGGCGTGCTGGACGCCGACGGCCGAAAACTACTTTTCCCGCCTGCCGGTGGCGCGGCTCGATGCGATCTGGGCGGAGCTGGTCCCGGGCGGCGGGCCGGACGGAGACGGCTGGCTGTCCATGAAAAAGGCGCTCAAGGCCAAGGACCTCGACCGCCTGTTCCGCGATCAGGATTTCCGCGACGCGCTGTTCCTGACGAAGGAGGACGGCAAGCGGATCGAGGCATGGCTGCCCGCCGAACTGCAGTGGCCATCGGAGGCCGAGGCGCCATCAGCCCACGAAGAAGCCGCCTGATACCGCTGAAGAAAGCCCCATCAATCTAGTACGGGATCATTGCGATGATGCGTTTTTTCCTGCTTTCAGCGGGCTTGATGCTCGCACCCTCTGCACAGGCTGGCGAGGCCGACCGCTGCCTTGCCGTGGCCACGATGGCGCTGCGCGCTGCCTCCGCTGCTGAGGCGGGCATATCGCTGCCAGACTTTGCCGCGACCGTGCCAGACCCGTCCCGCACCGCGACCGGCATCATCCTCGTCGCCTACGGCCTCTACATCATCGGCGGGGACGCGCCGCGCATGATCGCCGCAGAGATTTACGACGGATGCATGGGGGAGGATGCGTGATGGCTGACAAGCCCATCCTGTTCTCCGCCCCCATGGTGCGCGCCCTCATCGAGGGACGAAAGACCCAGACGCGGCGCTTGGCCAAGATCACCACCGTCATGGGGGCTGAGCCGTATCGTCTGCGCTGTGCCGTCGGCGACAGACTGTGGGTCCGGGAGTCGTTTGTTACCGGATTCGACATTGATGACCAATACGGCAGGCCGGTCGGCAACAGAAAAGCGTGGTATCGCGCGACCGAACTTCATCTCACCTGGTATGATCCGGATAGCGAGTCCACGCTGGACAACCCGCCATGGAAGCCCTCCATCCATATGCCCCGATGGGCCTCCCGCCTCACGCTGATCGTTACGGATGTGCGCGTTCAGCGGCTGCAGGACATCACGGTCGAGGACGCGCTGGCCGAGGGCGTGCAGAAAACCGACGAGTATCTGGACATGCCGCGCATGGCATTTCGGGCGCTCTGGGACAGCTTGCACGGCCCCGGCGCGTGGAACGATAACCCGTGGGTCTGCGCGCTGACATTTGACGTCCATCGCCGCAACATCGACCAGATGGAGGTGGCACAATGATGCGCCTCGGCCATATGCTCGAACTCATCCCCAGCACTCTGGCGGGCGTGGCGATTGGTCTGACAATCACGCAGACCATCGCAGACACGGCAGGACCGAGCGATTTTCAGGTCATATACCTGCCCTCCGGGGAAACCTGCGGATCGCAATCCGCATGGCCTGTGGATTTCAGCGGACTGCGCCAGCCGCCCAGCACGTTTGTCTATGTGCCGCCCGAACCGCGCCCGCCGATTGTCGTTAATCCGCCGAGCGGTGGAGGTAGTCATCACCCTCGCCCGCCTGCGCCGCCTGCCCCCTCGCCTGTGCCGACCCCGGCACCCGGGGGACTGCTCGTAGCGGCTATTCTTGCCCTTATCCTCTGGAGGTCAAAATGGGCCTGATCCGACGTCTCTGGGCGCGCTGGCAGCACGACAACCGTATGCGCGAGCTTATCAAATCCTGCACCCCCGAATACGATCATCACAGCGATGCGTGGTATCTCTCTCCCGGCATGCCGATCAATGAGGAGCATATCCGCATCATTAAATCCGACCCGTGGCTGACCGTGCACTGGCCCCCGTATCTGCGGGCGGAATACGGGCTGCTGACGCTGGAGCAGATGCAGCGTGATTATGAAAAATGGCAGGATGAGGTTTGGTGATGAGGGACGAAAACGACAACCGCCAGAGACGGAACGACCTTATCGCCAAAGTCCGCGCCCTCCGCGCCAAAGCGGGAGATGCCGCCGCCTCTGAAGCTGAGGCAGAGGCGGCGGCGCGCCGGGCGGCGAAACTCATCGCGGAGCAGCGCCAGTCGTTACTGCAGGCGAATGATGGACCCGCGAATGGGTAGACATGCCGAGCTGTCTTTCGCCCCGCGCCTCATGGGCGCCACAGAGGCGGCATCGTACCTCGGGATCAGTGAGACTACTCTGCGGGGACTTGGCATCCCGCGTCGCATTCTGGGCGGACGGAAGCTCTATGACCGACTCGACCTGGATGCCTATGCTTCCGAACTGCCGACAGAGAGCGAATCGGAAGAGGTCAACACGTGTCAGGGCAAGTTCGGACGGACGCGGTGACGCTTAAGCACATTCAGACCGTCCGCCGCGCCGGAAGAATATACCGATACCTTCGCGTCCCCGGTCAGCCTCGCATCAAGTTGCCTGATGTTGCACCCGACGACCCAGCCTTTCTTGCAGCCTATGTGGAGGGATTACGCGCGGCGCCCAAAGCGGTACGTGCGCCCTCTGGCACAATCTCTGCCGCAATAGAGAGCGCTATGCGCAGCGCAGCCTACCTTGAGCTCTCGGCGGGCTATAGGGCGATCCTGCGCAGGCATCTGGAGGCAATTCGCGAACAGGCCGAGGACGCGATGATGCGCCACCTTCGGACCGACGATATTCAGGCCGACCTTGTACCCCTCACTCCCGTGCAGGCACGCGATCGTATGAAGGCGTGGCGCTTCCTGTGCGGCCAGTCTCTCGGCAAAACGATCAGGACCGACCCGAGCGAAGGGGTGCGCCGCCCTGATGCACCCAAGCTGAAGGGACACGAGCCGTGGACGATCGACCACATTGAGGCGTTCCGGGCGCGCTGGCCCATTGGCACCGTCGCTCGCGCGGCGATGGAGCTGCTCTATTGGACGGGCGCCCGGCGTAGCGATGCAGTGATGCTCGGAAGAGGCATGGTGGACAAGGCCGGGGTGCTCACTTTTCGTCAGGCCAAGACGGGAGAGGAGGCCTACATCCCGTGGACCTGCGCCCTTCCTGATCACGCCATCGAGGGCGAGGCGGACAGGGGCATGATGCACGAAGCGATTATAGCGATCTCAACGGGACACATGACGTTCCTCGCGACGAAGCAGGGAACGCGATCAAGCAACGCGATCGGCAATCTGATATCGGGCGCTGCGGAGAAATCTGGATTCGATCGAAGCGCACATGGGCTGCGGAAATCTCGGGCGATCTGGCTGGCCGAACATGGCGCCTCCGCACACCAGATTGGCGCTTGGACAGGCCATCAGAGTCTCGCAGAGATCACGCACTACATAAAGCGCGCAGACCGGCGAAAAGCCGTCATGGGAACGGACCCGAAACGCCTTGCTGTAAACTCGGAAAATCCTGCTGTAAAATCGACAGCAAGTAGTTGATTTTCTTATGTTTCTGGAAACAGTGGTGAGCCCAACAGGATTCGAACCTGTGACCCACTGATTAAAAGTCAGTTGCTCTACCAACTGAGCTATGGGCCCACTCTGTGAGGCGGGTAACTAGAAACATGTGGGGGCGGGGTCAAGGGCAAAACCGACGTGGCACTGGCAAAAAGTGCAGGGCTCGCGTATATCGTCGCGCATGAAGGACAACAGCACCCCCGACGGACTGCCGTTCATGAAGATGCACGGCCTGGGCAACGATTTCGTCGTGATCGACGGTCGAGGCCGGACGGCGCATGTCACGCCGGAACTGGCGCGCGCGCTTGGCGACCGGCACCGGGGGGTCGGCTTCGACCAGCTTGCGGTGATCGAGGCGGAGGACGGCGTCGATGCGCGGCTGACCTTCTGGAATGCCGATGGCTCGCTTTCCTCCACCTGCGGGAATGCCACGCGCTGCATCGCGCGGTTCCTGATGGACGAAACCGGCAAGGCGCGGCTGGCACTCCGGACGGAGCGCGGGCTGCTCACGGCGGAGGATGCGGGCGGCGGGCTGACCCGCGTCAACATGGGAGCGCCGTTGCTCGACTGGCGGGAGATCCCGCTGGCGGAGGCGATGGACACGCTTCACCTGCCGATCGAGGGGGATCCCGTGGCAACCGGCATGGGCAATCCGCATTGCACCTTCTTCGTCCCCGATGCAGAGGCGGTGGAGCTGGAACGGCTTGGGCCCCGGTACGAACACCACCCCCTCTATCCCGAGCGGACCAACGTGGAATTCGTGAGCCTGCTCGGCCCGGACGCCATCCGGCTGCGGATATGGGAACGCGGAACGGGCGTGACGCTCGCCTCCGGCTCCTGTTCCTGCGCGGCGGCGGTGGCGGCGGCGCGGCGCGGCCTGACGGGACGGCGCGTGTCGGTTCATGTCGATGGCGGCGTGCTAGAGATCGACTGGCGCGATGACGGGGTGTGGATGACAGCACCGACAGCCTATGTGTTTGACGGGGTGCTCACCCCGGCCTTTCTCGGAGCCCTGTGATGGATGCCCGCGCGCCGATCTTCGCCACTCTCGGCTGTCGTCTGAACGCCTACGAGACGGAGGCGATGCGGGAGCTGTCGGCCGCCGCCGGGCTCGACAATGCGGTGATCGTGAACACCTGCGCGGTGACGGCAGAAGCGGTGCGCAAGGCCAAGCAGGAGATCCGCCGCCTGCGCCGGGAAAACCCGGATGCAGCGGTGATCGTCACCGGCTGCGCGGCCCAGACGGAACCCGAAACCTTCGCCGCGATGCCGGAGGTGACCCGTGTCATCGGCAATCACGAAAAGATGCAGGCCGACACCTGGCGCGGCATCGCGCGCGCTCCCGATTTCATCGGCGAGACGGAGCGTGTCACGGTCGATGACATCATGTCGGTCCGGGAAACCGCCGGTCATCTGATCGACGGTTTCGGCCGCCATCGCGCCTATGTGCAGGTGCAGAACGGCTGCGACCACCGCTGCACCTTCTGCATCATCCCCTATGGCCGGGGCAATTCGCGCTCCGTCCCGGCAGGCGTGGTGGTGGAGCAGATCAAGCGGCTGGTGGATCGCGGCTTCAACGAGGTCGTGTTGACGGGCGTGGACCTGACGAGCTGGGGGGCGGACCTTCCCGCAGAGCCGCGGCTCGGCGATCTGGTGCAGCGCATCCTGCGGCTTGTCCCGGACCTGCCGCGCCTGCGCATCTCCTCCATCGACTCGATCGAGGCGGATGAGGCGCTGATGCAGGCCATCGCCACGGAGCCGCGCCTGATGCCGCATCTGCACCTGAGCCTGCAGGCGGGCGACAACATGATCCTGAAGCGGATGAAGCGCCGCCACCTGCGCGACGATGCAATCCGCTTCTGCGAGGACGCGCGCCGCCTGCGCCCTGACATGGTGTTCGGCGCCGACATCATCGCCGGTTTCCCAACGGAGACCGAGGAGATGTTCGCCAATTCGCTGAAACTGGTGGACGACTGCGGCCTGACCTTCCTGCATGTCTTTCCCTATAGCGCCCGCAAGGGCACGCCCGCCGCCCGCATGCCGCAGGTGGACGGACGGTTGATTCGCGACCGCGCCGCCCGGCTCCGCGCCCGGGGGGATGAGCGCCTGCGCCTCCATCTGGCGGAACAGGCGGGCCGGGAGCACAGGGTCCTGATGGAGAACCCGCGGCTCGGGCGGACGGAGCAGTTCACGGAAGTGCGCTTTGCGACCGATCAGCTGGAGGGTCAGATCGTGCCGGCTCGGATAACGGGCCATGACGGAACGCGGCTGACGGCCTGACAGGCTGACAGGCTGATGAAAAAAGCTTTGAAGTATCGTGTCCGTGCTCTGGAAACTGGAAAATCGGACCTCGGAATGACCAGAAACATGTAGATTTCCGGTTGGATTCGTCAGATTTCCACTCCAACGCCGACACGAAAGCCTTTTTCATCAGCCTGCTCATGTCCGGCTGCGGGCCGCCGGCGCGCGTGGGAGGGCGCGGCCTCCTGCGGATGGAAAGGTGATAGCAGCGTCACCGCCCCGCCATAGTGATCGGAGCGCTCTCCGGGAGCAGGCCAAGCGCAGGCATTGCCGGGCCTGCTCCGGCAGCGGAGGCGACTCGGAGCCCCGGCTCTCGCGGGCGCCGCGCTGGCCATGAGATGTCGCTCCAAATGCGTCGGGACGAGCGTAAAGCATTGTGGGTGCCCCTCTGAGGCTGACTACCCATCCGGATCGACAGACCCGTGCACGGCGGCCAGCAATCGCGCGGCCGGAATAGCGGACACCGGAAAATGCTCGCGGCTACGCACCGGCGGACCGCAGGTTGCTCCAAGCACCCGAAGCTACCACCACGTGACCGGAACCGGCAGGACGTCACCGCAGCGCCGGAGCCGGGGGATCATGCCCCTGTGGACCGGGGCGATCTCCGGGCATTACAGCTAGCCTATCCTGATGGCCGCCTCCCGCGCGCGTGGAGCGAAACAGCCGGCGGATCGCTGACGCTGTGCGGCAAGCGCGGCATGGCGCGGGCAGCCTTGCGGGCACTGGATCCCTGCCCCGCGCTCGCCTAGGCTCCGCGCGAGCCAGAACGGATGGAACCCATGCGCCTTTACTACAGCCCAGCATCCCCCTTTGCCCGCAAATGTGTGGTTACCGCCACGGAACTCGGAATCACCGGGCAGGTGGATCGCGTGACCGTCGCCACCAATCCGCTGGGCACGGGAGAGACACCGATTCCCGGCAATCCTCTGGGCAAGCTGCCGACGCTTGAGCGGGACGACGGGCCTGCGATCTATGACAGCCCGGTGATCTGCCGCTATCTGAACACGGTTGCGGAGGGCACGCTCTATCCGGTGGGAGAGCGGCTCTGGACCACGCTCACGCTCGAGGCGCTGGCGGATGGCATCATGGATGCGGCCCTGCTCATGGCGCTGGAATACCGGCTCCGGCCGGAGGAACTGCACTATGGCCCCTGGCTGGAGGGACAGTGGCAGAAGGTGTCCCGCGCGCTCGATACGCTGGAAACCCTGTGGATGAGCCACCTGCACGGGCCGCTCGACATCGGCCAGATCGCGACGGGCTGCGCGCTCGGATATCTCGACCTTCGTCACGGAGCGCGGGACTGGCGGGCGGGGCGGCCGCAACTGGCGCACTGGTTCACCGGCTTCGACCAGCGGCCCGCCATGGAGGCGACGCGCCCCTGACAGTTCACAGGCGCCGCTGTTGCACAAGGCTCGCGCTTGGCAACGAAAGCGGGATGCCTTCTGGACGCACGGATATTTGACCGTTAGAAACCTTGCAGGCGACCCCGGGGACAACCCGGGGGCGACAGCATGTGCTGACGGCTAGGTAGGGAGGATTCCGTGTCCCAAGCAGAAGATCATACGACGAGCCGAAGGGATTTCCTCTTCTACGCGACGGGGGGTGCGGCGGTCGTGGCAGGGGGCGCGGCGGTCTGGCCGCTCGTCAACCAGATGAACCCCTCCGCGGATGTGCAGGCGCTTTCCTCCATCCACGTCGATATCGCCAATGTGGCGGAGGGCACGCAGCTCACCGTCAAATGGCTGGGCAAGCCCGTGTTCATCCGCCACCGCTCGCAGGCCGACATCGAATCGGCCCGCGGGGTGGAGATGTCGCAACTCGTGGACACCAATGCCCGCAACGCCAACAAACCGTCGGATGCGCAGGCGACCGACCAGAACCGCGCGCTGGACGATGCGGGACAGTGGCTCGTGATGATGGGTGTCTGCACCCACCTGGGCTGTGTGCCGCTCGGCAACGGCGCGGGCAATTTCGATGGCTGGTTCTGCCCGTGCCACGGCTCGCACTATGACGCCGCGGGACGCATCCGCCAGGGACCGGCGCCGGAAAACCTGCACATTCCCGTCGCCGCCTTCACCGACGAAACCACCATCAAGCTCGGGTAAGCCAGATGTCCGGTATTCCCCACGACCATTATGAGCCGAAGACCCGCTTCGAGAAGTGGCTTCACACCCGTCTTCCCGTCGTGTCGCTGATCTATGACACGATCATGATCCCGACCCCCAAGAACCTCAACTGGATGTGGATCTGGGGGATCGTGCTGGTCTTCTGCCTCGTGCTCCAGATCGCGACCGGCGTGGCGCTGGTGATGCACTACACGCCGCATGTCAGCCTCGCCTTCTCCTCCGTCGAGCATATCATGCGTGACGTGAACGGCGGCTACATGCTCCGCTATCTGCACGCGAACGGGGCGTCGCTGTTCTTCGTCGCCGTCTATCTGCACATCTTCCGCGGCCTCTACTACGGCTCCTACAAGGCCCCGCGGGAGGTGACGTGGATCATCGGCATGCTGATCTACCTCGCCATGATGGCCACGGCGTTCATGGGCTATGTGCTTCCCTGGGGGCAGATGTCCTTCTGGGGCGCCACGGTGATCACCGGTCTGTTCGGCGCGATCCCCGGCATCGGCGAGTCGATCCAGACCTGGCTTCTGGGCGGGCCTGCGGTGGACAATGCCACGCTGAACCGCTTCTTCTCGCTTCACTATCTGCTGCCCTTCGTCATTGCCGGTCTGGTGATCGTCCACGTCTGGGCCTTCCACACCACCGGCAACAACAACCCGACCGGGGTCGAGGTGCGGCGCGGTTCCAAGGAGGAGGCGAAGAAGGACACCCTGCCCTTCTGGCCCTACTTCGTCATCAAGGATCTGTTCGCGCTCGTCGTGGTCCTGCTGGTGTTCTTCGCCATCGTGGGCTTCATGCCGAACTACCTCGGCCACCCGGACAACTACATCGAGGCGAACCCGCTCGCCACGCCCGCGCATATCGTGCCGGAATGGTACTTCCTGCCGTTCTACGCCATCCTGCGCGCCTTCACCGCGGATGTCTGGGTCGTGAAACTTGTCCACTGGGTGACCTTCGGCATCGTGGATGCCAAGTTCTTCGGTGTGCTCGCCATGTTCGGCGCGATCGCGGTCATGGCGCTGGCGCCGTGGCTGGACACATCCTCCGTCCGTTCGGGCCGGTTCCGGCCGATGTTCAAATGGTGGTTCTACCTGCTCTGCGTCGATTTCATGGTGCTGATGTGGGTGGGGGCCATGCCGGCAGAGGGGATCTACACCTGGATTTCGCTCATCGCCGCGACCTACTGGTTTGCGTACTTCCTTGTCGTCCTCCCGCTGCTCGGCGTGATCGAGAAGCCGACTGCCGCACCCGCGACCATCGAGGAGGATTTCAACGAGCATTACGGCAAGCCTGGCGCACGGCCCGACCTGTCGATCCCGAGCGATCATCCGGCGGAGTGAGGAAGACATCATGCTGAAGAAACTCGCGCTCGCCACGGTCGCCACCCTCGCCCTCGCCAGCCCGCTCATGGCGGCGGAGGGTGGGCATGTGGAGGACTTCTCCTTCTCCTTCGAAGGTCCGTTCGGCGCCTATGACCGGATGCAGCTTCAACGGGGCCTGCAGGTCTATACGGAGGTCTGCTCCGCCTGCCACGGCATGAAGTTCGTGCCGATCCGCTCGCTCTCCGACCCCGGCGGCCCGGCGATGCCGGAGGATCAGATCCGCGCCTATGCCGCGCAGATGACGATCACGGATGCCGAAACCGGGGAGGATCGTCCGCGCACGCCTGCGGATCACTTTCCGCCCCACCAGCTTCCCAACGCCCCTGACCTGAGCCTCATGGCAAAGGCCCGGGCCGGGTTCCACGGGCCCTACGGGCTGGGGATCAACCAGATCGCGAAGGGCATCGGCGGGCCGGAATACATCGCCTCGCTCCTCACCGGCTATACGGGCGAGGAGAAGGTGGAGGCGGGCACCACCTTCTACGAGAACCATACCTTCCCCTCCGGCTGGATCGCCATGGCACCGCCCCTTGCGGACGGTCAGGTCACCTTTGCCGACGGCGCGCCGAACGATGTGCGCGCGATGGCGCAGGATGTGGCCGCGTTCCTGATGTGGGCCGCGGAACCCAAGATGATGCAGCGCAAGACGGCTGGCTGGACGGCGGTCATCTTCCTCGCATTGCTGGCGGTGCTGCTCTACCTGACCAACAAGCGCATCTGGGCGCCGGTCAAGAAGGCCGCGAAGGACGCCTACAAGAAGGTCTGACCGGGACCGGACATGGACACAAAACGCGCGCCCCCCCCCGGGGCGCGCGTTTTCATTTCCGCCGCTGGCCGAGATAGCGTGCGAGAGCACTGGGCGGATCGGCCAGCAATGCCGCCGTCGGGCGCGGGGGAAAGGCCGATCCGCTGTCCACGACGATCACCTCATCCGCCAGCCGCTCCGCATCGGCGGGATCATGCGTCACCATCAGCACGGTCGCCGCGGTCTCTGCCGCGATGCGGACGACAAGGGCCAGCATCTCCTCCCGGAGGGCGGGGCCGAGCGCGGCAAAGGGTTCGTCCAGCAGCAGGAGCGGCCGCCGCCGCAGGAGCGCGCGGGCAAGCGCCACCCGCCCCGCCTGCCCGCCGGAAAGTGCTGCGGGTCTGCGCGCGCCCAACCCCTCCAGCCCCACATCGGCAAGGGCCGCGGCGACCTGCCGCCGCTCCGGTTCACCAAGCCGCAGATCCGGGCGGAGACCCAGCCCGACATTCTGGCTGACGGTCAGATGTGGGAAAAGGTTGTTGTCCTGAAACAGCACGGTCATCGGCCGGGCACCCGGACGCAGCCCCCCGATATCCTCACCCGCCCAGAGGATGCGGCCCGAAGCGAGCGGCAGGAACCCCGCGATCGCGTTCAGCAGCGTGGACTTTCCCGCCCCCGACGGCCCCATGACCGCGACCCGCCGCCCGGCCGCCACCGTGAAATCGGCAGAGAGAACGAAGTCGCCCTGCCGTATCGTGACCTGTTCAAGCCTCAGCACCGCGTCCCATCCTGTCGATGATCCAGAAAATCCCGAAGCTCAGCGCAAGCAGCAGCACCGCAGCCGCCGAAGCCTCCGCCATCCGGTAGGCGCCCATCAGCCGGTAGATCTGCAAGGGCAGGGTCGCCTCGTCCGCGCGGGCGAAAAGCGCGATCACCCCCAGATCGCCCATGGAGAGCGCCGCCGCCAGCCCGCCCGCAAAGCAGAGCGGCCGCCGAAGCCGCGGCAGCGTGACAAGCCGGAGCCGCGACACCCCGCGCATCCCGAGGCTCTCCGCCAGACGGGCATAACCTGTCTCCTCCGCCCGGACGGCGGGAAGCAGGATGCGAAAGGCAAAGGGCAGCGCCATCACCGCATTGACCGCCGCCGTGACACCGAGCGACAGCCGCGCCGGATCGACCAGCGGGTTCAGCAGGATGAACAACCCCGTGCCCATCACCAGAGAGGAAGAGGCGAGCGGCAGCATCCCCGCCGTCTCCACCCATCGCCGGCGCGGCGACGCGAGCAGGGAGAGCGACAGCGAGAGGAGGAGCGTGAGCAGTGCAGACCCCACCGCCACAACCAGCGAGCGCCCCGCCGCCCGGAAGACGCTTGCGGAAAGGCCGGGCAGACCGCCCGCCCCTTCCATCACCAGCGCCAGAAGGGGGACGAGCAGAAAGACCGCCGCCCCGCCGATGGCCAGCGTGTCGAGCACACGCGCCATCGGCCCCGCCGCATCCCAGCGCTGCACCGGCCGGTCAAGGCCGGTGCCGAAGCCGGAGGGCACGGAGATCACCGCAGCAACCACCGCCGCCATGGCGCAGATGCCGAACTGCACGAGCGCGAGCAGCGCCGCACGCCCGAGATCGAAGTCGAAACCGAAGGCCTGATAGATGGCAAGCTCCACCGTCGTCGCCCGTGGACCGCCCCCCAGCGTCAACGCCACGGCAAAGGAGGTGAGGCAGACAAGGAAGATCGCCAGAAACGCGCCCGGCAACCGCTCCCTCAGCATAGGTCGCTCCAGATGCCGCCGCATGTCCGCCGGACGGAAATCCAGTGCGGCGGCAAGGCGGAAGCGTTCCGCCGGTATCGCGAGCCAGCCCTCCAGCAGCAACCGGGTGGCGAGCGGCAGGTTGAAGAACACATGGGCAAGGATCACCCCCTGCGGTCCGTAGATCGACACCGGCGGCAGCCCCATGGCCGCGAGCGCCGCATTCACCAGCCCCGCCCTGCCAAAGACGGAGACGAGGCCCAGCACCGCCACGATCACCGGCAGCAGAAACGGCGCGCCCAGCAGGGTGATGAGCAGCCCCCGCCCCGGAAATCGCCGCCGCGCCAGCGCGCGGGCGACCGGGATGGCAAGCAGCACGCTCACCACCGCGGAAATCAGCGCCTGACTCACGGTGAAGCGGATCGCAGCCACATCGCCCGGCCGCAGCGCGGTGAACCCTCCGGCCGTTATCGCCACGGCCAGCAGCGTGCCGAGCGTCAGGCCCAGAACGAGGGCAAGCGCCGCCCCCCCTGCCAGAAACCTCACCGGCTGAGCGCCCCCAGCCATTCGTCCAGCGCCGCGTCACGTATGGAGCGGGCCTCCTCCGGCGTGAAGATCAGCGCGCGTTCGGGGATGGAGAGCTTCTCGAAGCCTGCCGGGAGCCCCCCCGCCGGGATGATGGCAGGATACATCCAGTTGGTCGTGGGCAGCACAGCCTGCGCCGCATCCGAGAGGAGGAAGGACAGGAAACGGCCAGCCAGTTCCTGCTCCTGGCTGCTGGCCAGTCGGGCGGCGACTTCCACCTGCAGGTAATGCCCTTCGGCGAACATCGCGGCGGCCTTGGTATCGTCCTGCTCCTCGATGATGTGATAGGCGGGCGAGGTGGTATAGGAGAGAACCATGTCCGCCTCTCCCTTCAGGAACATCCCGTAAGCCTCCGACCAACCCGGCGTCACGGTGAGGACATGGGGCGCAAGCCCCTTCCAGATCTCCGGCGCCCGGTCGCCATAGGCCGCCTTTACCCAGAGCAGCAGCCCGAGGCCGGGCGTGGAGGAGCGCGGATCCTGGAGGATCACCTTGAAGGAAGCGGGCCTGTCGATCAGCGCGGGGAAGCTGTCGGGCGGGTCGGAAAGCTTCGTGCGGTCATAGACGAATGCGAAATAGCCCCAGTCGAAGGGCAGGAAGGTGTCATCCCCCGCCTCCACCGGCAGGTCGAGCGCGACATGGCCCAACCCGTGCGGCGCGAACAGGCCCGATTCCCGCGCGGCATCGATCAGGTTGTTGTCCAGACCGACCACCACGTCGGCGGGGCTTCGCGTGCCCTCCAGCCGCAGCCGCCCGAGCAGCGAGGCCCCGTCGCCCGCCGTCACGAAATCAACGGTGCAGCCGCACTCCGCCTCGAACAGGGCCTTGATCTTCGGCCCCGGCCCCCATTCCGAGACGAAACTGTCGTAAGTATAGACGGTGAGCACGGGCGCCGCTGCCACCCCTTGCCCCAGAAACCCTGCGAAAACCGCGGCGATCAATCCAAACCGCATGACGGCGCCTCCATTTTGGGGCAACAGCGTCGGACCTTCCCTCCGCCGGTGCTGACCGGATCAGGTTCTACGGGTTCGCGCGATGCGTCTCAGCCGGATGGCACCCCGAGGTGAGGTAAAGGATAACCCTTCCCGCAGAAAAGGCAAAGTGCCCTTCCGATCACGGCAGGACGGGCCTAGAATGGCTCGCCTGCATGAAGGAGGTCACAGGCTGTCAAACTCCTCTCCCAAGCAACAGAGCCTCGTGATGGCGATGCTCGACACGATCGACCGGGCGAACCTGTCGCTCGCTGCAGGAGGCGTTGCCTTCTTCACGGTCTTTGCGATGTTTCCCGCTGCCAGCGCGCTCATCTCCGTCTGGGGATCGTGGCAGGATCCCTATGTCATTCAGGAGCAACTGGAGTATTTCCGGGAAATCGTTCCGCCCGCCGCCTTCGAGATCATCCGTTCGCAGGTGACTTCGCTGGTGGAGACGAATTCGGGCACGCTGGGCTGGGCCACGCTCATCTCCTTCGCCGTGGCGCTGTGGTCAGCCATGGCGGCCATAGACGCGATGGTCAGGGGTCTCAACGCGATCTATCGCAAGCCGAACCCGCACAGTGTGATTGCCTATCTGGTGTCGATCCTGCTCACCCTGACCTTTACCGCCACGGCGCTTGTAGCGTTGACGGTTGCAGTGGTGCTGCCGATCCTGCTGACGTTCTTCCACATCCCGCTCATGGAAAACATCGCCTTCAACCTCGCGCATGTTCTCGCCTCCACGGGGATCGTGCTCGGGGGCATATGGCTCCTTTACCGCATCGGGCCGAACTGGCGGGGGAGCAAACCCGGAAACCTGCTGCCGGGGACGTTGCTGGCCGTGGTGCTCTGGGCCATCGCCTCGCTTGGTTTCACCTATTTCCTGACGAACTTCGGCCGCTACAACGAAATATACGGGTCCATCGCGGCAGTGATGATCCTGCTGATGTGGCTGTATCTTTCCGCTTATTCCGTGCTGCTCGGCGCCGCGCTCAATGCAGAAGTCCGGCGCAGGCGGCTTTCGAGTGCGAGAGAACACGCCGCGCAGCTCAATCTGGAGCCGCGCGGCGCGGATGTTCAATAAAGGTCGCGCGGCCCTTAATAACGGTCGCGCGGCGGTGGGGGGGGTGGCGGCGCACCGTTCCGCGACCGCAGGGCCGAATCCAGCCCGAAGAAGAATGCTTCCATCAACGGCGGAACGACGGACGAGCCAGACGCGAATGCTCGCGCAGGGTCACGCGGGCCCGGGCCGACGCCACCGGGCGGCGGAGCGTCATACGCCCGTACGCCCGGCGTTCCGGGATGTGCTGCCCGGTCACGGTTTCTGCCGACCAGCAGCACGATGATACCCGCGAGAATATAGGCCAGCGCCACGCCAAGGGCCGCTGTCAGCGCATTGCTCTGCCGCTCGATGAACAGCCAGAGCGCCGCTGTCAGGAATGCGATACCGACGCAGAAAAGCACCCCTGCAACCAGCGAGAAGAGGGATTTCCGCGCCGCGTCGACGGCAGCCTCCTTCACACCGGCGGTCAGCTGCTCCAGCATGGTCAGCGGCGCGACAGAAGAAGGCCGAACAGGAAACCGGCCCCGGCCGCGACGCCAAGCGCGGTTGCCGGGTTTTCGCGCACCATTTGGCTCGTCTGATCGCTGAGCTGATAGGCGCGGTCCTGCATGTCCGCGACCTTCTGCTCACCACGCTCGCGCAGGGCCTGTGCTTCGGAACGGGCGGCGTCCGCCACCTGTTGACCCTTGGCGCGACCCAGCTGGGCAAGTGTTTCCGTGATGGCCACCATATCGGCCTTGAGGGAATCAAGCTGGCTCGACAGCTCGGCCATCGAGGGTTCGGTCACTTCTTGTTCGACTTCCGTACGGGCCATCTGCCAGCTCCTTCGACTGCATTTCTCCAACGATCGACACTACGACCGCGCACTTTGCTAACGCAGAGTTACCCGCCACGGTTCCATTCGGGAAGCGTCGATAAGAAGGGAACCACAAAGCTCATTTACAGGTTGTAAACACAATAACGCCACTTGGCGTAAAATTGAAAGGGAAGGGAAAACCTCATGCTCTACTGGGCTCTTGTCTTTCTGGTCGTCGCCATAATTGCAGGGGTTTTCGGCTTCGGCGGAATAGCCAGCGCATCTGCCGGCATCGCTCAGATCCTGTTCTTCATCTTTCTGGTCCTGTTTATCGTCGCCCTTATCGCGCGCGCGGTCGGCGGGCGTACGCCCTGATAAAAAGGGCGACGGTGTGATCCGTCGCCCTTCTGACCGCTTCCCGAAGATCAAGAGATCTAGACGCGCATGTCCTCGGTGGACGCAAAGAACATCGCCTGACTGACCGCAGACCGCACCTGCTCCTCCGAATAGGGTTTCGTGATCAGGAAGGCTGGCTCCGGTCGCTCGCCCGTCAGCAGACGCTGCGGGAAGGCGGTGATGAAGATCACCGGAACATCGCCAAGAATTTGCAGAAGCTCGTTGACCGCATCGATGCCGGAGGATCCATCCGCGAGCTGAATATCCGCAAGGATGAGATCGGGTCGATCCTTCTGGCCCAAGGCAACGGCGGCATCGCGGGTTCGCGCATTGCCCGTCACGCGGTGGCCCATTCCCGTCACGATCGAATGGATATCCATCGCGATGATGGCTTCATCCTCGATGATCATGATCTTGCCGAGGACGGATTCTTCCATCTCGTTCAGAGCGGTCGTGAGCAGCTCTTCCGCTTCTGCAGGCGAAATCTGCATGATCTCGGCGATTTCCTCGAAGGAAAACTCCTCGACCGTGCGAAGCAAAAGGGCCTCGCGCGTATTTCTGGTCAGGGTGCCCAGATGCACCTGCGCCCGCCGTTCCAGAACATCGCCCACGGCTTCGGCAATCGGAGCGCCTGCGCTGGACCAGATCAGGTGGAAGGCACGGAACAGCGCCACTTTCGGGGAAAGCGCGCCCTCGAAGACGCTTCGGTCTTCAAGGATGGCCTCCAGCGTCGCAGCCGCATAGGCATCCCCGGTTGTCTGGCTACCTGTCAAGGCACGGGCGTAGCGGCGCAGATACGGAAGCTGCTCTCCGATCCGTTGGGCGAGGTCAGCCTGCGTCTTTGTCATGATGTCTCCGAAGATTCTTCCTGTGCAGTTGGAACCGAACGCGCTTCCAGACGTTTTGTTCCCGCGCAACGACTAGAAAATGACGTCAGGATCAAGCCTTCATCATGACAGACAAACCCAAGGAAGCGACTCTTCGCCTCCAGATCGATGAGAACTTGCGACGAGTTTATCAGGAGAAAGTGGAGGAAGCGATTCCCTCACGTCTGATGGATTTGCTGAGCAGGCTGAAGGACCAGGATCAGGCAGTGGGTTCCGCAGTGCGTTCTGACGAAGAGTCCTCGCGATGAAGGCCACCCTCGCCGATCCGAGGGACGAACTCGTCCAGCATCTCCCCGCTCTTCGTGCTTTCGCTCTCAGCCTTGCTCGCAACGGCGCGGCGGCGGACGATCTGGTTCAAGACACGATCCTGAAAGCCTGGACCAATATCGACAAGTTCGAGATCGGAACCAACCTCCGCGCGTGGCTGTTCACCATTCTGCGCAACACCTTCTATTCCAGCCGTCGCAAGGTCAGCCGGGAAGTGGCGGACAGCGATGGTCTCCACGCTGCCCGACTGGCACAGAAGCCCGATCATGACGGTCGTCTTGCGCTTGCGGATTTCCGCACGGCTTTTGCCCAGTTGCCCGATGAGCAGCGTGAAGCACTAATCCTTGTGGGCGCCTCCGGTTTCTCCTACGAGGAAGCGGCGGCGATGTGCGCCTGTGCTGTCGGCACGATCAAAAGCCGGGCCAATCGCGGCCGCAAGCGGCTGTCCGAGCTTCTGCACCTGCAGGATGGTGAGGAATTCGAATTGACGGACCGGGCTACGCTGGCGGTGATTTCATCTAAGGCCGCCCACGGCTGAGGCGCTTGAGAAGGATGGGGCATGAAGACCGGACTCAGGTCGCGAATCCGGTTCATTGACTCGCTGGGCTTTCGCCTTGCCGCACTGCTGTCCATCGCACTCCTGCCCATCGGCCTGATCGCTGTTGCGCAAAGCTCGCGCAGCATCATGGAAAGCCGCCGTGTGTCCGACACGGCACTTCTTGGCCGCACGGCGGAGGCTGCGGCTTCTGAGCGCACCCTGCTTCTGACAACCTTCGGCGCGGCGGAGGCACTCGGTGACAGTGTGCTCGCCACCGCGGAGCGGCCAGAGCAGTGTTCGGCCCTGCTCCGCTCCTTTGTGGCGCAGTCCTCGGTGATCGATTTCGTGGGGTATACCGACGAAACAGGGCATCAGAACTGCATCTCCTCCGGCCTGCCGCTCGACGTTTCCGCATATGAGCCGTTCCGCATCATGCAGACACAGCGGGAGGTTCTGATACTTGCATCCGACGGCAACCGGCGGGTGTCGGAGCCGAGCGTCGATGTCCGCTGGCCGCTGTTCTCCGAAGGACAGTGGCGGGGGTATCTCTATTTCGGCATTCCGAAAAGCAACATCGGATCGATCAGGGACTATTCCGAAGGCGTCCGCCGACCGACCGTCATCACCTTCAATGCGCGCGGCGAGATCCTGACAAGCTCATTGGCGCGGGACGATCTTGAGGGACAGCTGCCGAAGGGACATCCCCTTACGACTTTCGCGGTCGATACGGAGCAGGTTTTCCGCGGGCGCAACAATCACGGGGAAAATCGGCTCTTCGCCGTGTTGCCGGTGATCCGGGGACAGGTCTTCGCCATCGGCAGCTGGGGGCCACGGGAAGATCTGGCCGCCGCAGTCAGCATTCCCGCCGCCGTCCTCTATCCTTTGTTGATGTGGGCCGTCAGCCTTGTCGTTGCGTATCTGGCGGTTCATCGCCTCGTCATCCGCCACATCCGCGAAATGCGCGGCCAGATGCGCCGCTTCGCGCTCGGGCAGCGCGATACCGCCCCCGAAGTGCTGACGGATGCCCCCGCCGAAATTCAGGAGATGAGCCACACATTCCACAACCTCACCCGCATCCTGATCCGGGATGAGGACGCACTGGAAGCGTCTCTGAGCGAAAAGACCGTTCTTCTGAAGGAGGTGCACCACCGGGTGAAGAACAACCTTCAGCTCATTGCGTCGATCATGAACATGCAGATCCGCCGGGTGAAGGAGCCCTCTGCCCGCCGCGTGCTGAAAAGTGTCCAGAACAGGGTGATGAGCCTCGCCTCCGTGCACCGCAGCCTTTATCAGGCCGAACAGCTTTCCGCCGCACGGGTGGACAGGCTGATCTCTGAAATCGTCGATCAGATGGCCGCTGTGGCCACGGACGGACATCACCGGATCGATATCCGCAAGGACCTGGCGGAGATCACCCTTTATCCCGATCAGGCTGTGCCGCTTGCCCTGCTGACAACCGAAGCCTTCACCAACGCGCTGAAATATATCGGGAGACCGGCCGAAGGCGATCCATGGGTGCGTGTGGCCCTGTCGCAGCCGGAACCGGGACTGGCCATATTCTCCGTTGAAAACACGCTCGGCACCGAGATTTTCGGAGAGGAGGAGCGGGATGCCCAGGCGGCCAGCACCGGTCTCGGCTCCCAGCTCATCCAGGCTTTCGTCGTACAGCTGGAGGGGGAGCTTCTTACCGCCGCGGTGGAAGGCGACATCTACCGGCTGGCGGTCAGCTTTCCCGTTCAGGCTTTCACGCCCGCCTGACATTTGCGGAACCAGACCCGAGTTCCCGCGTTGATCGGAAGGAAACAAGGAGATCACGATGAACTGGGACCAGATCGAAGGCAAGTGGACGCAATTCAAGGGCAAAGCTAAGGAGAAATGGGGCGACATCACTGATGACGACCTGGACAAGATCGCCGGTAAACGCGACCAGCTCGTGGGCAAGCTTCAAGAGAAATACGGCTACGCCAAGGATCAGGCCGAAAAGGAAGTGGACGAATTCTCCAGTTCCATGCGCTGATCCCAAGCAGCTTTCATGACAAAGCCCCGGTAAACACCGGGGCTTTCCTATTTTGCGCGGCAGAACCTCAGAAGTCGAGATTCTCCACCGAGAGCGCATTCTGCTGGATGAATTCGCGCCGCGGCTCCACCACATCGCCCATGAGCTTGGTGAAGATGTCGTCCGCTTCCGCCACATCCTCGATCCGAACCTGAAGGAGCGTCCGGGCCTCCGGGTCGAGCGTGGTTTCCCAGAGCTGGTCGGGGTTCATCTCGCCCAGCCCCTTGTAGCGTTGCAGGGTAAGCCCCTTCTCGCCTTCCGCCAGAATGGCTTTCAGCAGGTCGATGGGGCCGTGGATCGGCTGTTCCCGGTCCTTGCGGACGAGCTTTGCCGGGGTGCCGTAAACCTCACGCAGTTTCTCCGTCAGGCTGCCGAGGCGCCGCGCCTCTGCCGAGCGGAAGACCGGGCCGTCCAGCGTCCGCATCTCCTCCACCCCGCGCACCAGACGGCTGAACCGCAGGCCGTGGTCCTGTGTCGGACGCCCCTGCCACCCGCGCTCATACTCCACAGAGACGAGATCCAGCCGCTCCGCCACCACATTGGCCACGCCTTGGGCATCCTTGTCCACCGCGCCGGGCAGCATGGCTCCGGCAATGGCGGCCTGCTCAAGAATGTTCTGCGGATAGTGGGTCGGGAAGGTCTGCAGCACACGCCGCACGGTACGCGCCTCCTCCACCACGCGGGCGAGGTCGGCGCCGGCAATCTCGCTCCCGTCGCCCAGCCGCAGGATTGCCCCTTCGACCCCTTGATGGACAAGGTAATCCTCCAGCGCGGCCTGATCCTTCAGATAGACCTCCGAGCGGCCCCGCGCGACCTTGTAGAGCGGCGGCTGCGCGATGTAGAGGAAGCCGCCCTCGATGATCTCCGGCATCTGCCTGAAGAAGAACGTCAGCAGCAGCGTGCGGATATGGGCGCCGTCCACGTCGGCGTCCGTCATGATGACGATCTTGTGGTAGCGCAGCTTCGACACGTCGAACTCGTCCCGGCCGATCCCGGTGCCGAGCGCGGTAATGAGGGTGCCGATCTCCTGACTGGCGAGCATCCTGTCGAACCGGGCGCGCTCTACGTTCAGGATCTTGCCCCGGAGCGGCAGCACCGCCTGATTGGCGCGGCTGCGTCCCTGTTTGGCGGACCCGCCGGCGGAATCGCCTTCGACGAGGAAGACCTCCGACTTGGAGGGGTCCTTTTCCTGACAATCGGCCAGCTTGCCCGGCAGGCTTGCCACATCCATCGCCGTCTTGCGCCGGGTAAGCTCGCGGGCCTTGCGGGCGGCTTCACGGGCCAGGGCGGCTTCGATGATCTTGCCGATGATCGTCTTGGCTTCGGCGGGGTGCTCCTCGAACCACTCGCCCAGCTTTTCGTTCACCAGCCCCTCGACGGCGGGCCGAACCTCTGACGAGACGAGCTTGTCCTTGGTCTGGCTGGAGAATTTCGGATCGGGAACCTTGACCGACAGCACGCAGGTCAGCCCTTCGCGCGCGTCGTCGCCCGTGAAATCGATCTTTTCGCGTTTGGCGATGCCGCTGTCCTGCGCGTATTTGGTGAGCGTCCGGGTCAGCGCACCGCGGAAGCCCGCAAGGTGCGTGCCGCCATCGCGCTGCGGAATGTTGTTGGTGAAGGGCAGAACGGTTTCATGATAGCTGTCGTTCCACCACATCGCGACCTCCACCCCGATGCCGCCCTTTTCGCCGGTGATATAGATCGGCTCGGGCATCATCGCGGTCTTGGACCGGTCGAGATAGCGGACGAATTCCTTGACCCCGCCCTCATAGCACAGCTCCGTCCGCAGCGGCTCCGCCGGGCGGTCGTCTTCCAGAATGATGCGGACGCCGGAATTCAGGAACGCCAGTTCCCGCAGCCGGGCTTCCAGCGTCTTGAAGGAGAATTCGCGGTTGGAGAAGGTGCCGTTCGGGTCATCGATCTTGGTGGAGGCCATGAACCGGACCTCCGTCCCCTTCTCGCCCGCCGCGTCGCCCACGACGCGCAGATGCTCCACCGTATCGCCATGTTCGAAGCGGGCGTAATGCTCCTTGCCGTTCCGCCAGACGCGCAATTCAAGCCAGTCGGACAGCGCGTTGACGACGGAGACGCCGACGCCATGCAGTCCGCCCGAGACCTTGTAGCTGTTCTGGTCGAATTTCCCGCCGGCGTGAAGCTGGGTCATGATGACCTCGGCGGCGGAAACCCCCTCCTCCCGATGGATATCCACCGGAATCCCGCGGCCATTGTCGCGCACGGAGACGGAGCCGTCCGCGTGAATCCTTACCCCCACGAAATCGGCATGACCGGCGAGGGCTTCGTCAATGCCGTTGTCCACGACTTCATAGACCATGTGGTGCAGGCCCGAGCCGTCGTCCGTGTCGCCGATATACATGCCGGGACGCTTGCGAACGGCCTCCAAGCCCCTGAGAACCTTGATGGATTCTGCGCCGTATTCTTCGGGCTTCGGAACGGGTTGAGCCATAGGGGAGATACCTTCGACATTGCCCCCGATTTATAGCGGGGGGAGCATGAAATGTCACCCTCGGACACAAGATTTGGTGTCAGAGAAATGCGATCGCGCCTCCGACGAGGATGAGCAGCGCCCCCGCGATGCGGTTGGTGCGCGCCATCGCCGAGGGCGAGGACAGAACCGCCCGCGCGCGCGAGACGGCGGCAGCGGCGATGAGGTTGCCGGCCAGCGGCACGGCGGCGGAGACAGCCACGATCACGGTCAGGTCCGCGGCTCCGGCATGGGACAGATCGAAGAACCCCGGAAGGACAGCCATGTAGAACAGGATCGCCTTCGGGTTGCCGAGGATGGCCATCACCCCGGCGGAGAACCCCGACCACAGGCCGGGGCGGGCAAGGCGGCTGTCACGATCAGGCGGCGCACCGGCGTTGCGGATCAGCCCCCAGCCGAGCCACAGGAACATCGCCACCGCGACCCAGCGCATCACGTCGAGCGCCCATGCGTTGGCGGTGATGAACCAGGCCATGCCGAACGCGGCAACCAGCGGCCAGAGCACATCCCCCACCGTCACGCCGAGCGCCAGCGGCCAGGCGGCGGAGAACCCGCCGGAGAGCGCCCGCGCCGTGATGGCCACGAACACCGGCCCCGGTGTCAGCCAGAGCACGAACAACGCCCCCGCGTAGAGCCAGAGCGCCTCTGCCGTCAGGGTCATGCGACACCATCGCGCTGCACCGGCGGCTGAAGCGCCCGATCAGCCAACGGTCTGGCGGACGCAGCTCTCACAGTGCGGGGTAGAACCTGTCCGCTGGGGACAGGGTGAAGATCTCGCAGCCTGTCGCCGTCACGCCGACGGCATGCTCGAACTGTGCGGAGAGCGACTTGTCCCGCGTGACCGCCGTCCAGTCGTCGGCCAGCACCTTGGTTTCCGGGCGGCCGAGGTTCACCATCGGTTCGATGGTGAAGAACATCCCCTCCTCCAGCATGGGGCCGGAGCCGGGACGGCCATAGTGCAGCACGTTCGGCGGCGCGTGGAACACCCGCCCGATGCCGTGGCCGCAGAAATCGCGCACGACAGACATGCGCTGACCCTCCACATAGGCCTGAATCGCGTGACCGATGTCGCCGAAGGTGTTGCCGGGCTTCACCTGCTCGATGCCGAGCATCAGCGCGTCATGCGTCACGCGGATCAGACGTTCCGCTTTCCGGGAGGGGGTGCCCGCGACATACATGCGCGAGCTGTCTCCGAACCAGCCGTCCAGGATCACCGTCACGTCGATGTTCAGGATGTCGCCGTCCTTCAGCACCTTCGCACCCGGAATCCCGTGGCAGACCACGTGGTTCACGCTGATGCAGGAGGCGTGCTGATAGCCGCGATAGCCGATGGTGGCGGAGACCGTACCCTTCTCCGTCACCTTGCGGGTGATGATGTCGTCGATCTCCGCCGTGGTGGCGCCGGGATAGACCGCCTCGCCGATCTCATCGAGAATCTCGGCGGCGATACGACCGGCGGCATGCATACCGGCAAAGTCTTCAGGATCGTGGATTCGGATGCCGTCCTTCGTCAGACGGCCATGGTGGCGATCGTCCACAGGCAGCTCCGTCAATTGTGATGGCCCCTAGATAGTCATTTGCTCCGGGATTTGCCAGAGCCGGGACGCACCGGCACGGCGGGGCCGAGCGTCAATCCTTCCGGGGCGATCCGGGTCGCATGGGCGATCACCTCCACCCCCGCCGCATGCGCCGCCTCCGCAGCGCGCGCATAGGCCGGGTCGATGTCGCCCGCGACCGCCACCGCGTCGCAGTCGGACCGGCCGAGCAGGTAGAGCAAGACCGCCCGGCGCCCCTCTCCCGCCGCGGCCGCAAGCTCCGCCAGATGACGCGCGCCCCGCGCCGTCACCGTGTCGGGAAACTCGCCCAGCCGACCCTCCCGGCGCAGGGTGACGCTCTTCACCTCCACCAGTGCATCGGGCAGCCCCGCGCCCGTGAGCAGGAAATCGGCCCGGCTCGCCTGACCGTAGCGCACCTCGGCGCGGTGGGTGCCATAGGCGGCGAGCGCCGGGATCGCGCCGCTCCGCAGCGCTTCCGCCACGATACGGTTGGGTGTCGAGGTGTCGATGTTCACCAGCGTCCCGTCCGGCAGTTCCGTCAGCCGCCAGCCGTAGCGCAACTTGCGGCGCGGATCGTCGTTCCCCTCCACCCAGATCGGCATCCCCGGCTCGGCCAGACCCGTCATCGCGCCGGGGTTCGGGCAATGGGCCACATGCTCCGTGCCGTCCTCCAGCAAGATGTCAGCGAGGAAGCGTTTGTAGCGGCGCAGCAGCCGGACCCGGCGGAGAGGGGATTGAAAGCGCATCGTCAGGGTCTATAGCTGTGACGGGGACGCGACAAGACGACCGGCATTGCCCGGCAGGAGGACAGGATGACGAACCCGACAGCCGCAATGCTGGTGATCGGAGACGAGATCCTCTCCGGTCGCACCAAGGATACCAACAGCGGCCACCTTGCCGACGAGTTGACGGTGCGGGGCATCGACCTGCGGGAAATCCGTGTGATTCCCGACGATCACGCCGCCATCGTGGAGGCGGTGCGCTCGCTTTCCGACAGGTTCGACCATGTGTTCACCTCTGGCGGGATCGGGCCGACGCATGACGACATCACCGCCGATGCGGTGGCCGAAGCCTTCGGCGCGACGATCGGCGTTCGGGCGGATGCGCGGGAGATCCTCGCGCGCCACTATGCCCGTCAGGGCACGGAACTGAACGAGGCGCGGCTGCGCATGGCCCGCATCCCGGACGGCGCCGCGCTGATCGACAATCCGATCTCCGCCGCACCGGGGTTCACCATCGGCAATGTGCATGTGATGGCGGGCGTACCGACAATCTTCGGCGCGATGGTGGCGTCGGTGCTGGCCACCATCGACGGGGGCGCGCCGCTCCTCTCCCAGACTCTCCGCATCGAGAGGGGGGAGGGCGAGGTGGCGACACCGCTCGCCGATCTCGCGCACCGCTATCCCGAACTCACGATGGGCTCCTACCCGTTCCAGAAGAACGGCGTGTATGGCACGAATATCGTCGTCCGAGGCACCGATCCCGGCCGGATCGGCACCGCAGTGACGGAGCTTGCAAGGCTGTTCCCGGAGGCGATCGCGTGACTTACGGCGAGGTGATGGACGCCACCTGGCCCGCCGAATCGCTGCACCGGGCCGGTGCATGGCTCATCCGTGTGTCCCCTGCGGCGGGGGGCAAGCGCGTACAGGCGATCACGCCCGCAGAACCCGACGCCCCGGACCCGGAGGAGGCGATCCGCGCCGCCCGCGCCCTTGGACAACGCCCGATCTTTCGCGTGGAGGCGGAGGATGACGCTCTGGACACCCGGCTGGCAGCGGCAGGGCTGACGAAAATCGACCCCGTCATCTACTACACCGCCCCGACGGCGCTGGTGGTGGGCACCGGTCCGAAGCCGGTCACCGGCTTCACCATCTGGGAGCCCTTGCAGCTCATGCTCGACATCTGGGCGGATTGCGGCACCGCGCCGGAGCGGATCGAGGTGATGCATCGCGTCAAGGGGCCGAAGACCGCCCTTCTCGGCCGGTCGAAGGACCGCGCCTCCGGCGTGGGGTTCGTCGCGCTGGCGGGAGATCGGGCGATGGTCCATTCCCTCGCCGTCCTGCCCGCCTTCCGTCGCATGGGCGCGGGGCGCAACATGATGCAGCGCGCGGCGCTCTGGTCGATGGAACAGGGCGCAGAGGAGATCGCCCTGGCCGTGGAGGCGGAGAATACCGGCGCGCGCGCATTGTATGACTCGCTCGGCATGCGTGCTGCGGGGGGATATCACTACCGCGTGGGAGGAGATGACTGATGAGTGACAACGCAACCGCCCTTGACCTGCCGATGGTCGATCCGCTGCCGGAGGCGACGGCCAAGTATTTCCGCATCTGCGAGGAAAAGCTGGGCCTCGTCCCCAATGTGCTGAAGGCCTATGCCTTCGACATCGACAAGCTGAACACCTTCACCGCTCTCTACAACGACCTGATGCTCGCCGGCAGCGGGCTGACCAAGCTGGAGCGGGAGATGATCGCGGTGGTGGTCTCCTCCCTTAACCGCTGTTGGTATTGTCAGGTCGCCCATGGCGCGGCGGTGCGCGAGTTGTCGGGCAATCCGGCGCTGGGGGAAGCGATGGTGATGAACTGGCGCGCGGCGGAGCTGGATGCCCGGCAGACGGCGATGCTGGCCTTTGCCGAGAAGCTCACCCTCGACAGCGCCCGTGTCGTGGAGGCGGACCGGGAGGCGCTGCGGGCCGCGGGCTTCTCCGACCGCGACATCTGGGACATCGGCGCCGTCACGGGGTTCTTCAACATGACCAACCGCGTAGCCTCCGCCAGCGACATGCGCCCCAACCCGGACTACCACGGCATGGCGAGGTGAGGGGAGCGCTCCTCTCTCTGCCGTTCCTCGCCCTGCTGATAAGCCCCCTGCCGCTTGCCGCAGCGCCGGACCTCGGGCTGCCGCCTGACGCCGTGCTGACGGTGGACAGCCATGTGGCGATGGGCAGCTATGCCCTGCCGACCGGGCCCACCGATGGATCTGCTGATGGCTCTCTCCCCACCAGGATGCTGGAGGGGGAGGTCACGCGGCAGGTCTGGCGCGTGCCCCGGCCCGGCTTTTCCACCCTCGCCGCGCTGACGGGGATGGAGGAGCGGCTGTCCGCGGCGGGTTATCGTATCGGCTTCACCTGCGACACGCTGGCCTGCGGCGGCTTCGACTTCCGCTATGCCACCGATGTCGTCCCGGAGCCGGAGATGCATGTCGATCTGGGCGATTTCCGTTTCGCGGTGGCGGAGGGTGCGGCAGGCATCGTCAGCCTGTTCGTCAGCCGGTCGAGTGACAGCGGCTTTGTTCAGATGACCCATGTCGCCCCGCGATCCGCGCGGCCTGCGCCCGCGCTGGAGTCGGCGCCTGCGCCGGAGTCGGTGCCGGAGTCGGTGCCAGAGTCGGTGCCGAAGCTTCCCGAGGCGCCCCCCCGGGGCGACATTGCCGAACGGCTTGCGGCGGAGTTTGCCGTCCCTCTTGAGGACCTGCGGTTCGCCAGCGGCGCAGCGACGCTGGATGGCGGGGGCTTCCCCTCCCTCGACGCGCTCGCGGCATGGCTCAGGGAGGATGCGGGGCGGCGCGTGACACTTGTCGGCCATACCGACAATTCCGGCACGCTGGAGGCAAACCGCGCCCTGTCACTCCGGCGGGCCGAAGCGGTGCGCAATTACCTGACCGGCAAGGGCGTCAACACCCGCCAGATCCGGGCGGAAGGCGTGGGCTGGCTGGCTCCGCGCGATAGCAATGCCACGGAAAGCGGCCGCCTGCGCAACCGCCGGGTGGAAGCGGTGGCGGATTAGCAGGCTGCTGAAAACGCAGTCCGCGGTCAGCCCTTGGGCGGAGACCTTTCCCACATTGTTGAGGAGCGCCCCGGTTGGTGAGCGCCCCGGAAACCGCCCGTTCTGGCGCGACCGGACAGGTTTTCTGGCTTTCAAGGCAAGCTTGGGGAGGTGCCCGACTTTTTAGGCAGCCTGTCAGATAAGGCCAGCCACGCCCACACGGATCAAATCTGATGCTCCGCAAAGCGATCGCTCAGGAAATCGATGAAGGCGCGCACCTTCGGCTGGGTAAACCTGCCGGGCGGATAGACGGCATGCACGCCCACATTCTCCATCGGCAGGCTGGGAATCGCCTCCTCCACCAGGCCCGCCTTCATCGCCTCCGCATAGAGAAACCGGGGCAGATAGGCGATGCCCAGACCGGAGATTGCCGCGTTCAACAGCGACTGGCCGTCATTCACGGTGAGCCACCCGGTCGTCCGCACTGCGCGCCGCTCCCCGGATGGCGTTATGATGCGCCAGACATTGGCGCTGGCTTCGTTGGAGTAATGCAGCAGCCGGTGATCGCTCAGTTCCTCCACCCGCTTCGGCCGGCCGAACTGCTCGAAATAGGCAGGCGCCCCGACCATCCTCCGGGTGGTGTTCAACAGCCGCCGCGCTCGGAGCGAGCTGTCCTCCAGCTCCCCCATGCGAATGGCAAGGTCGAACCCCTCCGAAATCAGCTCCACATAGCGGTTGGAGAGCGACATGTTCACCGTCACTTCCGGGCAGTCGCGCAGAAAATCCGCGAGAATCGGTGACAGCAGGCTGACGCCGAAGTCGGTATCGACGGAGACGCGCAGCACACCGGAAGGCGCTGTCTGCATGGAGGTGACGAGCGCATCGGCCTCTCCGGCATCATTCAGCACCCGGCGGGCGCGGTCGTAATAGGCCAGCCCGATCTCCGTCGGGCTGACGCGCCGGGTCGTGCGATTCAGAAGCCGCGCGCCAAGCCGCGCTTCAAGGGAGGACACATGTTTCGACACGGCCGATTTGGAGATACCCATCTTGCGCGCGGCATCCGTGAATCCACCCTGATCCACGACCGTCGCGAAGGCCTCCATCTCTGTCAGTCGATCCATTCCAAATCTCCAAAACTAATCACCGGACACCGGCCCACACAAGCTATCTCACTGATAAGGAAGAACAATGAGAAGCTCTAAAAAAGGGCACGGGATGTGGGAGGGTATGCAATTAAAAGAAGAAGTAACACATAATCAATCGCCAAAAAAGTGTCCTTACGCTTGAACCGTATTTGGAAACGAATCACGCGTCAAACGCGCGCCCCTAGATTATTCCGAAACAGCAGGGAAGGCTTCCCGATCCTCACCGGCGAATCCTTGCCGATCTCCCATTTGGAGCCCTCCCGGATAGCCTCAAGAAGAAAGCCGTCCGCCTGCCCGAAATTTCAGCTTGTCCAAACCGTTCCGTCCTCTCAAGTCTGTAACCCAACGCATCCTGTGATCCTGACGGGTATGCCGAAAGCGGTGCCCGATGTCCTATGCCCCCCTCGCCACATATGTCGCGCCAGCGCGGCGACGTTCTGCCCTGTGGCGGACGGTGCTCGGCCTGTTGCTGATCTTCGCGGTTTACGCGGCGATTCTCGCGGCGGTTGCGGCCGTGCTTTTCCGGCTGGCCGGAGAAGGACGCTTTCAGCCGCTCGCCGCCGACATCGCATTGGGTGAGACACCCTGGGGTATGATCGCGCTCCTGTGGTCCTTCGCGGCGCTGGCCATCGGCCCGATGATCGCGGTGCGCCTGCTGCATGGACGGAGCATCCGCTCACTGTTCGGGCGGGGGGGCACGGTCCTGCGCGACTTCGTGAAGGCCGCCGCAACGCTCATCGTGATCTATGTGCTCGGCATCACTGTCACCAGCCTGCTCCCGGGGGAGGAGGGAACGCTGCCCGGGCTCGACCTGCGGCGCTGGCTGACCTTCCTGCCGCTCGCGCTGATCGGGATCGGCATCCAGACACTGGCGGAGGAGCTGGTGTTCCGCGGCTATCTTCTCCAGCAACTCGCCGCGCGTTTCCGGTCGCCGCTGATTTACCTGCTCCTGCCAAGCATCCTTTTCGCATTGCTGCATTATGAGCCCGGCCTGATGGGGCCGAATGCGATCTATGTGGTCGCTGCAACGGGGCTTTTCGGTCTGGTGGCCGCCGATCTGACAGCGCGGACCGGCTCCATCGGCGCGGCCTGGGGGCTGCATTTCGCCAACAATGCCGCTGCGCTGCTCTTCGTCTCCTCGGGCGGCGCGCTGCAGGGTCTGGCGCTTCGCATCTCCACCGTGGCGCCGGAGACGGAGGGCTTCGTCGCGATGATCGTGATCGACGCGGTGATGCTGGCCATCGTCTGGGGTCTGTGCCGCCTCGTGCTGCGGCGCTGATTGCATTTCAGGCCCGCGCGGCTTATCTCAGTCGCGACCGAAAGAGGGCCCTCTGCGCGCATGAACTGGATTTCCAACTACGTCCGCCCGAAGATCAACTCGCTCTTCTCCCGCCGGGAAGTGCCTGAGAACCTGTGGACGAAGTGCCCCGAATGCGGAACGATGATCTTCCATCGGGAGCTGACGGACAATCTGAACGTCTGCCCCAATTGCGGCCATCACATGCAGATCAGCCCGCGGGACCGCTTCCGCGCGCTCTTCGATGGCGGGATCTTCACGGAGGTGAAGGTGCCGGAGCCGATCGTCGATCCGCTCCACTTCCGTGACCAGAAGAAATATCCCGACCGCCTGAAAGCCGCTCAGAAATCCACCGGCGAGAAGGAGGCGATGCTCGTCGCCGAAGGCGAGATGGGGCGCACCCCGATTGTCGCCGCTGCTCAGGACTTTTCCTTCATGGGCGGGTCGATGGGCATGTATGTCGGCAACGCGATCATCGCCGCAGCGGAACGCGCCGTGGAACTCGGACGGCCGCTCGTGCTCTTTTCTGCTGCGGGCGGGGCACGAATGCAGGAAGGGATCCTTTCCCTGATGCAGATGCCGCGCACCACGGTCGCCGTGGAGATGGTGAAGGAAGCGGGGCTGCCCTACATCGTCGTTCTCACGCATCCGACCACCGGCGGCGTGACGGCAAGCTATGCCATGCTGGGCGATGTGCAGATCGCGGAGCCGAATGCGCTCATCTGCTTTGCCGGCCCGCGCGTGATCGAGCAGACGATTCGCGAGAAGCTGCCCGAGGGCTTCCAGCGGGCGGAATACCTGCTGGATCACGGCATGCTGGACCGCGTTACGCCGCGCAAGGACCTCAAGGATGAGCTGACCGCGATCATCCGCCTGCTGATGAGCCAGCCGCAGGCCGTGAAGGCGGAGCTTCCCGCCCCCGCTGAAGACGCGGAAGCCGAGCCTCTCGACGTGGACACAACTCCGTGAGCGAGACGCCTGCCGGTAGCAAATCCCACGACCGCAGGGGAGATGGGCCGGTGACTGGCATATCCGCGCAGGAGGGGGCGGGCAAAGGGCCGCACTCTCCCGACACGGTTCAGCCCGGCGCGCTGCCGCAGGACGGGCCTGTACCGGCAAGCGCGGGGCAGGATGGATCCGCCAAAGGCGCTGCGTCTCCGCTTGAGGGGGCGGCAGGAAGCGACGCGATTCTCGACCGCATGATGCGGCTGCACCCCAAGGTCATCGATCTCACGCTCGACCGTATAGGGGAATTGCTGAGCCGGCTTGGCCATCCCGAACGCGCCCTGCCGCCGGTGATCCATATCGCCGGAACCAACGGCAAAGGCTCCACGCAGGCCATGATTCGGGCCGGGCTGGAGGCGGAAGGCAAGCGGGTCCATGCCTATACCTCTCCCCACCTCGTCCGGTTTCACGAACGCATCCGGCTGGCCGGAGAGCTGATCGACGAGGGCGAGCTGATGCGCCTTCTGGACGAATGTGACCGGGTGAATGCCGGAGCACCGATCACCTTCTTCGAGATCACCACGGCGGCGGCATTTCTCGCCTTTTCCCGTGTCCCGGCCGATTACCTGCTGCTGGAGGTGGGGCTGGGCGGGCGATTCGATGCGACCAACGTGATCGACCGCCCTGCCCTGACCGTCATCACGCCGGTGTCCTTCGACCATGAGCAGTATCTGGGCGACACGCTGGGGCAGATCGCGTTTGAAAAGGCGGGAATCCTGAAACCCGGCGTCACCGGGATCATCGGGCCGCAACCTCCCGAAGCGCGCGAGGCGATCACGGCACGGGCGGAGGCGATCGGCGCGCCCCTCCTCCTCTCCGGGCAGGATTGGCAGGTCTGGGAGGAGCGGGGACGCCTCGCCTATCTGGATCAGCGGGGCCTGCTCGATCTGCCGCTCCCCAATCTTCCCGGGCCGCATCAGGTTGAAAACGCAGGCGCCGCGCTCGCCGCGCTCCGCGCTCTCGGCATCGGCGAAGCGGGGACGGAGGCCGCCGTTACGCGCGCCGTCTGGCCGGCGCGGATGCAGCGTCTTCGCCGGGGTCCGCTCGTGGAAGCTGCGCCCGCGGCGGATATCTGGCTCGACGGGGGCCACAACCCGGCAGGCGGACAAGCGCTGGCGGCGACGCTCGCCCGGATGCCTGAACGCCGGACGCATCTTGTCTGCGGCATGTTGAATACGAAGGATATCACCGGCTATCTCCGCCCGCTGGCCGCGATGGCGGAGGATCTGCGCGCCGTCAGCATTCCCAATGCGCCCGCGACGCTACCGGCCGGGGAAACCGCTGCCGCGGCACGGGCAGCCGGCCTGAATGCCCATGTCTGCGAGAGCGTTCTGGCAGCCGTCGAAGAGATTGCAAACAGCGATCCCGACTCGCGCATTCTGATCGGCGGCTCCCTGTATCTCGCGGGAGAGGTGCTGCGCGACAACGGCTGACACCCGTCACTCGCCCAGCACCACTTCAAAGCGCGTCAGGTTGGTCCGGGCGCTGCGCCGGTAATCCAGGTGCTCGGCCATGGAGCGGACGAGGAACCAGCCATAGCCCCCTTCCGGCGGCGGACCGCTTTCCGGCAGCGTCCCGTCGGGCAACGTCCCCCCCGGCATGACCACGCCCCTGTCGCTCACGACGAAACAGGCCCGGTCATCCCCGTAGCGCATGCGGATCGCAATCGGCCCCTCATCCCCTGCATAGCCATGCTCGACGATGTTGTTCAGGATTTCGGCCAGGGCGATCTCCGCCCTTGCCAGACCTTCATCGGAAGTGCCGCGCAGCCGGAGCACGCCGATGATCCGGGTCAGCGCACCGCGCACCGCCATCGGGTGGGCGGGAATGAGCAGGCGCATCTGCTCCTGCCCGCCTGCCATGTCGCTCCTCTCTACGCGGCCCATGTGCCGTCAGGAGGCGAGGGGCAACGGCCCCGCCTCGTCCAGCGGCGGGTGGATCGGGAAGATCCGGTCCATCCGTGTGAGCGTCAGAACCTTGGCCACTGTGGGGGTCAACCCCGCAAGCTCCAGCCGCCGCTCCGGTTGAAGAAGCTTCATCACCGCCACCAGCGCGCCAAGGCCGGAGCTGTCGAGAAAGGTGACCTGCCCCATATCGAGAATCACGCGGGCCGCGGGTTCGGCGGTGAGATGGCGCATCCGCTCCTTGAAGGCGATGGCGGAGGCCGCGTCGATCCGGCTCTCCTCCACCCGGATGAAAAGAAGGCCGTCTGTCAGTCTGGCGGAAAGCTGCATGTCAAATACCCCTTAAAAACCGGCGAGTCGCACCCGCGTATGGAAATGCTGGCAGCAAAGGGTTACTTTTGAGTAAACTCTCCGCATGCTCAGGAGGACAGAATGAGAGAAGTTGTTATCGCAGGCGCTGCCCGGACCCCGATGGGCGGTTTTCAGGGCGCTTTTGCCGAACTGGACGCCCCCACCCTGGGAGGCGCGGCGATAGAGGCCGCGCTGAAGGATGCGGGTATCTCTCCCGCCCGCGTTGAAGAGGTGTTGATGGGCAACGTCCTCTCCGCCGGTCAGGGGCAGGCGCCCGCGCGGCAGGCGGGTTTCAAGGCGGGTCTGGGCGAGGAAGTTCCGGCCACCACGCTGAACAAGATGTGCGGCTCCGGCATGAAGGCGCTGATGATCGCCGCCGATCAGGTGGCGCTTGGCCAGACGGGGCTGATGGTCGCGGGCGGGATGGAAAGCATGACCAATGCCCCCTACCTGCTGCCGAAGATGCGCGGCGGCGCGCGGATGGGGCATCAGCAGGTCATCGACCACATGTTCCTCGACGGGCTGGAGGATGCCTACGACAAGGGCCGGCTCATGGGCACCTTCGCAGAGGATTGCGCCGAAGCCTTCCAGTTCACCCGCGAGGCGCAGGACGAATTCGCGCTCGGCTCGCTGGGCAATGCGCTGGAAGCGCAGAAATCCGACGCCTTCCGGCGGGAGATCGCGCCCGTCACCGTCACCACCCGCAAGGGACAGGTCACGATCAGCGAGGATGAACAGCCCGGCAACGCGCGGCCCGAAAAGATCCCCACGCTGAAACCCGCCTTCCGCAAGGACGGCACCGTGACGGCTGCGAACTCCTCCTCCATCTCCGACGGCGCGGCGGCTCTGATCGTGGCCAGCGGCGATGTGGCCGTGTCGGAGGGCCTGCCGATCCGGGCGCGGATCCTCGGCCATGCTTCCCACGCGCAGGCACCGGGCTGGTTCGCCACCGCCCCGGTCCCCGCCGCGAAGAAGCTGCTCGACCGGCTGGGCTGGTCGGTCGAGGATGTCGATCTGTGGGAGGTGAACGAAGCCTTTGCCGTCGTTCCCATGGCGTTCATGCAGGAGCTGAACATCCCGCGCGACAAGGTGAACGTGAACGGCGGGGCCTGCGCGCTCGGCCATCCGATCGGGGCTTCGGGCGCACGGATCGTCGTCACGCTGCTGAACGCGCTGGAGACGCGCGGCTTGAAGCGGGGCATCGCGGCGATCTGTATCGGCGGCGGCGAAGGCACGGCCATCGCCATCGAACGGCCCTGATGAGCGGCCGCTGCCTCTGCGGGCATGTCTCCTTCACCCTGCGGGAGACGCCCGAGGGTGTCGTGATCTGCCGCTGCGCCGATTGCCGGCGGTGGTCGGGCAATGCCTGGGCCTCCGTCTCGGTGCCGCTGGAGGCGCTGGAGGTGCGGGGCACGCCGGTATGGTATCGCTCCTCCGCCCACGCCCGCCGGGGGTTTTGCGGGGGCTGCGGCGCGTCGCTGTTCTGGCAGCCCGTGACCGAAGAGATGGCGAACGGCGAAATGGCAGGCGGCGAGAGAATCGCTGTCTCGGCGGGCGCGCTGGACCTGCCCACGGGGCTGTCGGTCCTGCGGGAGGAAGGCGACCCCGCCGACTTTCAGCAGGCCGGCCCCCTCCCTGCGGAGCCGCGACGGCTGACCGGCCGCTGCCTCTGCGGCGGCGTCACCGGGCGGCTCGCGGGGCCAGCGGGCGCGGTGGAAGCCTGCCATTGCAGCCAGTGCCGCCGAATGACGGGGCACCACAGCGCCTCCTTCGGACCGGTGACGGAGCTTGTGCTGAGCGGACACACGCTCCGATGCCGCGCCACCGGGACGGGTCACTGGAAGTTCTGCGGCACCTGCGGCTCCACCATCGGGTTCAGCCGGGGAGAGGACACCTGGGTGGATGCGGGCTTCATCGACCCGCCCACGGGCGGCAGGCTCACCGCGCATATCTTCACCGCCTTCAAGGGCGACTATTACGCGATCACGGACGGATTGCCGCAGGCTGCCGAGCGCTAGCAGGCTAGCGAAAAGCAGTCCGGGGGGAGCCCCCCGATTGCCGGAGATCGGCCCGGAAACCGCAGGTTTGGTCCCGCGTCCAGACCGAATTCCGGTCTTTCAGCGTAAGCCCGGCCAATGCCCGGCCTTTCCGCAGCCTGCCAGGCTTGGAACGGCGGCGCGGATGGCTTACATCCGCTCCGCCATGACCGACCATTACGCCCCTCCCGACACTCCGCTCAGCATCCTGCACCACGACCATGAGATCGTGATGGTGGACAAGCCCTCCGGCCTGCTTTCCGTGCCCGGCAAGGGGGAGCATCTGGCCGACTGCCTCATCACCCGCCTGCAGGGGCTGTTCCCGGAGGTCCTGCTGGTCCACCGGCTGGACCGGGATACCTCCGGCGTCATGGTCTTCGCCCTTACCCCACATGCGCAGCGTCATCTGGGGCTGCAATTCGAGAAGCGGATGACCAAGAAGGTCTATCTGGCCCGTGTCTCTGGGCATGTGGAGCCGCGTCATGGCACGGTGGACCTGCCGCTCACCGTGGACTGGCCGAACCGCCCGCTCCAGAAGGTGGATTTCGAGACGGGCCGGGAAGCGGTGACCGACTGGCGCGTCGTCCGCCACGAAACCGGGCCGGAAGGGGCGACGACGCGGATGCGCCTCATGCCGAAAACAGGGCGGAGCCATCAACTCCGTGTGCATATGCGGGAACTCGGCCATCCGATCCTCGGCGACAGCCTCTATGCGACGGGCGAGGCCCGGAATGCGCCCCGGCTGATGCTACATGCCGAAAGCCTGCGCTTCCGTCATCCCGATGGCGGCAAGAGCCTGTCCTTCTCCGCCCCGGTGCCGTTCTGAGACAGGCGTCCCGAAAGCGCGGCAAGGCAGGGAAAGCGTTTGGCGCGGCCCGCCCGCGGTGGAATGCCGTACCTTTCCTTACCCGCCCGCTGACACCGGGCGAGAAGCTGCCTATTCTCCTAGGCAACCGGCAAGCAGCCTGAAAGGATGGACCATGTCGCTTCGCATCAACGATATCGCGCCCGACTTCACCGCCCAGTCCACGGAAGGGGAGATCCGCTTTCACGACTGGATCGGTGACGATTACGCCATCATCTTTTCCCATCCGAAGGACTTCACCCCCGTCTGCACCACGGAATTCGCCGCCGTGGCGAACCTTCAGGACGAATTCTCCAAACGCGGCACCAAGGTGATCGGCGTTTCGGTGGACCCGCTGGACAGCCACCAGAAGTGGAAGGCCGACATCGCGCAATACGGCGGAACGGAAGTGTCGTTCCCGCTGATCGCCGACCCGGACCTGACGGTGGCCAAGCTCTACGACATGATCCCGGCCGAGACCGTGCTGCCGGACGGGCGCACGCCCGCCCATACCGCCACCGTGCGCTCCACCTTCTTCATCGGACCGGACAAGAAGATCCGCGCGGCGATCATCTATCCGATGACCGTGGGGCGGAACTTTCAGGAAGTGCTCCGGGTGCTCGACGCGCTCCGCCTGACGGATGGGGTGCCGCTGGCCACGCCTGCCGACTGGAAACAGGGCGATGATGTGATCGTGGCGCTGGCGCTCGACGATGCGCAGGCCAAGGAGAAATACGGCGAGTTGGACATCCAGCTCCCTTATATCCGCAAGGCCAAACAGCCCGCATAAGCCCGCACGCCTGAGCAGCCGGTCAAGCGCAGTGTGCAAGGCCGGCCGCCATGGAGAGAGACGCCGGGCGTCAAACCCCGCGGTGCGGTCCGATCCGCCCTTGAGCGCAAAGCAGGCACCCCGCAGGCTGCCTGCTCCCCTCGCCGCGGCCCGCGTTTTGCGTCACACGACGGGAACGATATCCTTCGGATACAGCATGACGGGCGCCCCCACCGGGACGAGGTTGTAAAGCTCCTCGATATGCTCGTTCATCAGCCGGACACAGCCGTTGGAGACAGCCGTCCCCACCGTCCAGGGATCGGGTGTGCCGTGGATCCGCAGCATCGTATCCCCCGCGTTCGGTGCGAAAAGATAGAGCGCGCGCGCGCCCAGCGGGTTCGTCGGCCCCCCCGGCATCGGCTCCTCGGCCCATTTGGAGTAAGCGGCGGGGTTGCGCTCCACCATCTCTGCCGTGGGCTTCCAAGTCGGCCACTCCTTCTTGGCGCCGATCCAGAAATTGCCGGATTCGTAAAGATCGCCCTTGCCGATGCCGACCTTGTAGCGCCGCGCGCTTTGCCCCCCGAAGGTAAGGTAGAGCGCGAAATCGCTGGGAACGACATGCACCTGCCCCGCAGAATAGCTGTTGTTCAGCAACACCATCTGCGGTGTCCAGTCGGCAGGCATCGTCCACCCGGTCCGCGCATCGGCGCGCTGCATCAGCGATGCCGCCGAAACCGTTGCAAGACCTGTGAAAATGAAGCCACGGCGGGAAAATCTGGGCATGTCGAACTCCGTTCCATCTACCCTATCAAAAACATTATATAAATTCCGGTTCCCTGATCTCACCCCAAAGTCAGTCGTCGGGAACAAAAAAACCCCGGCCGTTACCGGCCGGGGCAATCAGAAGCGAGAATGCCTTATTCGGCGTTCTGCTTTTCCTTCTGTTCGGTGATTTCCTCACCGGTTTCCTGATCAACCATCTTCATGCCGAGCCGGACCTTGCCGCGATCGTCGAAGCCGAGCAGCTTGACCTTCACTTCCTGGCCTTCCTTCAGCACTTCGTTCGGATGGTTCAGGCGCTTGTTGGCGATCTGGGAGACGTGGACCAGCCCGTCCCGCTTGCCGAAGAAGTTCACGAAGGCGCCGAAATCGACAAGCTTCACGACCTTGCCGGTATAGACCTTGCCCTCTTCCGGCTCCGCCACGATCGACCAGATCATGTCATAGGCCCGCTTGATCGCACCGGCGTCGCTGGACGCGATCTTGATCACGCCGTCGTCGTTGATATCGACCTTGGCGCCGGAGGTTTCCACGATCTCGCGGATGACCTTGCCGCCCGAGCCGATCACTTCGCGGATCTTGTCGGTCGGGATGGTCAGCGTCTCGATCTTCGGCGCGTATTCGGAGAAGCCCTGCGGCGCGGAAAGCGCCCGGTTCATCTCGCCGAGGATGTGAAGACGGCCGTCTTTCGCCTGCGCCAGCGCCTGCTCCATGATCGCCGGGGTGATGCCCGCGACCTTGATGTCCATCTGGAGCGAGGTGATCCCGGCTTCGGTGCCCGCAACCTTGAAGTCCATGTCGCCGAGGTGATCCTCGTCGCCCAGGATGTCGGTCAGCACGGCCCATTTGCCGTCATCCTCAAGGATGAGGCCCATGGCCACGCCGGCGACCGGCGCCTTCAGCGGCACACCCGCATCCATCATCGACAGCGAGCCGCCGCAGACGGACGCCATGGAGGACGACCCGTTGGATTCGGTGATCTCAGAGACGACGCGGATCGTGTAGGGGAAGTCCGTCGGCGCGGGCAGGACGGCCTGAAGGGCGCGCCAGGCAAGTTTCCCGTGGCCGATCTCACGACGGCCGGGGGAGCCGACACGACCCACTTCGCCGACCGAATAGGGCGGGAAGTTGTAGTGCAGCAGGAAGTTGGACCGCGAATTGCCGGTCAGCGCGTCGATGATCTGCTCATCCTCGCCGGTGCCGAGCGTGGTCACGACCAGCGCCTGCGTCTCGCCGCGCGTGAACAGCGCGGAGCCGTGGGTGCGCGGCAGGATGCCGACTTCGGAGACGATGGGACGGACGGTCTTGTTGTCGCGCCCGTCGATCCGCGGCCCGCCGGAGATGATGTCACCGCGCAGGATGGAGGATTCGAGCTTCTTGAAGGAGGAGCCGAGGTTCGGATCCGCCAGTTCGTCCACCGAGAGCGTGGCTTCGACGGCGTCCCGGGCGGCTTCGATGGCGGACTGGCGCTGCTGCTTGTCCTTGATGGCGAAGGCGGCGCGCATCTTGGTCTCGCCCGCCTTCTTCACCTTCGCATAGAGCGCGGAATAATCGGCGGGTTTGAAGTCGAAGGGCTCTTTCGCGGCGTCTTCGGCAAGATCGATGATCAGGTCGATCACCGGCTGCATCGCCTCATGGCCGAACTTCACCGCGCCCAGCATCTCTTCCTCGGTCAGCTCGTAGGCTTCCGATTCGACCATCATCACGGCATTCTTGGTGCCCGCGACGACAAGGTCGAGACGCTGCTCCGGGTTCGCGCGGAGCTTCTGCATATCCTCCACCGGCGGGTTCAGACGGTATTCGCCGCCCGAGAACCCAACGCGCGCCGCCCCGATCGGACCCATGAAGGGCACGCCGGAAATGGTGAGCGCCGCAGAGGCCGCGATCATCGCCACGATGTCGGGATCGTTGACGAGGTCATGCGACAGCACGGTGGCCATCACCAGAACCTCGTTCTTGAAGCCCGGCACGAAGAGCGGCCGCGTCGGACGGTCGATCAGGCGGGAGACGAGCGTCTCCTTCTCCGAAGGACGCGCCTCGCGCTTGAAGAACCCGCCGGGGATCTTGCCCGCGGCGTAGTACTTTTCCTGATAGTGCACGGTGAGCGGGAAGAAGTCCTGACCGGGCTTCGGCTGCTTGGCGAAGGTCACGTTGGCCATGACGCTCGTCTCGCCCAGCGTGGCGATCACGGAACCATCCGCCTGGCGGGCGACGTGGCCCGTCTCGAGGGTCAGCGTCTCGCCGCCCCATTCGATGGATTTCCTGGTAATATTGAACATGTCGTATCCTTTTCGCCGGAGGACCCTCCCCCGGCCGTTACGCGTACGGGCCGCATGCCCGTGACCCCTGACGATCATTTCTCCGGCCTGTCCCGCGGGATCCGACGGGGAGGCTTCGGCCTTGGCCCGGCGAGGCGCGGGCGCGGTGCCGGTCCTTGGGCGGGCGCGGTCATCCTGCGCCCCTGCCCGGATATATAACGGTCGCGCCCTGCGGGCGAGGCGCGACCGGAAAGGTCAGCGACGCAGGCCGAGACGCTCGATGAGCGACTGATAGCGGGCCTCGTCCTTGCCCTTGAGATAGTCGAGCAGCTTGCGGCGCTGCGCCACCATCATCAGGAGCCCACGGCGGGAATGGTTGTCCTTCTTGTGGGTCTTGAAGTGCTCGGTGAGCGTCGCAATCCGCGAGGAAAGGATTGCAACCTGTACTTCGGGCGAACCGGTGTCGCCTTCCTTGGTTGCGAATTCCTTGACGACGCGGTTCTTCTCTTCGACAGTGATCGACATCGGGGCCTCCTGTTCGGCTTGAGATAAAGGCGCGAGCCGGGATGTCGTCCAGCAAGGCCCGTGGAGCATCCGCGCGGAGACACGATGATCTCCCGGACGGATGCGCGCCTATACTGGAAAAACCCGATAAAGGAAAGCATAAATGGCGCGCCCGCGCCGCCCCGAAAGGCTTCCCAGACGCCTCCGCAGCCGCTAAACGGGCGGGCGAAGGAGACCCTCCATGAGCCTAAACACGTTCGGCCACGTCTTTCGCGTCACCACCTGGGGGGAGAGCCACGGGCCGGCGCTCGGCGCGACGGTGGATGGCTGCCCGCCCGGCGTGCCGATCGACCTTACCCGCGTTCAGGCGTGGATGGACAGGCGCAAGCCCGGGCAAAGCCGTTTCACCACCCAGCGCCGCGAGGCCGATGAGGTGGAAATCCTCTCCGGCACCTTCGAGGGTGTCACGACGGGCACGCCGATCCAGCTCATGATCCGCAACACCGACCAGCGGTCGAAGGACTATGGCGAGATCGCCAACGCCTTCCGCCCCGGCCATGCGGACGTCACCTACTGGCAGAAATACGGCATCCGCGACTATCGCGGGGGCGGACGTTCCTCGGCGCGGGAAACCGCCGCACGGGTGGCGGCGGGCGGTATCGCGCGGGAGGTGCTGGCACGGCTCGTTCCCGATCTGCGGATCACCGGCTATCTCGTGCAGCTTGGCGCGGATGCCATCGACCGCGCCCGTTTCGACGCCTCGGAAATTGAACGGAACCCGTTCTGGTCGCCGGATGCCGCGGCGGCGGAACGCTGGGCGGCCACGCTCGACGCGCTGCGCAAGTCGGGCAACTCCGTCGGCGCGGTGATCGAGGTCATGGCCGAAGGCGTGCCTCCCGGCCTTGGCGCGCCGATCTACGGCAAGCTGGACAGCGACCTCGCCGCCGCGATGATGTCGATCAACGCGGTGAAGGGGGTGGAGATCGGTGACGGGTTCGCCGCCGCCGCCCTGACCGGGGTGGAGAATGCCGACGAGCTGCGTATGGGCAATCAGGGCCCCTATTTCACCTCAAACCACGCGGGCGGAATTCTGGGCGGCATCTCCAGCGGGCAGCCCGTCGTGGTGCGCTTCGCCGTGAAGCCGACGTCCTCCATCCTCACCCCGCGGCGGACGGTGACAAAGGACGGGGCGGAAGTGGAACTGGTCACCAAGGGCCGCCACGATCCGTCCGTCGGCATCCGCGCCGTGCCGGTGGGCGAGGCGATGATGGCCTGCGTCCTGCTTGACCACCTGTTGCTCGACCGCGCCCAGACGGGCGGCGTGCGGGGCGAGTTCGCCTGACCTGCCGGCCATGCGGCCGTGAGACTCGTCCATACGGCCGGGCCGTGCGACCGGGCCTGTGGGACTGGGCCTTGGGACTGGGCCTTGGGACTGGGCCCTCCGACGGGCCATCCGTGGGCGGGGCCGGTATCGGCGGGATACCGACGGCCCGCCGAAACGCTGCGAATGGGGGGAGACCTTTTGGCAGGGACCGCAACCGCCCTTTTGAGGGGTGCTCAGGCTTCCTGACTCTCGGCCAGAACGGGGCGGGTGCGGATCTGCTTGGAGAGCTGCACCGCGAGAATTCCTGCCATGATAATGAGCACGCCGACCAGATCGGCGCCATGTACCGGCTCTCCCAGCAGCAAAGCCGCAACGGCGACGCCGAAGAACGGGTTGAGGAAGTGAAAGGTCGCGGCCTTGACCGCGCCGATCCGCAGCACCAGCCGGAACCAGAGCCATGTCGCGAACAGGCCTGGAACGAAAACCATGTAGAGAAACGCCGCCAGCACCCGCGGGCTGCCGTCGAGATGGAACGGCTCGGTCACAAGGGCGATGGGCAGCAGAACTGCAGTCCCGACCAGCATCTGCAACCCCACCACCATCAGCAGGTTCCCGCTCCCCGACGTTCCCCTGACCGCCAGCGTCGCAGCGGTGAGCGCGAGCGCGCCAAGGCAGAGCAGGAACAGCCCCCATGGATCCACCCCGCCGCTGATCCGCCCCGCCATGATGAGCGCGACGCCGACCATACCCGCGACCAGCCCGGCTATACCCAAGGGGCGCGGGCGCTCGCCAAGGATCAGCCACCCGAACAGCGCCACGAGCAGCGGCATGGTGGAGCCGACGATGGCGGCGAGCGAAGCCTCCACCGTCTGCATGCCCACGAAGTTCAGCCCGAGGTAGAGCGCATTCTGGCACACGCCGAACACGATCACCGAAATCCATTGCGAGCGCGTCAGCCGCGCCGTCTGACCGAGCGAGAGGGCAAGCAGGATGCCGCATACCCCCGCCAGCAGAAAGCGCCCTGACAGGGCGTAGAGCGGCGGAACGGCGGTAACGACGATCCGGGCGGCAGTGAAGGCCGACGACCAGATGAAGGCGAAGGTCAGCCCCATCAGGAGCGCGCGGACGTCCATATTCCCCCCCGGAAATGGAAAGGGCCGCTCCTTGCGGGCGGCCCTTCGATCTTCGCCTCAGGCGTTGATGCTGTCTTTGAGAGCCTTGGCGACGGTGATCTTCACCACCTTGTCCGCCGGCTTGGTGATCTGCTCGCCGGTGGCAGGGTTGCGCACCTGACGCTCGGGGCGGGTCCGGCAGACGATCTTGCCAAGGCCCGGAAGCGTCACGGCACCGCCGGCCACCACTTCCTTGGTCACCACGGACGCGATTGCGTCGAGCGCAGCCGTCGCCGTCTTCTTGTCCGAGCCCATCTCTTCGGCCAGGGCGGCGACCAGTTGGGTCTTGGTCAGCGCTTTCGACATCAGAACACTCCTCGTATAGTCCCGCTTGTGTTGTTATCGGCCCGTCATTTTAAGGGCATGTCGCTTGCTACACAGGTTTTCACCGCGCATTTCAAGCCGTTTCGCGTGGGGCAAGGCGGAAATCGGCCTTTAGAGAAAGGCTGTCTCCTCAAAAGAACGCAACTTGCGGCTGTGCATGCGCTCCAGCGGCGTCTCCCGCAGCAGTTCCATGGCCCTGACGCCGATCTTCAGATGCCGCGCGACCTGCGTGCGGTAGAAGGCGCTGGCCATGCCGGGCAGCTTCAGCTCCCCGTGCAGCGGCTTGTCGGAGACGCAGAGCAGCGTCCCGTAAGGCACACGGAAGCGGAAACCGTTCGCCGCGATGGTCGCGCTTTCCATGTCCAGCGCCACGGCGCGGCTCTGGCTGAGGCGCTGGACGGGGCCGGACTGGTCGCGCAGTTCCCAGTTGCGGTTGTCGATCGTGGCCACGGTGCCGGTCCGCATGATGCGTTTCAGCTCATAGCCCTCCAGCTCCGTCACTTCCTCCACCGCATCCTCCAGCGCCACCTGTATCTCCGCGAGCGCGGGGATCGGCACCCAGACGGGCAAGTCGTCGTCCAGAACGTGATCTTCGCGCAGATAGCCATGCGCGAGCACGAAATCGCCGAGGCTCTGGCTGGATCGCAGCCCCGCGCAGTGCCCGACCATCAGCCAGGCATGCGGGCGCAACACGGCGATATGGTCGGTGGCCGTCTTGGCATTGGAGGGGCCGACGCCGATGTTGACCAGCGTGATCCCGGCAGCCCCCGGACGCTTCAGATGGTAGGAGGGCATCTGCGGCATCTTGCCCAGCTGCGGCAGCGGATCGCCGGCCCCGGTGATCTCCACCCCGCCCGGACCCACGAAGGAGGTATAGCCGCTCGCCGGATCGGCGAGGCAGGCGCGGGCATAGGCCTCGAACTCCTCAACATAGAACTGGTAGTTGGTGAACAGAACGAAGTTCTGAAAATGCTCCGCCGCCGTCGCGGTATAATGCTGAAGGCGGGCCAGCGAATAATCCACCCGCTGCGCGGTAAAGGGCGCGAGGGCGCGCGAACCATCCTCATGCCGGATGTCGTAGCCGTTCACGATGTCGTCGTTCATCGTGTTGAGGTTCGGGACGTCGAAAATATCGCGCAGCGGAAAGTCCAGCGCGGCTTCCTGCGGAACGGTGAACCCCTCGCTCGACATGGCGAAATGCAGCGGGATCGGCGTGACGGAGGGGCCCACGGCCACCGGCACGCCGTGGTTCTGCATGACGAGCCCGATCTGCTGGGTCAGGTAGGCTTCGAACAGGTCGGGGCGGGTCACGGTGGTCGAGTATTCCCCCGGCTCCGCCACGTAGCCGAAGGACAGGCGGCTGTCGATCTTGCCGTAACTTGTCGTGGTGATGCGGATTTCCGGGTAGAAGGCACGGTATCGGGCGCGGGTCGAGCCACCATTCAGCGTCTCTCCGAAGCGGTCGCGGAGGAAGGCCGTCGCCTCGTCATACAGTTCCCGGAGAAATGCCACCGCGGCGGCCGGATCGTCGAAAAGCTGCGGCTCGCGCAAGGGGGGCGTGCGGATCGGCAGGTTGTTCTTGGGCAGGGACACGAGGTTCACGTGAAAAGCTCCGTCAACTCGAAGGTCGTGACATCGACGAGCCCGAGGTCCGAGATACGGATCTCCGGGATCACCACGAGCGCCAGAAGCGAATGCTGCATGTAGGCATTGTTGAGCCTGCAGCCGCATTCCGCCATGGCGTGCACCATGCGTTCCGCCGCCGCGGCCACCTCCTCTGCGGGCCGGTCGCTCATCAGTCCGGCGATGGGAAGCGGCACGGAGGCGATCTCCCCGCCGTCCTTCCACACGGTGATGCCGCCGCCGATCTCCCCCAGCCGGTTCGCGGCCTTTGCCATCAGGTCGCGGTCGGTGCCCACCACGATCATATGGTGGCTGTCATGCGCGACGGTGGAGGCGATGGCCATGCGCCCCTTGTAACCGAAGCCGGAGACGAAGCCGTTCACCACCCCGCCGGTGCCCCTGTGCCGCTCCACCAGCGCGATCTGGGCGACGTCGCGGCCCTCGTCCGGCTCCACCCGGCCATCGGTGACGGCAAGATCCACGGTCAGGGCCTTGGTCGGCGCCTGATTTTCCACCACGCCGATGACGCGGGCGGTGACGGTATTCGCCCCGTCGGGCGCGGCGATCAGGAAATCGTCCCCGGCCAGCACCTTGCCCAGATGCACTGTCTGCCGCGCGGCCTCCGGCCAGTCGAGATGCGGGCAGTCCACCTTCAGGTCGCCGTCCTCCGCCACGGTCATGCCCCGCGCGATCACCCGCTCGATAGGCAGCATCATCAGGTCGGAGGTAAAGATCAGATCAGCCCGCCGCCCCGGCGCGATGGAGCCAAGCTCCCGCTCCAGCCCGAAATGCGCGGCTGTGTTGATCGTCGCCATCTGCAGCGCCACCAGCGGATCGCAGCCGCAGGTGATGGCATGGCGCACCACCCGGTTCATGTGCCCCTCGTTCACCAGTGTGCCGGAATGGCAGTCGTCGGTGCACAGGATGAAGCTCCGAGGGTCCAGCCCCCGTTCGGTGACGGCCTTGATCTGCGTCTCCACGTCATACCAGGCGGAGCCGAGGCGCATCATGATCCGCATGCCCTGCCGGGTCCGCGCGATGGCATCCTCCACCCGCGTGCCCTCGTGATCGTCCGCCGGGCCGGCTGCGGCATAGGCATGGAAGGCCGGCCCGAGATCGGGGGAGGCATAGTGCCCGCCCACCGTCTTGCCCGCGGCCTGCGTCGCCGCGATCTCCGCCAGCATCTGCCGATCGCCATTGATCACGCCGGGGAAGTTCATCATCTCGCCCAGCCCGATGATGCCGGGCCATGTCATCGCCTCGGCCACATCCTCTGCGCTGATGGCGAAACCCGTCGTCTCCAGCCCCGGTGCGGAGGGCGCGCAGGAGGGCATCTGCGTGAAGATGCTGACGGGCTGCATCAGCGCCTCGTCATGCATCATCCGCACACCTTCCAGCCCCAGCACATTCGCGATCTCATGCGGGTCGGTGAACATGGTCGTCGTGCCGTGCGGGATGACGGCGGCAGCGAATTCGGCCGGGATCAGCATGCCGCTTTCGATATGCATGTGCCCGTCGCAGAGACCGGGGATCAGGTAACGCCCTTCGGCGTCGATCACCTCCGTCTCCGGGCCGATGCAATGCCGGGCGTCCGGCCCCACATAGGCAAAGCGCCCGGCGGCGATGGCAACCTGCCAGCCGTCCAGCACCTCGCGCGTGTGGACGGAGACGACCTTGCCGCCGGTGATGACCAGATCGGCCGGCGCGCGTCCCGCGGCGACGGCGACCAGAAGGGGGGCCGTATCGGCCCAGCTCTGAAGGGGAGAGACTTTGCGTTCCATGCCCGAGATTTTCACCCTGCGGCGTTGCGTTCAAGTGATATTGCGATGACAGTCGCGGCATGACCTTGCCTCGCCCCGAAGAATCCCGCATTCCCACGCTCCTGTCGCTCGGCCACGGCTACACGGCCGGCTTTCTGGAGCGCCATCTGCCCGACTGGCGCATCATCGGCACCACCCGGGACGCGGAAAGGGCCGCGGCTTTCGCCTCGCGCGGGGTGGAGCCGCTCCTGCTGCCCGCCGATCTCCGTCACGCGCTGGCGGTGGCCACGCATCTGCTCATCTCCTCCGCGCCGGGGATGGAGGGGGATCCGTTTCTGGCGCTGGCGGGAGAGGCGATCGGCAAGGCTGCCCCGCATCTCGCCTGGGTCGGGTATCTCTCCTCCACCGGGGTCTATGGCGATCACGGCGGCGGCTGGGTGGATGAGACGACGCCGCCCCGCGCGACGGAGGGCCACCGCGACCGCAGGCTGATGGCGGAGCAGGCATGGCAGACGCTCGCGGCGCAGACGGGCCTGCCGCTCCATATTTTCAGGCTTGCCGGGATCTACGGGCCGGGGCGCGGCCCGTTCGAGAAGCTCCGCGCGGGCACGGCGCATCGCATCGTCAAGGAGGGGCAGGTCTTCTGCCGCATCCATGTGGAGGATGCAGCAGAGGTGCTCGCCGCCTCCATCGCGCGGCCCGATCCGGGCGCGATCTACAATGTTTGTGACGATCTGCCCGCGCCGCCGCAGGACGTGGTGGAAGCCGCCGCGCGGATGGCGGGCCTGCCCGTCCCCCCCGCCGTGCCCTTTGATGAGGCAGAGATGACGCCGATGGCGCGGGCCTTCTACCGCGACAACCGCCGGGTCAGGAACGACAGGATCAAGCGCGATCTCGGCGTCACGCTCCGCTACCCGACCTATCGGGAGGGGCTGGCCTCACTCATGTCGCCGTCACTCGCAGGGCTGGATTGAGCAGGCCACGCCCGAACGCTGCTCCGAGCGGCGGGCATCCCAGACGGTCACGCCCAGCAAAAGAAGCCCGCCAAGCGCCAGCGCGCTGCCCACGAAGCCCGAGGCCGGAAAGCCGTAGCCCGCCGTCAGCACCATTGCGGCCAGCCACGGCCCGAGCGCGTTCGCCGCGTTGAAGGCGGAGTGGTTCAGCGCCGCCGCCAGCGTCTGGGCATCGCCCGCGACATCCATCAGCCGGGTCTGCAACACCAGCCCCAGCGATCCGCCCGCCCCGATCAGGAAGACGCAGGGCGCGATGGTCCAGAGGCTGTGGACGCTGAACGGATAGAGAAACAGCATCACCGCCGAAAAGATCAGGATGCCCGCCGCCGTCGCCATCAGCCCCCGGTCGGCGATCCGCCCCACGATCAGCGTCCCCGCCGTCATGCCGAGGCCGAAGACCATGAACACGATCGGCACCGCCCATTCCGGGGCCATCGTCACCGTCAGCAGGGTGGAGGCCACATAGGTATAGACCGCGAACAGCCCGCCGAAACCCACCGCACCCGTCAGCAGCGTCAGCCAGACCTGCCGGTTGCCGAGCGCCGACAGCTCCCGGAGCGGGTTCGCCCCCGGATCGGCTGCGGGATCGGGGGCGAGCCGCAGGATCAGCACGAAGGTCAGGAGCGCCAGCACCCCCACAACGCCGAAGCCCCACCGCCAGCCGATCGTCTGACCCATCACATTGGCCATCGGCACGCCCAGCACGGTGGCGATGGTCAGGCCGATCATCAGCATGGACACGGCCCATGTCCGCCGGTTCGGCGGAACGAGGGAGGCGGCCATCAGGCTCGCCACGCCGAAATAGGCCCCATGCGGCAGCCCGGCCATGAAGCGGAACAGCAGCATCACCGGATAGCTGGGCGACAGCGCCGCCGCCACGTTCGCCAGCCCGAAAACCGCCATGAGGATGAGGAGCAGACGCTTCCTCGGCATCCGCGCGCCCAGTACCGCCAGCACCGGCGCGCCCACGACAACCCCAAGCGCATAGGCGGAGATAACATGGCTTGCCGTCGCCGCGTCGATGCCGAGCGCGGGGGAGAAATACGGCACCAGCGACATCGCCGCGAACTCCGTGGTGCCGATGGCGAACCCGCCCATCGCGAGAGCGAAGAGCACGAGCCTTACCGGCGCCTGGGCGATGGTGGGTGAATCGGTCATGTCGGGATCCCGCGGTTGCTGAGGCGAGATGTCGCATAACCGGCCCGCCATTCAAGGGGGTCCGTCAGGTATTTCTGCATTGCAGCACGGGAATGGCCGGGTCAGGCCCGCCGTTCGATCCGCGCGACGCCCAGAACTTCCAGCACCTTCGCCTCTATCTCGGCGGCGTTCATTCCGGCGACGGCGTACATGTCCTCCATGCTCGCCTGGTCGATGAAGATGTCCGGCAGCACCATGGAGCGGAAGCGGAAGCCCTTGTCGAAGACGCCTTCCTCCGCCAGAAGCTGCGCGACGTGGCTGCCGAAACCGCCGACCGCGCCCTCCTCCAGCGTGATCATCGCCTCATGCCCGCGGGCAAGCCGCAGGATCAGCTCCCGGTCCAAGGGCTTGGCGAAGCGCGCATCGGCCACCGTCGGTCGCAGGCCCCGCTGCGCCAGTGCCTCTGCGGCGGCATTCACCTCGGCAAGCCGCGTGCCGAAGGAAAGGAGTGCCACGCGGTTGCCCTCCGACACGATACGGCCCCGGCCGATCTCCAGCGGCTGGCCTCGCTCCGGCAGATCGACGCCGACACCCTCACCCCGCGGATAGCGGAACGCAGAGGGCCGGTCATCCAGCGCGGCGGCGGTCGCGACCATGTGGACAAGCTCCGCCTCGTCCGCGGCGGCCATCACCACCATGCCGGGCAGGTTGGCGAGAAAGGCGATATCGAAGGAGCCGGCATGCGTTGCTCCGTCCGCCCCCACCAGCCCCGCTCTGTCGATGGCGAAACGGACGGGCAGACGCTGAATGGCCACGTCATGCACGACCTGATCGTAGCCCCGCTGCAGAAAGGTGGAATAGAGCGCGCAGAACGGCTTCATCCCGCCCGCCGCCAGCCCGGCGGCAAAGGTCACGGCATGTTGTTCCGCGATACCCACGTCAAAACAGCGCTTCGGGAACCGTTCGGCGAACAGGTTCAGCCCCGTGCCGTCCGGCATGGCGGCGGTGACGGCGACGATCCTGTCGTCGCGCTCCGCTTCCGCCACCAGCGCCTTTGCGAAAACGCTGGTGTAGCTCGGCGCATTGCTCGGGGTCTTTGCCTGCTTGCCGGTGAGCACGTCGAACTTCGCCGTGGCATGGCCCTTGTCGAGAGCGGCCTCGGCGGGGGCATAGCCCTTGCCCTTGCGGGTGATCGCGTGGATCAGCACCGGCCCCCGCGCCCGCGCCTTCGCGGTGCGCAGCACGGCCAGAAGCTGCTCCATGTCATGCCCGTCGATCGGCCCGATATAGGAGAAACCCAGTTCCTCGAAGAGCGTACCGCCCACGGTCATACCCTTGAGCATTTCCTTGGCGCGGCGCGCGCCTTCCTGCATCGGTGGCGGAAGGAAGCGCACGGCGCCCCGCGCTGCCGCCTTCAGTTCCTGAAACGGCTCGCCCGCATAAAGCCGCGCGAGGTAGGAAGACAGCGCCCCGACGGGCGGCGCGATGGACATGTCGTTGTCGTTCAGCACCACGAACAGCCGCTTGCCCAGATGGCCTGCGTTGTTCATCGCCTCGAAGGCCATGCCCGCTGACATGGAGCCGTCGCCGATGATGGCGACCGCATCGCCCACCCCCTCCGCGCCCAGATCGCGCGCCACGGCAAACCCCAGAGCGGCGGAGATGGAGGTGGAGGAATGCGCCGCTCCGAAAGGATCGTAGGCGCTTTCGGACCGCTTGGTGAAGCCCGACAGCCCGTCCTTCTGGCGAAGCGTGCGGATCCGCTCCCGCCGCCCGGTGAGGATCTTGTGCGGATAGGACTGGTGGGAGACATCCCAGATGATCTTGTCGCGCGGCGCGTCGAACACGGCATGGAGCGCGACGGTCAGTTCCACAACACCCAGCCCCGCGCCCAGATGCCCCCCGGTTTCCGACACCGCGGAAATGGTTTCGGCGCGCAGCTCATCCGCCACGGCGGACAGCTCACGGTCGGTCAGCCCTTTCAGGTCGGCGGGCAGCCGCACCCGGTCCAGATGCGGCGTCACGGGTCTGTGGCTCATCGGGGCCTCCCTACATCTCCCGGGCGATAACGAAACGGGCGGTGTCACGCAACCGTTCCGCCCCGTCCCCATAGGGGGTGAGCGCCGCGCACGCCTCCTCCACAAGCGAGATGGCACGTTTCCGCGCACCGTCGAGCCCCAGAAGCGACACGAAGGTGGCCTTGCCCGCCTCCGCATCCTTGCGCAGCCGCTTGCCGGCCTTTGCCGGGTCGCCCTCCGCATCCAGAATGTCGTCCGCGATCTGAAAGGCGAGACCCAGCGCGTCGGCATAGGCGCGCATCGGCTGCGGATCCGCGCCCGCCAGCAGCGGCCCGGCCTCCGCCGACCAGCGGATCAGCGCGCCCGTCTTGTTGGCCTGAAGGATGGTGATCTCCTCCAGCGTCAGCGGGCGGGCCGCGGTCTCCGCCGCGATGTCCTGCGCCTGCCCCAGCACCATGCCCTCCGCGCCCGCCGCCCGCGCCAGCCCCGCGATGAGCCGGAGCCGGATATCCGCAGCCGGTGCCGTCTCCGGGCGCGAGAGAATATCGAAGGCCAGCGTCTGCAAGGCGTCGCCCGCAAGGATCGCCGTCGCCTCGTCCCATTTCACATGCACGGTCGGCTGGCCCCGGCGCAGGTCGTCGTCATCCATCGCGGGCAGATCGTCATGGACGAGCGAATAGGCATGGACCGCCTCGACCGCCGCCGCCGCATGGACGGACTGTTCGGGCGGAATGCCGTGCAGCCGGGCGCCCTCCATGACCAGAAAGGCCCGCAAGCGCTTGCCGCCGCTGATCGCATACCGCATCGCCTCGATCACCGGCAGATCGCCCATGGGAAAGAGCGCGGCCTGAAGCCGTGCCTCCACCCGTCCGGCTGCCGCGCGCAGCGCCTCCTCGAACATCGGTGTCAGAGTCCTTCGGCCGGCCGCGTTCCCGTCGGCTGACCGTTCTGGAGCGTGATCTGCTCGACCCGCTCCTCCGCCGCGCGCAGCTTTGTCTCGCAATGCTGGCGCAGCGCGTTGCCGCGTTCATAAAGGGCGATGGACGCCTCCAGCGCCACCTCCCCCCGTTCGAGCTGGCTCACCACCTGCTCCAGTTCCTTCAGCGCTTCCTCGAAGCTCAGCTCCGTCACGGGCTGCGTCATGGCGCGGTCTCCTTGGTTCGCGCCCCTGAAAGCACAAGGCTGCGCCGGAGTCGAGCCGCCCCGCCGCGGGATCCGTCCCTCCAATACCCCGCCGATGTCCCGCGGCAGCCGGAAAGCCGGGGGTTCGATGCCCCCGGTTTTCCGTCCCGCCAGGCGCTTTCCGTCCCGCCAGATGCCTTGTCAGGTGCCCGTCGGGCACAGTCAGGCCCGGTCAAGTTCACGTCAGCTCAGTCGGGCGCCAGCATGTAGCCTTCGCCTCGCACGGTCTGCAGGTAGCGTGGCTGACGCGGATCCTCCTCGATCTTGCGGCGGAGGCGGGTGATCTGCACATCGACCGCGCGTTCCTGCGCCTGCCCCTTGTCGCGCCCCAGATCCTCCACCAGCTTCTCGCGCGTCAGCGCCTCGCCCGGATTGGCCGCGAAAATGCGCATCAGCGCGACCTCGGTCGCCGTCAGCCGTACATGCTCCGGTCCGCGCCACATCTCGCCCCGTTCCACGTCATAGCGGACGGGACCAAGCTGAATGACCTTCGGGCCGGCCTGCTCCGGGCGGGCGGCAGGCACCCGGCGCAGGATCGCGTTGATGCGCAGCAGAAGCTCCCGCGGCTCGAAGGGTTTCGTCAGATAGTCGTCCGCCCCCGCCTCCAGCCCCTTGATGCGATCATCCGCCTCCCCCTTCGCGGTCAGCAGCAGGATCGGCGTATCGAGATCTTCCCTGAGCGCTTGCGTCAGGCTGATCCCGTCCTCGCCCGGCATCATCACGTCGAGCACCAGCAGGTCGAACTCCAGCCCCGCGAGCAGCCGCCGCGCCTGCCCCGCATCCCGCGCGGTGGACACCAGAAATCCATTCCGTATCAGGAATTTTTGCAAAAGGCCGCGGATCCGCTGGTCGTCATCGACGATCAGCAGATGCGGCGCGGAAATCTCCGTCACGATCCCTGCTCCTTCAATCCGCCATAGAGCCGGCGCATCTCCGGGTCCATCATCGCCTCCAGCACCTGCCGGAACCCGGCCACCGCCTCCGGTCCCGCCGCCCGGTAGGCCGCGCGCATCCGTGCCCGCTGCGCTTCGGACAGGTCGCGTTCCAGCACGGTGCCGCGCTCGGTCAGGTAAAGGTGCCGCTCCCGCTTGTCGTTCCGTCCGACCCGGCTTTCGACCAGCCCGTCCTCCACCAGCGCCCGCAGGACACGGTTCAGCGATTGCTTGGTCACGCCGAGGATCGCGAGCAGGTTGTTGACCGTGGTGCCCGGGCAGCGGTGAATGAAGTGCAGCGCCCGATGATGGGCGCGGCCATAATCGTATTGCTCCAGAATCCGGTCAGGGTCCGCGGTAAATCCACGGTAGGCGAAGAACATCGCCTCGATGCCCTTGCGAAGCTGTTCATCCGTCAGAAACAGCAGTCCCTCGCCCTGCACGGGCGATGCGCCGATACCTTCCGCCAACCCGGACTCCCTTGCTCCATTGCGTCTGGACACCGTGTTTACGTCAGACATGTTGACTTTCCAAGAATCAATTGATAGCTCCGCCGGGCTTGCGCGCAACATTCTTCAATATGGAGAAATAGGCGCGCAAGATTCGCCAAGGAAATCCCCGAGGCGGGGAAACACGAAAGGAATGGCCCGATGGCCGGCTCGTACGAAGACCGCGATGGCAAGATCTGGATGGATGGCAAACTGGTGGAGTGGCGGGATGCGCAGGTGCATGTGCTGACCCACGCGCTGCACTACGCCTCCGCGGTATTTGAGGGTGAGCGGTGCTACAACGGCAAGATTTTCAAAGGCACCGAACATTCCCAGCGGCTCCACCGCTCGGCCAACCTGCTCGACATGGAAATTCCCTTCACCGTCGAGGAAATCGACGCGGCGAAGGACGCGGTCCTCAAAGCCAACGGGCTGACGGACGGCTATGTCCGCGCGCTTGCCTTCCGCGGCGCGGGTGACGAGATGGGCGTTTCCGCCATCGGCAATCCGGTGCGGCTCGCGATCGCGACCTGGGGGTGGGGCGCCTATTACGGCGACGCCAAGATGAAGGGCGCAAAGCTCGACATCTCCGAATGGAAGCGCCCCTCGCCCGAAACCATCCCGGCGGAGGCCAAGGCGGCGGGGCTTTACATGATCTGCACGATGTCGAAACATGCGGCGCAGGCCAAGGGCTGCTCCGACGCGCTGTTCTTCGACTATCGCGGCTATGTGGCCGAAGCGACCGGGGCGAACATCTTCTTCGTCAAGGATGGCGAGGTGCATACCCCGCTGGCCGACTGCTTCCTGAACGGCATCACGCGCCAGACGGTGATCGGCCTGCTCCGCGACAACCAGATCAAGGTGCACGAACGCCATATCCTGCCCGCGGAGCTTGAAGGGTTCGAGCAGTGTTTCCTGACCGGCACGGCGGCGGAAGTGACCCCTGTGGGCCAGATCGGCGACTACAACTTCGAGGTGGGCGCCCTTACCCGCGACATCGCCTCCACCTACGAGAAGCACGTGCGCGCCTGACCTGCCCGGTGTGATCAGCAAAGACGGGGCGGTGCCGCACGGGCCGCCCCGCTCTTTTCCGGGCCGGGACAAGCCCCCAAGGACGCCGCGTCAGCCCCGCTTTGCGACGATCAGGCTTCGCGACCGCGCTCGATACGCGTGTACTGGGCCACCCGGGCATCGGCTTCGGGGGATTTCGCGCCGGTGCGCTTCATCAGTTCGAGGCTGGCAGGATGCGGCCCTTCGCCCTGCTCACGCGCCAAGGCGGCGAATTTTTCCAGCCGCCCGGTCTCGCCGGGTTCGCGGCGGTCGGTGATATGTTTTGTCATGCGCCTTCTCCTCCTGGAGAGGCGAATATAGGGCCGATGCGGCCTTTTGTCTGCCCCGGTGGCGGAAAGTCACTGATCCCGCTGCATGGACAGGCGGTTCACGGCCCATTCCGCCGCCTCCGCGACCACCGGATCGGGGTCGGAGCAGAGCGCCATCGCCGAAGGCATCAGGCGGCTCTCGGCGGAATTTCCAATTGCGTAGAGCACGTTGCGCACAAATCGGTTGCGTCCGATCCGCTTGATCGGACTGCCGGAGAATCGGGCGCGAAAGGCGGCATCGTCCAACAGCGCCAGCTCCGCCAGCGGCGGCGACACCAGATCCTCGCGCGCGGCATAGCGCGTCTCCCGCGCCTCGACGGCGAACTTGTTCCACGGGCAGGCCGCCAGACAGTCGTCGCAGCCATAGATGCGATTGCCCATCCGCTGCCGCAGCGACTCCTCCACCGGCCCATGATGCTCGATGGTCAGGTAGGAGATGCAGCGGCGGGCATCCAGCTGATAGGGCGCAGGAAAGGCGTCGGTCGGACAGGCGGTCTGGCAGCGCGTGCAGGAGCCGCAGTGGTCCTCCTCCGCCCCGTCCACCGGCAGGTCCAGCGTGGTGAAGATCGCCCCCAGAAAGAACCAGTTGCCCATCTCGCGGCTGACGAGGTTGGTATGCTTGCCCTGCCAGCCCAGCCCCGCCGCCTGCGCCAGCGGCTTCTCCGGCACCGGAGCGGTATCGACGAATACCTTCACCTCGCCGCCGCCCTCGGCGATCAGCCACCGGGCGAGCCGCTTCAGCCGCTTCTTCACCAGATCGTGATAATCCTTGCCCCGCGCATAGACGGAGATCGCCCCCCTGTCCCGCCGCGCGACGGCGGCCATGGGGTTCTCCTCGGGCGTATAGCTCTCGGCCAACATGATGACGGAGCGCGCCTCCGGCCAGAGCGCGGCCGGATCGGTCCGCCAGGGCACCCGTTCCGCGAGCCAGTCCATCTGGCCGTGAAACCCGGCATCCAGAAAGGCACGATAGCGCTCCGGCACTTCGGGAATATCCGTCGGACGGCAAAGTCGCGCGGCGGAGAACCCCTCCGCCAGCGCCTGGGCGACCAGGCGGGCCTTCAGGTCAGAAGTCGAGATCGGCATAGTGCCTGGGGGGCGGGAAGCCCGGCACCTGATCGGCCAGCAGCGACCGGAAGGAGGGGCGCGACTTGATCTTGGCATACCAGTCCCGCACGTTGGCGGCCCGGTTCCAGTCCACGTCGGAGATGTAGTCGAGGCAGGACAGATGCGCCGCAGCGGCGAAATCCGCCAGCGTCATCACGTCTCCCGCCAGCCAGCGGCGTTGATCGAGCAGCCAGCCCATGTAGTCGAGATGATACTTGATCTTCTGCGCGCCCGACTTGACGTTCTTGCTGTCGGGATAGCCGAGACCCATGATCTTCTTGTTCACCCGCTCATAGAGTAGCTTGGACGTGACCTCATGGTGGAACTTGTCGTCGAACCAGGCGCAGAGGCGGCGCACCTCGAACCGTTCGTCGGGACTTCTGGGAAACAGCGGCGGGTTCGGCACCGTCTCCTCCAGATATTCGCAAATCGCCTGACTTTCGGACAGGACGCGGTTGTTGAGACGCAGGACTGGCACCTTGCCGGCTGGGTTGCGGCGCAGGAAATCCTGGTTCGGCTCCCAGTAACGCTCCTCCACCAGTTCGACCTCGATCCTCTTCTCCGCGAGCGTGAGCCGGACCTTGCGGGAGAAGGGAGAGAGGGGGAAGTGAAAGAGCCTGTTCATCGCTGCGTCGTCTCGCGCTTCATGGGTATCGGGCGGAATGGCCTTTCATCGCGCCCGCGGCGGGGAATTTCAATCCCGTCCGAAGGGAAAGCCGCCTCAGCCGGTGAAACAGTTTGCGCGTCCGTCGGCGCGTATCGTCTGCGCCCCGTCCTGAATCGCGGCCCCCCGACGCTGGACGAAAGCCGTCGGCCGACGCGGGTCACGTCCCTTAGGGTCCGGCAGAATCGCGGCCAGCCGCGCGGCCTGCGGCGGCGTGAGCCGGGCGGCATCGACATTGTAGTAGTGCTGCGCCGCCGCCTGAACGCCAAAGACCCCCTCACCGAATTCTGCCACGTTCATGTAGACCTCAAGGATCCGCCGCTTGGACCAGAACGTCTCCACCAAGGGCGTCAGCACAGCCTCCAATGCCTTGCGCGGCCAGGAACGACCCTGCCAGAGATAGACGTTCTTCACCGTCTGCTGGCTGATGGTGGAGGCGCCACGCTGGCCGCCCGCATCAATGGCACGCCTTATCTCACCCATGTCGAAGCCCCAGTGCAGGCAGAAATTCGCATCCTCCGCCGCGACGATGGAGCGGGCCATTACGGGGGCCACGTTCTCGAAATCCACCCATTCCTGCTCAACCCCGCCGAGCCTACGGGATTCTGCAGCCATGTAGATGGTTGTGGGCGGGTTGAAGAGCGAGAAGAACAGCACGGCGGCGAGCAGCACGGCCACCAGCCCGATCCCCCCGCGGATCGCCCAGCGGGCCATGTCCTTCCGGCCGGGCGCGAGGCGGACGCGCGCGGGGGCTGAAGCGGCCTTCGAACGGGCGGTCTTTGCGGGTTTCGCCATGGCGGAGCCAGACCATGTGGCGTCTCACCGGTCAAGTGCGACATGATGTGCGGATATGGAAAACGACCGCTGTGGATTATGAGCGGCACCCGGCCGGATGCCGACGCGAGTCCCGATGCACGTGCGGGGACATCCACTGCCTCTCCGCCGTACGCCAATATCAGCGGCAAGTCCCCGCCCGTGCGTCGGGACTTGCCGCCCGCGTGATCGCCCCCCTCACCGGCGGATACGGGTGCATGACAAAACGGTCGGCCCCCGACCATCGCGGGCAGGCGCTGCGCGGTGGGGTGCACGCGGGATGGACCGCGGGGTGATGCCGCGGCCGCCAAGGCGATGTCGGACACGCCTGCGGGGGCCGCCGGCACGCGGCCCCCCCTCCTACGTGCAGGAGGGCGCGCGACATGCCATGGGTCATGCCGCGGCAGGCGCTCCGGGGAAGCCGGTCAGACCTCCGCCAGCGCCCGGACGATGGCATCGCCCATCTGCGAGGTGCTGAGCGGCGCACGGTCGCCCGCCTGCATCAGATCAGCCGTCCGGTCGCCATCGGCCAGCACCTTCTCCACCGCGCGCTCCAGCCGGTCGGCCTCCGCACCACGGTCGAAGGAGTAACGCAGCGCCATGGCGAAGGAGAGGATGCAGGCGATCGGGTTGGCCTTGCCCTGCCCCGCGATATCCGGCGCAGAGCCGTGCACCGGCTCATAGAGCGCCTTCGGCCGCCCGTTGGCCATCGGCGCACCGAGGCTCGCGGAGGGCAGCATGCCGAGGGAGCCGGTCAGCATCGCGGCGAGATCGGATAGCAGATCGCCGAAGAGGTTGTCCGTCACGATGACGTCGAACTGCCTCGGCCAGCGGGTGAGCTGCATGGCACCGGCATCGGCATACATATGCGTCAGCTCCACGTCAGGGTATTCGTCGTCGTGGACCTTCTGGACGACTTCACGCCACAGAACGCCGGATTCCATCACATTGGCCTTCTCCATCGAGCAGACCTTGTTGTTGCGCCGCCGCGCCAGCTCGAAAGCGGAGCGGGCAACGCGGGCGATCTCGGATTCCGTATAGCGCTGGGTGTTGATGCCCACCCGCTCATTGCCTTCGATGAAGATGCCGCGCGGCTCGCCGAAATAGACGCCCGAGGTCAACTCCCGCACGATCATGATGTCGAGCCCGGCCACCACCTCGCGCTTGAGCGAGGAGAAATCGGCCAGCGCGTCGAAGCACTGTGCAGGCCGGAGGTTCGCGTAGAGGTCCATCTCCTTGCGGAGGCGCAGCAGCCCCCGCTCCGGCTTCACCGAAAAGTCCAGCACATCGTATTTCGGCCCGCCCACTGCACCGAGCAGCACCGCATCCACCGATTGCGCCAGTTCCATCGTCTCGTCCGTGAGCGGCGTGCCATGCGCGTCATAGGAACAGCCGCCGACAAGACCCTCATGAATGTCGAAGACAAGGCCCTGACCGGCAAACCAGTCGATGACCTTGCGGACCTCGGTCATCACTTCGGGGCCGATGCCATCGCCGGGCAGGATGAGAAGCGACGGGTTAGACATGGACAATTCCTCCTAATGCGCCGGGATGGCCTAGCCTTCGTCCCTCCGCCGGTCAAGCGGCGTGGATCAGAACGGGGCCGCTGATTCCCGCCGAACCGGCTCGTCCCGCATGCCGCCGGCCGTCTCTGCGGGAGGCGTCGGGACGTCCGATCCCGGCCCGCGGGCAGTCGCTCGCTCCGCCTGCGGCGACGGAAGCGGATCGCCGGAGTGCTGCGGGACTGTTGCATGCGCTGCCTCCACGCGCGACGAGGGGAGCACCACATCCAGCACCACGACGGCATGGCGATCCTCCCCCTCCGGCGGGAGCAGAGCGGCGGAGAGAAGCGTCAGATCGCGGGAGGGCAGGACATAGTCCACACGCAACCGGCCGGGCCCCGGCTTGCCGGAGCGGAGCACGGTCCAGTCTGCCGTCGCCCTGCCTCCCTCGGGATCGGCAGGGCGGGGATCGGTCAGACGGGGATCGGCCAGAAGGCGCGCCATGCCCTGCCGCATGCCATCGCCGCCTTCGGGATCCAGGTTGGCGTCCCCCATCAGCACGAAGGGCGCGGAAGGCGGCGGACCAAGACGTCCGTCCAGCAGTGCACCCCAGATCGCTGTTTCGTCGTGATTGCGGCGCAGGCTCGTCTCCCCGCCGAAGGCTGGCGGCCCCGCACACCAGGTCAGCAGCGTCACCCGCCCGGTCCCCCACAGAAGGGGCACCTGCCAATGCCCGGTGGTGGAGAGCCTTTGCGCCGCCGCCGCCGGGCCGGTCAGGGGGGAAAGGTTACCGGGAAAGTCGCGCCAGAGCATCGCGCTGTGATCGACGATCTCCTCCCGCGCGATGGGCAGGCGGGACAGCAGGGCCATTCCCTTCTCCCCGCTGAAATTCCCGAACCCCTGCGCGTCGGCCGGCCCGCCCAGACGCCCGTCGCCATCGAGATCCAGCCCCGTCGCCATGCCGGTGTTCGGCCGGAGCGCCAGCCGATGCGGATAGTCGAGGCCCGCCGCCCGCACCCGATCCGCAAGGGCGTCGAGCGCCAGCCCGTCGTGGTCCCAGTCGATGCCGCACAGCAGCAGCACATCCGCCCCCGCCGCCACGATCCGGCGCACCGCGGTTTCCACCCCCGGCGCGCCCGGTTTCAGCAGGTCACGATACAGCAGGCCCGGCCCGTCACGGGTGAGTTCGGTCGTATATTGCGCAAGCCGCAGCCGGTCACCCGCATAGGCGGGTGTGACGAGGAGCAGAAGGAAAAGAAGCCGCCGCATCCCTGCAGGATGTCACGACTTCCCTAAGACGCGGTTAACACGCGCCCGAAACGTCCCGAGTTAACACCCCCGGCGGCCGGAAATCCCGTCCCCGGCACGGGGATCCGGCCAGGTGTCCCGCCGCCCGGACCATTGACGGGCTCTCCGGCAGCCCGCGAGCCGGTCAGGCCCAGGGGCGGGACATGCGGGTCTTGGCCTCATAGGCGTCGATGTCGCCCGCGTTCTCCAGCGTCAGCCCGATGTCGTCGAGACCGTTCAGCAGGCAGTGCTTGCGAAACGGGTCGATCTCGAAGTGGAACACCTCTCCATCGGAGGCGGATACGGTCTGCGCCTCCAGATCCACCGTGATCCGCGCGTTGGAGCCGCGACGGGCATCATCCATCAGCCGATCCACCTGCTCCTGCGGAAGCGCGATCGGCAGGATGCCGTTCTTGAAGCAGTTGTTGTAGAAGATGTCGGCAAAGCTGGTGGAGACCACGCAGCGGATGCCGAAATCCAGAAGCGCCCACGGAGCATGCTCGCGTGAGGAGCCACAGCCGAAGTTGTCGCCCGCGACGATGATCTCCGCATTGCGATAGGCGGGCTGGTTCAGCACGAAATCCGGCTTCTCCGACCCGTCGGCCTCATAGCGCATCTCGTCGAACAGGTTCTTGCCCAGCCCCGTCCGCTTGATCGTCTTGAGGAACTGCTTCGGGATGATCATGTCGGTGTCGATATTGACCAGCGGCATCGGCGCGGCGACCCCGGTCAGCGTGGTGAAGCGGTCCATCAGGCAGTCTCCCTTTCGCCGGTCAGTTCGCGCACATCCACCAGATGGCCCGCGATGCCTGCGGCGGCCGCCATGGCGGGACTCATCAGGTGTGTGCGTCCGCCGCGGCCCATGCGGCCCTCGAAGTTGCGGTTGGACGTGCCCGCGCAACGCTCACCGGGGGCGAGCTGATCGGGATTCATGCCGAGGCACATGGAGCACCCCGCCAGCCGCCATTCGAAGCCCGCCGCGCGGAAGATGTCGGCCAGCCCCTCCTCCTCCGCCTGCAACCGCACGAGACCCGATCCCGGCACCACCATGCCCCGCACGCCGGAGGCGAGCTTGCGTCCCTTCAGCACGGCGGCGGCGGCGCGCAGATCCTCGATCCGGCCATTGGTGCAGGAGCCGATGAACACGGCGTCGATCGGGATCTCCGACAACGGGGTTCCGGGCGTCAGACCCATGTAGTCGAGGCTCCGCCGCGCGGCTTCCGCCTTTGCGCCCGGGAAATCCTCCGGGTTCGGCACGATGCCGGTGATCGGCAGCACGTCCTCCGGGCTGGTGCCCCAGGTGACGACGGGAGCGATATCCTCTCCGCGGAGCGTGACCACCTTGTCGTAATGCGCGCCCTCATCCGTGAAGAGCGTCTTCCAGTAGGCGACCGCTGCCTCCCACGCCGCGCCCTTGGGCGCATGCGGCCGGCCCATGACATAGGCGAAGGTCGTCTCGTCCGGCGCGATGAGGCCCGCGCGTGCGCCGCCCTCGATCGCCATGTTGCAGACGGTCATCCGGCCTTCCATCGACAGTTCGCGAATCGCCTGACCGCAATATTCTATGACATATCCGGTGCCGCCGGCCGTACCGGTGGCGCCGATGACGGAGAGCGTGATGTCCTTGGCGGTCACGCCGGGGCGGAGGCTCCCGGTGATCTCCACCTTCATGTTCTTCGACTTCTTCTGGATCAGTGTCTGGGTGGCCAGCACATGCTCCACCTCCGACGTGCCGATCCCGTGCGCCAGCGCGCCGAAGGCCCCGTGCGTCGCGGTATGGCTGTCGCCGCAGACGACAGTCATGCCGGGCAGCGTCCAGCCCTGCTCCGGCCCGACGATATGCACGATCCCCTGCCGGATGTCGTTCACCGGATAATAGACCACGCCGAAATCGCGGGCGTTCTTGTCCAGCGCATCGACCTGAATGCGGGATTCCTCGTTGTCGATGCCCTTCTCACGGTCCCAGGTGGTGGGAACGTTGTGATCGGGCACGGCGATGGTCTTTTCGGGCGCGCGAACCTTGCGGCCCGTCATCCGCAGCCCCTCGAAGGCTTGCGGCGAGGTCACCTCATGCACGAGGTGCCGGTCGATATAGAGAAGGCAGGTGCCGTCTTCGGACTGGTGGACGACGTGATCGTCCCAGATCTTGTCATAAAGCGTGCGGGGACCGCGGCTGACGGTGTCGGCTGACATCGGAATTCACTCCGTTCGGAATGGCTGTTGCGCGGCAATGCGCGCGGCTTTTCGGAAGGGTGTCGCAAGGCGCATGGGGCGGACGCGTGACGGCGCCGCCCGCGCGATCAAAGTCGCCCGAGGATCGAATGCTCCACGCCGAAGAAACGGCCCGGAAGCCGTGCGCGGTCGTGGATATTGAAATAGACGAAGCCTCTCATGGCCGCTCTCATAGCCGCATTTCCGGCGGCAGGCAAGCACCCACCGCCGCACGGCGCAACAACCGGATGACAGATGCGCGCAACGGGCAAGTTTATTGCGCGCATCTGCGGGACTGGATGGACCGGGAGCGCTTCGGTGACAGTCACGGGCAGCTCCGCCGGGAGGGATGACCTCCCCCGAGCCGCTCTGTCGAAACGCCCTGTCGAAACGCCCTGCGGAACCGGATCAGCCCTTCGCCAGCTCCGCGTCGATCGCCGCGACGATGCGGGCATCGTCCGCCGGAATATCGGGGGCAAAGCGGGCGACCACCTCGCCATCGCGGGAAATGAGGAATTTCTCGAAGTTCCACTGCACCTCGGGCCGGGGGTTCATGGCGATCCCCTTGCCCTCCAGCCGGGCGCGCCAGGGTCCCTCGCCCTCCGCCTCCGGGATCGCTCCGGTCAGCGCGGTATAGAGCGGGTGGCGATCCGCGCCGGCCACGGAGATCTTGGAGAACATGGGAAAGCTCACGTCATAGGTGAGGGAGCAGAACTCAGCGATCTCGCTGTCCGACCCCGGCTCCTGACCCAGAAAGTCGTTCGCGGGGAAGCCCAGCACCTCGAAGCCCTGATCCTTCTTGCCCTCGTAGAGCGCCTCCAGCCCGGCATATTGCGGGGTGAGGCCGCATTTCGACGCGACATTGACGATGAGGAGCACCTTGCCGGCATGGGCGCCAAGCGTGTCGGGGCTGCCGTCGATGCGGGTGAGCGGAAGGGTGGTGAGCGTATCCATGGAGGGTCTCCGGCAGGGGTTTGTCAGCGGCTTTCCGGCAGGGCGTCGCGCATGCTGCCCCCCGGATGCCGCCATGCACCATGCCCCAGCCGCGCTCCGCCGTCACCCCCGCCCGTCGGGAGGTCATCACTTCTGCGCGGGAGAAGGAAAATCGCGGCGGCGGCGGCACGAATCCGGGGCCGCTGTGCATTGAGAAATCGCCGTCGAAGTGTTAAATGGATAAGCGTCCCGGCGCCGGGGAGGATCGGGCGCGCAGATAAGGAGGACAATGTCCTGTCGTACATATCGCCCGCGGTCGGCGCCAAGACCGCTCCGGGAGCCACGGCCTTGAGCGCCGCACCCGAAGGGACCATCGCAGAGCCCTCCAGTGAGGAGCTCCTGTCCCGCATCGTCGCCTCGCTGGATGACGACAAGGCCGAGGAGATCGTGACGATCGACCTCAGGGGCCGGTCGTCAGTCGCCGATTACATGGTGATCTGCTCCGGCCGGTCGTCGCGTCAGGTGGCCGCCATCGCCGACAAGCTCGTCGAGCGTCTGAAGGAGGACTACGGTCGCTCCTGCAAGATCGAAGGCAAGGAACAGGGCGACTGGGTGCTGATCGACGCGGCCGATGTCATCGTTCACGTCTTCCGCCCGGAAGTGCGCGAGTTCTATCAGCTCGAGAAGATGTGGATGCCCACCGGCCCCCGCGCCGCCTGAGCCATCGACCTGCCTTGACGTTCTGCCGGCGACCTGCGGGAGCCTCGACGACGGAGTCTCTGGCCGACGACGGTGAGAACGATTTGGCCGAGGGGTGCCGCATCTGCGGTGCCGGGAGATATGACGCGCCGTGAAAGTGCAGATTTGCGCCGTGGGCCGGCTTCGAAGCGGCCCGGAGGCGGAGCTTGTGTCGGATTATCTCGCGCGTTTCGACCGGACGGGTCGTCCGCACGGCCTTGGCCCCGCGACAGTCGCGGAGGTTGAGGACCGCAAAGGCGGTGGCATGGCCGCGGAGGCGGAGCTTCTGCAACGCAGCCTGCCCGCCGGTGCCCTGACCGTCGTGATGGACGAGCGGGGGCAGATGCCCTCCTCCCCCGATTTCGCAGCGATGCTTGTCCGCTGGCGCGATCAGGGGCGCGATGTGGCCTTCGTGATCGGCGGGGCGGACGGGTTGTCTCCCGCCTTCCGTGACCGGGCCGACGCCGCCCTCTCGCTGGGCACGATGGTCTGGCCGCATATGCTCGTCCGGGTGATGCTGGCCGAACAGCTCTACCGCGCCGCGACCATCGTGGCCGGAACCCCTTACCACCGCGCCTGAACCAACGCGCCTGAAATCCCCCCGCACTCCGCCCCGCCCGGTCAGGCGCCGCCCCCGGCGCGCCGACCGCCGGACCGCTGACCACCGGACCACTGACAGCGGCCCCCGCACGAAACCGTCACCGAAGGGCGGCGGAGTTGCCTTGCGCAGCGGCGGAGCGTAGAACGCCTGCGACCCGGCCGTTGCCATCCGCCTTTGCCAGCCAAGGAGCCCTTCATGCCGTCGATAAAGCCCGTGGTTCTCTGCATTCTCGACGGTTGGGGATTGCGGGAGGAGCGGGAGGCGAATGCCCCGGCGCTGGCCGCCACGCCGAATTTCGACAGGCTGTGGACCGGCTCTCCGCATGCGACGCTTATCACTCACGGCCCGGACGTGGGCCTGCCGACGGGGCAGATGGGCAATTCGGAGGTCGGACACACCAATATCGGCGCCGGCCGCGTGGTGGCGATGGATCTGGGACAGATCGACCTCGCCATCGAGGATGGCAGCTTCTTCGCCAATGAGGCCCTCCGCACTTTCCTCGCGCGTGTGGGGGCGGCAAACGGGCGGGTGCATCTGATGGGCGTCATCTCCGACGGCGGCGTGCATGGTCACATCGAACATGTGCTGGCCGCGGCCCGTGCCGCGACGGAGGCGGGGCTCGCCGTGCTCGTCCACGCGATCACCGACGGGCGGGATGTGGCGCCCACCTCCGCCCCCGGCTTCATCGCCGATCTGGCGGCGCGGCTGCCCGCCGGGGCGGAGATCGCCACGGTTTCGGGCCGCTACTACGCCATGGATCGCGACAACCGCTGGGAGCGGGTGGGCCTTGCCTATGACACCATCGTGCGGGGCGGCGGCGAGCGCGCGCCGGATGCCGCGACCGCCGTGGCCGCAGCCGCAGCGCGGGGCGAAACCGACGAATTCATCCGGCCCACGATCATCGGCGGCTATGCGGGCGCGCAGGATGGCGACGGATTCTTCTCCCTGAATTTCCGGGCCGACCGCACGCGCGAGATCATGGCCGCCATCGGCGCGCCCGGCTTCGACGCTTTCGACACCGGGCCGCGGCCCGACTGGTCGGCGCTGCTCGGGATGGTGGAATATTCCGATGCCCACAACGCCTACATGACGACTGCCTACCCCAAGCGGGACATCGTGAACACGCTCGCCTCCTGGGTGGCGGATCATGGGCTGCGGCAGTTCCATATCGCGGAGACGGAAAAATATCCCCATGTCACCTTCTTCCTGAACGGCGGCAGGGAAGCCCCGATGACGGGGGAGGACCGCTACATGGCGAAATCCCCCAAGGTCGCGACCTACGACCTGCAACCCGAAATGTCGGCGGATGAGGTGACCGATCACCTCGTCGCCGCGATCGGGGAGGGCTACGACCTCATCGTGGTGAACTATGCCAACCCGGACATGGTGGGACATACCGGCATCCTCTCCGCCGCCATCGCCGCCTGCGAGACGGTGGACCGGGGGCTGGGCCGGGTGATCGCCGCCGTGGATGCCGCAGGCGGGGCGCTGATCGTCACCGCCGACCATGGCAACTGCGAAACGATGGTCGATCCCGTGACGGGCGGGCCGCATACGGCCCATACGACGAACCCCGTTCCGGTGATCCTTCATGGCGGACCTGAGGGGGTGTCGCTGGCCCCGGGCAGGCTCGCCGATCTCGCGCCGACGGTGCTGGACCTCATGGGCCTGCCGAAGCCGGTGGAGATGACCGGCGAAAGCCTCGTGCGGCGATGAGCGGTTCCGGGACGGCCATGCGGCGGATCGCGCTGCCCCTGCTCCTCGCGCTCGGTCTGGCCACGCCGCTCAGGGCGCAGGACGATCCGGCCGATGCCGCGCGTTCGGCGGCGGCATCGCTCGCGGCGGCGATCGACAGCCTGGACACCGCGACCGGCGCGCAGGACCGGGTCGCGGCCCTCACCCTCACCATCCGCGCCTATGAGGACGGTCTGGCCGCCGCGCGGGAGGCGCTGCGCCGCGTGACCTACCGGGACGCGGAAATCCGCGCCGACCTGAACGGAAAGCGGGAGCGCGTCTCCCGGCTGGTGGGCGTGATGACGGGGATGAGCCGCGATCCCGCCCCGGTCCGCGTGCTGCATCCCGCCGGTCCGCTCGGCGCGGCGCAGGCGGCGATGATCCTTGGCGACATTGCCCCGGCGCTGGAGGCGGAGACGCATACGCTCCGGCAGGAACTGGCGGAGCTGGGGGAGTTGCGCGCCCTCCAGCAGCAGGTCACCGAGATGCTGGAAAAGGGCCTCGGCGCCGCGCAGACCGCGCGCACCGATCTGGCGCAGGCGATCTCCGACCGGCGTGACCTGCCGCAGCGCTTCACCGAAGACCCCGCCGTGCTCCGCGCGCTGATCGAGAGCCACGATACGCTCGACAGCTTCGCCGAAGCCGTTGCGGGCGGAGAGAAGGTGACCCCGGGCGAAGGGCCGTTCGGTTCGGTCAAGGGCGACCTCATGCTGCCGGTGGCGGGCGAGCTGCTCCGCGGCTACCGGGAGCCCGACGCGGCGGGCGTGAGCCGCCCCGGCATGATCGTGGCCGCCCCGCCCCGCGCGCTGGTGGTGACGCCCGCATCGGCGACGATTCGCTACATCGGCCCGCTCGACGGCTATGGCAACGTGGTGATCCTCGAACCGGCGGCGGGCTATCTGATGGTGCTGGCCGGGCTGGGAGAGGCCTACGGCCGCATCGGGCAGGTCGTGCCCGCAGGCTCTCCCGTGGGCCTGATGGGAGGCGAGGATACCCGCACTGCCGAACTCTCCGCCGATATCGCCGGCCGCGCACGAAATGTCGCAGGTGCACAGAATGTCGTGAACGATGCCCCCCCGGATGCACAAGCCGCTGGCGCGACGGCCCCGGAGACGCTTTACATTGAGGTCAGGCAGGGGGGGTCGCCCGTGGACCCCGCCGAGTGGTTCGCTGAGACAAGGATGTTTCCATGAAGAAGTTCGTGATGGCCGCGCTCGGCGGCACGGTTGCCGGGGTGCTGCTCACCACGCAGGTCGCAGGGCCGCTTGTGGCGCAGGAAGCCAAGGAGAATGCTTCCGTCTATCAGCAGCTCGATCTCTTCGGGGACATCTTCGAGCGGATCCGCGCCCAGTATGTGGAGCCGGTGGATACCTCGAAGCTGATCCAGGCGGCGATCAACGGGATGCTCACCTCGCTCGATCCGCATTCCAGCTATCTCGCGCCCGACGATTTCAGCGACATGCAGGTGCAGACCAAGGGCGAATTCGGCGGCCTCGGCATAGAGGTCACCCAGGAGGAGGGCTTCGTCAAGGTCGTCTCCCCCATGGACGGCAGCCCGGCTGACAAGGCGGGCATCCAGTCCGGCGACTACATCACCCATGTGAATGGCGACACCGTCATGGGCCTGACGCTGGATCAGGCGGTCGACATGATGCGCGGCCCCATCGGGTCGGAGATCACCATCACCGTCGTGCGCAAGGACAAGCCCGAGCCGTTCGACGTGACGCTGACCCGCGACACGATCAAGCTCACCGCCGTTACCGCCCGCATGCAGGGCTCCACGGTTGTGCTCCGCGTCTCCACCTTCAATGACCAGACGTTCCAGAACCTTGAGGACGGCTACAAGAAGATGCTGGAGGAGGCCGGCGGCGCGGACAAGGTGTCAGGCGTCGTGCTCGATCTGCGCAACAACCCCGGCGGTCTGCTCACCCAGGCGATCAAGGTGTCGGATGCGTTCCTAGAATCGGGGGAGATCGTCTCAACCCGCGGGCGCAACCCGCAGGACGGGGAGCGTTACAACGCCACCGCCGGCGACATCACCGGGGCAAAGCCGATGGTGGTGCTGATCAACGGCGGCTCCGCCTCGGCATCGGAGATCGTGGCGGGCGCGCTTCAGGATCACCGCCGCGCGGTGGTCGTCGGCACCAAATCCTTCGGCAAGGGCTCGGTGCAGACCGTGATCCCGCTCAAGGGCGACGGGGCGATGCGGCTGACCACGGCGCGCTACTACACGCCGTCGGGCCGGTCGATCCAGTCCCTCGGCGTCTCGCCCGACATCTGGGTGGAGCAGCCGCCGCCCAAACCCGCAGCGGAGGAAGAGGGCACGCCCAACACGCTGGCGGCGCGGATGCGCTCGGAAGCCGACCTTCGCGGCGCGATCACCAACGACAGCATGACGGATGACGAGCGCAAGCAGCTTCAGGAGGAGCAGCATCAGGCCGAGCTCGCCGCGAAACTGCGGACGGAGGACTATCAGCTCGCCTATGCCGTGGATATCCTGAAAGGGCTGTCCGCGCTCGAACTGCCGCAGTAAGGCGGCGCTGCACGGCACAGGACACGCGGACGGACCGCCCGGCTTCATGCGGGTGGTCCTGACGGACGGAGGAACCATGGCCAAGGAACTGCCCTACCGCCCCGGCGCGGGCGTGATGCTGCTCAATCAGGCGGGCCTCGTCTGGGCGGGGATGCGCCGCGACACGGCGGGCGCATGGCAGATGCCACAAGGCGGGCTGGACGAGGGAGAGGATCCTCGCGCCGCCGCCCTGCGGGAGCTGGAGGAGGAGACGGGCATCTCCCCCGACCTCGTCGATATCATCGCGGAGACCGGCTGGGTGAGCTACGATCTGCCGCCCGAACTGCTGGGCAAGGTCTGGAAAGGCCGGTATCGCGGGCAGCGGCAGAAGTGGTATCTCATGCGCTTCCACGGGGATGACAGCGCGGTGGACATCGCGCAGGATCACCCGGAATTCTCGCAATGGCGCTGGATGCGCGCGGACGATCTGTTGACCTACATCGTGCCGTTCAAGCGGACGCTTTATGTCGATGTCATCGATAGCTTTCGGACATATCTCACATAACAGTATTTTCTGCGTTGCAGCAAAAATCTGCTGCTCCGCATAAATGGTTGATTGATCGCTCCTTCGCTTCCTGTTTATGCCTGTCTGACTCGGAATGGGCTGCGGGGAGCGAAGATGCCAAACTTCCGGAAGATACTGATAGCGAACCGTGGCGAGATTGCGATCCGTGTGATGCGGGCGGCGAACGAGTTGGGCAAGCAGACGGTCGCAGTCTATGCGGAGGAGGACAAGCTGAGCCTCCACCGCTTCAAGGCGGACGAGGCTTACCGGATCGGGGAGGGGCTGGGGCCGGTTGCGGCCTATCTGTCGATCTCGGAGATCATCCGCGTGGCAAAGATGTCTGGCGCGGACGCGATCCATCCCGGCTATGGCCTGCTCTCGGAAAACCCCGATTTCGTGGAGGCCTGCGACGCGGCGGGCATCGTGTTCATCGGACCCAAGGCGGAGACGATGCGCGCGCTCGGCGACAAGGCGAGCGCGCGGCGGGTGGCGATAGCGGCCGGTGTGCCGGTGATCCCGGCCACGGAAGTGCTGGGCGATGATTTCGCGGCGATCCGGGCGGAGGCCGGGGAAGTCGGCTATCCGCTGATGCTGAAGGCAAGCTGGGGCGGCGGCGGCCGCGGGATGCGCCCGATCAACGGCCCCGATGAGCTGGAAGCCAAGGTGCGCGAAGGCCGGCGCGAGGCCGAGGCCGCCTTCGGCAACGGCGAGGGCTATCTGGAGAAGATGATCCTGCGCGCCCGCCATGTGGAAGTGCAGCTTCTCGGCGACGACCATGGCGGCCTCTACCATCTTTATGAGCGCGACTGCACCGTGCAGCGGCGCAACCAGAAGGTCGTGGAACGCGCGCCCGCCCCTTACCTCACGCCGGAGCAACGGGCGGAGATCTGCGAACTCGGGCTGAAGATCGGGCGGGCGGTGGGCTATCGCAACGCTGGAACGGTCGAGTTCCTGATGGATATGGACAGCGAGCAGTTCTACTTCATCGAGGTGAACCCCCGCGTCCAGGTCGAGCATACCGTGACAGAGGAAGTCACCGGCATCGACATCGTGCAGGCCCAGATCCGCATCGCGGAGGGCGAGACTCTGGCCGAGGCCACCGGAGCGCCGACGCAGGCCGATGTGCAGCTCAAGGGCCACGCGCTGCAATGCCGGGTGACGACGGAGGATCCGCAGAACAACTTCATCCCCGACTACGGCCGCATCACCGCCTATCGCACCGCGACGGGCATGGGCATCCGGCTGGACGGCGGCACGGCCTATGCCGGTTCCGTGGTCACGCGCTATTACGATTCGCTGCTGGTCAAGGTCACCGCCTGGGCCCAGACGCCGGAGAAGGCCATTGCCCGGATGGACCGGGCGCTCCGCGAATTCCGCATCCGGGGCGTGTCCACCAACATCGCCTTCGTCGAGAACCTGCTGAAACACCCGACGTTCCTGAGCCTCTCCTATACCACGAAGTTCATCGACACGACGCCCGAACTCTTCCGGTTCGAGACCGGGCAGGACCGGGCGACGCGGTTGCTCACCTACATCGCCGACGTGACGGTGAACGGCCATCCCGAAACCAAGGGGCGCGGCCCGCTCGCCGCCGAGGTGCGGGCGCCGGTGCCGCCGTCCGTGACGCTGGACCCGCCCCCCGCAGGCACCCGGACGCTGCTGGACGAGCAGGGGCCGCAGGCGGTGGTGGACTGGATCGCCGGGCAGAAGAGGCTCCTGCTCACCGATACGACCATGCGCGACGGGCATCAGTCGCTGCTGGCCACCCGGATGCGGTCGATCGACATGGTGCGCGCGGCCCCGGCCTATGCGCATCTGCTGCCGGGGCTGTTTTCCGTGGAATGTTGGGGCGGCGCGACATTCGACGTGGCCTACCGCTTCCTCCAGGAATGCCCCTGGCAGCGGCTGCGCGACATCAGGGAGGGGATGCCCAATATCCTGACCCAGATGCTGCTCCGCGCCTCCAACGGGGTGGGTTATACCAACTATCCCGACAACGTCGTGCAGACCTTCGTGCGGCAGGCGGCGGAGTCCGGTGTCGATGTGTTCCGCGTGTTCGACAGCCTGAACTGGGTGGAGAACATGCGCGTGGCGCTGGACGCGGTGATGGAGTCGGGCAAGATCTGCGAGGCCGCGATCTGCTACACCGGCGACCTGCTGGACCCGGACCGGTCCAAGTATGATCTGCAATACTACCTGAAGATGGGCCATGAGCTGAAAGCCGCGGGCACCCATATCCTCGGCATCAAGGATATGGCGGGGCTTCTGAAACCCGCCGCCGCCCGGGTGCTGATCCGCACGCTGAAGGAGGAACTCGGCCTGCCGATCCACTTCCACACGCATGACACCTCCGGCATTGCCGGGGCCACGGTGCTGGCGGCGGCGGAGGCAGGGGCCGATATCATCGACGCGGCCATGGATGCGTTTTCGGGCGGCACGTCGCAACCGTGCCTCGGCTCCATCGTGGAGGCGCTGCGCCATACGGAGCGCGACACCGGGCTGGACATCGCCGCGATCCGCCAGCTCTCCGACTACTGGGAAGGCGTGCGCGCCCAGTATGCCGCCTTCGAGGCCGGGATGCAGGCCCCCGCCTCCGAGGTCTATCTGCACGAGATGCCGGGCGGGCAGTTCACCAACCTCAAGGCGCAGGCGCGCTCCCTCGGGCTGGAGGATCGCTGGCCGGAGATCGCGCAGGCCTATGCCGATGCCAACCAGATGTTCGGCGACATCGTGAAGGTCACCCCCTCGTCCAAGGTGGTGGGGGACATGGCGCTGATGATGGTGTCACAGGGCCTCAGCCGGGCGCAGGTGGAGGATCCGGCCGTGGACGTGGCCTTCCCCGATTCCGTCATTGACATGATGAAGGGCAACCTCGGCCAGCCGCCCGGCGGTTTCCCGGAAGGCATTCTGAACAAGGTGCTGAAAGGCGAGCGGCCCGACACCACACGCCCCGGGGCGCGCATGGCCCCGGTGGATCTGGCGGAGGCGCGGGCGAAGCTGGAGGCCGACCTGCCCGGCGAACACGTGGATGACGAGGATTTCGCCGGCTGGCTGATGTATCCCAAGGTGTTCCTCGACTACCGCGCGCGTCATCGCACCTATGGCCCGGTGCGGGCGCTGCCGACGCGCACCTTCTTCTACGGCATGGAACCGGGCGAGAGCGTGGAAGCCGCGCTCGACCTCGGCAAGACACTGGACATCCGCCTCCAGACCGTTGGCGAAACCTCGGACGAGGGCGAGGTCAAGGTGTTCTTCGAGCTGAACGGCCAGCCGCGCGTGATCCGCGTGGCCGACCGCTCCGCCGTGGCGAAGGCAGGCGCGCGCCCCAAGGCGGCCGAGGGCAATCCCGCCCATATCGGTGCCCCCATGCCCGGCTCGATCGCTACCGTTCTGGTGAAACCCGGCGCGAAGGTGCGGGCCGGAGATCTCCTCCTCACCATCGAGGCGATGAAGATGGAAACCGGCCTTCACGCCGACCGCGAAGCCGTCGTGAAGGCCGTCCATGTCGCCCCGGGCAACCAGATCGACGCCAAGGATCTCCTCGTCGAAATGGAGTGAAGACACGCCACGCCTCTCATCGGAGCAGGCGTGGCAAGCATCGTGCGCAGCCAGAGGGACGTGCAGCCGCCTCTGCCCGAGGTCTGTCATGCCGACGGGGGCAGTGTGCTCCCTCGATCCGATGCGTGCGGGCGGCCATCCGCCGGATGACTTTCCCGCTTCGGATGGCCCCCTTCACGGAACGGGCCGCGACGCCCACTGCTTCTGCGAGTATCGCTCGCCGCAGCAGGGAGAACGCTCGTCGATGCCCTCCCCCGCGCCTCGCCTTTGCAGGACGTGAGCCGGGGGAGCCAACCCCGCATTTCACCCCCATGGACCGTCTGAAGGTATCGGACCGGGCAGGCTGAAAAGGGATTTCCAGGTCTGCGCTGGAGCGGAGATCGTTCGCGATTCAGAAAAATCCAGCCCGCAAATCTACCCATTGAAGATCAATTCGGGGCAGATTTCCTGATTTCCAGAGCAAGGGCATGAGACCTCGGAATTGTGCAGCGGCCTGTGAGAATGCACGAGCCCTGTCTCCCGCCGATGGAAAGGGCTGATCCGCAGAAGGCTCGGTTTCTCCGCGACGGCGTTGGAAATCCTGCCCGAGGCAAGCCGTGTTTCCATCTCCGGCGGGCTACTCGCGCCCTGTGGAGTCATAGAGATCGGCCGGACGGTCGATGTCGTGGAGCATCCGGGGCGCCACCTCGATCAGCCCGTCTCCGCGAATAGTCTGCAGAAGGCTTCCCGCCCCCCTGTCACCCTCAAGGGCCAGAAGGGTGTCGAACCTGTCCGAATCGAAGGCCGCGGGGGGCATGCGCCGCGCGCCATCCGTCACACAGGCCGCGCCCCCGCGCGACAGCACCGCCGCCATCGTCACCGTGTCGATGCGCGGCATGTCGGCAAGCACGATGAGCAGCCGCTCCGCCCCCATCGCGCGCGCCCTCCCCACCCCGAGGCGGAGGCTCGCGGACTGCTCCGCCGGACGGGGTGGATCGAGCCTGTCATAGCCGGGCAGCAGCGGCGACAGGTCCGCCGCCGCCACGGCGATCCGCGCCTCCAGCGGCACCGCTGCCAGCGCCGAGGCGGCCCATGTGATGAGCGGGCGCCCGCGCCAGTCGGCCAGCAACTTGTCCTGCGTCCCGAAACGCCGCGACAGGCCTCCGGCGAGCAACAGCCCCACTCTCATGCGACCCCCCTACCACAGGCCGTGGAAAACAACCGGGCGGCAGGGAACAGGAGCGCGCCATGCGGACTTGGCGCTGCATGGCAAACAGCTTCTTCCTCTCCGCCAGGCAAATCTGGCAAAGAATCGGCGACAACCACCTGTCTCTCATCGCGGCGGGGGTGGCCTTCTACACGATGTTCGGCCTGTTTCCCGCCATCACCGCCGTCATGGCCATCGCGGCGCTGCTGACGACGCCTGCCGATATCGTCGCGCAACTGAATGCGCTGAGCAGCGTCGTGCCGGAGGATGTCGCAAGAACCGTGATCTCGCAGGCGAGCGCGGTCGCCGCGGCACCGGGCGCCGGACTGGGGCTGACGGCGATCTTCGGCCTCGGGCTGGCGCTCTGGTCGGCCTCCCGGGGGGTGGGAAGCCTCATCCAGGGGCTGAATGTGGCCTATGACGCGCGGGAGGAGCGGAACTTCGTTCATCTGACGCTCGTGACCCTCACTCTGACCCTTGCGGGCGTTGTGGGGGTGGTTGTCGTGCTGGCACTGATCGCGCTCCTGCCCGCCGTTTTCGCCATTTTCGGCGAGGATGAGCTTTGGGCACAGATTGCGAACTGGCTTCGCTGGCCCGTGCTGTTGGCAACCATGATCGTCGGGCTGTCCCTTGTCTATCGGTTCGGCCCCTGTGGCAGCCGCGGACGGCGGTTCGCACCCGGGGCAGCCCTGGCCTGTCTGCTCTGGCTCGTGGTTTCCATCGGATTTTCGGTCTATGTCAGCCATTTCGCAAGCTATAACGAAACCTTCGGCGCGCTTGGCAGCGTCATCGTCCTGCTGATGTGGATATGGCTGTCCACGTTCATCGTCCTGCTCGGCGCAGAGGTAAACGCCGAGATTCAACGCCGCGGCACTCTGGGCAAGGCTGCGAGCGAGGGGATCAGGCCCGCCCGCGGCTTCGGATGAGCGGATGCGACATTTCACCACCCCTTCGTCAACGGGAAACGCGGGATAGTTTATCTTTTCCCTAGGAATTGGTTTTGACCCCCGGATGTTCGCGGGGTAATGACGGCCCGACAGGAATGGAGGTCGCCATGAACCGTTTTCACGCCCTGCTCGGCACTGCCGCGCTCGGTCTTGCTCTTGCCGGAGCGCCCGTGATGGCGGAGCCGCTGACCATCCAGCATCAGCAGGGCACGCTCGAACTGCCCGCGACGCCGCAGAAGGTGCTCGTTCTGGATATCGTGTCTCTGGACGACATGGATGCGCTCGGGGTGGAGCCTGCGGGTGTCATCGGCTCCAACCTGCCGCCCTATCTGCAGAAATACGCGGATGACAAATACCTCAAGATCGGCACCCTGTTCGAGCCGGACTATGAAGCGATCAACGCGGCGGAGGGCGATCTTGCCATCGTCGGCGGCCGGGCGCGGTCGAAATATGCCGAAGTGGCGGCCCTGCTGCCGACCATCGACATGACGGTGACGAACGACGCCGAATTCGTCGATCATGTGAAGTCCAACGTGACGACGCTCGGCGCGCTGTTCGGCAGGTCTGACAGGGCCGCCGAACTGAACACCGCGCTGGACGAAAAGGTCGCGCGGCTGAAGGCGGATGCGGCGGATGAGGGGACGGCCCTGATCCTCGTCACCAATGCGGGCAAGCTCGGCGCCTACGGGCCGACCTCCCGCGTGGGCTGGCTGCATACGCTGATCGGCTTCCCGACGGTGGAGAAAAGCATCGACGACCGCTTCCACGGCGGCGACGTGGTGTCCTTCGAATACATTCTCGAAAAGAACCCGAAATGGCTTTTCGTGATCGACCGGGATGCCGCCGTCGGCCAGTCGGAGCCGGGCGTCGCGGCCAAAGCCGTGCTCGACAATGAAATCATCCACCGCACCGATGCGTGGAAGGAAGGCCGGATCGTCTATCTGGACCCGGCTTCCGCCTATGTGACCTCGGGCGGTTATACCGCGTTCACCACGCTGGTCGATCAGGTGCAGGCGGCGGTTTCCAAGGACCGTGGCGAGTAATCCCGACATCACCGGGGGCGGGCCACGGTCGGTCCTTTCGGCACTTCTTCTGCCCGCCGCGATCTGCCTCACTCTAGCGCTCGCGGCGGTCAGCCTTTTCGTGGGCGTGACGGACATCCGGCTTTCGGGCCTGTTCACGGGCACCGCGACATCGGAACAGGCGCTGGTCCTGGCCGCGAGCCGCATTCCCAGAACGGCGGCGCTGCTGCTCGCCGGGTCCTCGATGGCCATTGCGGGGCTCATCATGCAGATGATGATCCGCAACCGCTTCGTCGAACCCTCCACCGCGGGGACGGTCGAATCGGCGAGCCTCGGCCTGCTGCTCGTCACGCTCTTCGCTCCCGCCTGGCCCATCTGGGGCAAGATGCTGGTCGCCGCGGGCTTTGCCGCGGCGGGCACATGGCTTTTCCTCCGGCTCCTCCGGCTCGTTCCGCTCCGCGATGTGCTGATGGTACCGCTGGTCGGCATCATGCTGGGCGGTATAATCGGCGCGGCGACGACCTTTCTCGCCTATCGGGCGGATCTGCTTCAGACGATGCTCGCCTGGACGACGGGGGATTTCTCCGGCGTGCTGCGCGGACGCTACGAGCTTCTCTATATCGGCTTCGCGCTGGCCGTTGTCGCCTATATCGCGGCAGACCGCTTCACCGTCGCGGGGATGGGCCGGGATTTCGCGACCAACCTCGGGCTGAACTACCGGCGTGTCGTGGCGCTGGGGCTGACCATCGTGTCGCTCATCACGGCCGTCGTGGTGGTGAGCGTGGGAATGATCCCGTTCCTCGGTCTCATCGTGCCGAATGTCGTCAGCCTGATGATCGGCGACAACATGCGCCGCGCCGTGCCCTGGGTCGCGGTGCTGGGCGCGGCCTTCATCCTTGCCTGCGACATCCTCGGGCGGCTGATCCGCTATCCCTACGAGATCCCGATCGGCGTGGTGGTCGGCGTGATCGGCAGCGGGATGTTCCTCTGGCTGCTTCTGAGGAAACCGCATGGCCGCTAACCGCCCCCGCCTTGTCATCCTGCTGCTGGCCATCGTGGCGGCGCTGGCGGTGACGGCGTTCATGACGCTCGGGGCCAAGGGGAGCTGGGCCTTCGTGCTGAAGTTCCGGGGCCTGAAACTCGCGGGGCTGGTGCTGGTGGCCTATGCGGTCGCGGTCTCCACGGTGATGTTCCAGACGGTCACCGCGAACCGCATCCTCACGCCCTCCGTCATGGGGTTCGACGCGCTCTACGTGCTGATCCAGACGCTGCTCGTCGCCGCCATCGGCTCTCATGCCGCGACGGTTCTGAACCCGAACCTGCTGTTCGCGGCCAAGGTCGTGCTGATGGTGGTGTTTTCGGGCCTGCTGTTCCGCTGGCTGTTTCTGGGCGAGGAGCGGAGCCTCCATCTCCTCGTGCTCGTCGGTATCATCTTCGGGGTGTTCTTCCGCAGCATCTCCACGCTGATCCAGCGCATGCTCGACCCGAACGAGTTCATGGTCCTGTCGGACAGCCTCTTCGCCAGTTTCAACAGCGTTCAGCCCGCGCTGCTCGGGGCCTCTGCCGTGCTGATCGGACTGGCCTCCGTCGTGGGCTACCTGATGCTGAACCGGCTGGACGTGCTGACGCTGGGCCGCCCCATGTCGATCGGCCTCGGCCTGCCCTACAGGCAGACGGTGGCGATCATCCTGGCCATCGTCGCGCTGCTCGTCTCCGTCTCCACGGCGCTTGTCGGTCCGGTGACGTTCTTCGGCCTGCTGGTGGCGAGCCTTGCGCATGTCATGGCCGGCAGCGCGAAGCACCGTCATCTGCTGCCCGTCGCAGTGCTGCTCGCCATCATCTGCCTTGTCGGCGGCCAGACGGTGCTGGAACGGGTGTTCGGCTTCAACACGGCGCTGTCGGTCATCATCGAATTCCTAGGCGGCATCGCCTTCATCCTGCTCATCATACGCCGGGGGGCCAGATGATCCACGCCTCGAACCTCAGCAAGACCTATGGCGACACGGTCGTCGTCGATGATGTGACGCTGACCCTGCCCGCCCGCGGCGTCACCTCGATCATCGGACCGAACGGGGCGGGGAAGTCCACCTTCCTGTCGATGGTGAGCAGGCTGCTGGCGATGGACAGGGGCACCGTCACCGTGGACGGGCTCGACGTGACGAGGACGCCCTCCGACGTGCTGGCGCGGCGGCTTGCGATCCTGCGGCAGGACAATCACCTGACCTCCCGCCTGACGGTGCGCGATCTGGTGACCTTCGGGCGCTATCCCTACACCAAGGGCCGCCCCAATAGCGGGGACCGCGTCCATGTGGAACGCGCGCTCGGCTATCTGAACCTCGAACCTCTGGCCGATAGGTTTCTGGACGAGATCTCCGGCGGGCAGCGGCAGCGGGCTTTCGTCGCCATGGTGCTGTGTCAGGACACCGATTACGTGCTGCTGGACGAGCCGCTGAACAATCTCGATCTGAAACATGCGCAGGCGATGATGAAGACGATGCGCGGAGCCACGCGCGATCTGGGCAAGACCGTGGTCATGGTGCTGCACGACATCAACTTCGCCGCCTGGTATTCCGACCATATCGTCGCCATGCGGGAGGGCCGCGTCGCCATCGCCGGGACGGTGGAGGAAGTCATCCGCCCCGACGTGCTCCGCGACATCTACGAGGTCGATATCGCGGTGGAGGAATTCGGCGGCCGTCGGGTGGCCCTGTTCTACGAATAGGCCCGCGCTCTACGCAGAGGCCCCCAGAGACGCCACCGGACACACCACCAGACGCCCGCCGGGAAGGCTCGCGCGCTTCAGGATGCGCGTCATCAGGCAAAAGCACGCCCACTGGCGGACCTGCCGCCTTTCCGTCCCGGGGATGCGCCCGCACCCTCTCACCGGAACCTGCGGACCTGCGTCAGCCACCGCCACGACCCGCCACGACCCGCCCAGACCGAGCGGGCCGGGACGCCGGGAGGAGTGAAACCGCCCGCGCGTCCAGTGCTGGCGGCTGGCGCCTCAAAGGGCGCCAGTCCACAGCTCAGTGATGTGCGTGCGGATCGGCGCCGCCGTCCTTGCGGGCCTCGACGTTGAAGACGACGGGAACCTTGCCCGTCTTTTCAAACACCAGCGTGGCCGGGATCTTTTCCCCCGCCGTCCATAGCGTGCCGTTCAGCCCCGTGAACATGACGTGATAGCCGCCCGGAGCCAGGGTGACGGTCTGCCCCGGCGCGATTTCCACCGCCTCGACATGGGTCATTCTGGCGACCCCGTCTTTTTCCTCCGACAGGTGGATCATCGGGTTGCCCACCTTTGCCTCCACGCCGACGAGCCGGTCGGGCGCGCTGCCCCCATTGGTGACCGACAGATAGCCGGCGGCAGCACGGGCGGAGGAGGGAACCTCGAACGAATAGGGGTGGCCGATGGTCAGCTCACCCGCCTTGAACTCATGCGCAAGCGCAGGGACGGCAAGGAGCGGCGTGGCGAAAAGGGTTGCAGCCAGAAGCGTGCGGAACATGGGAAATCTCCGTGAAAGCGTTTGTCAGGTGAGGGCGCGTTTCACGAAAGCGGCGGGCCGCGCGGCAAGGGGTTGAAAAACGGTGGCCCCGCCCGCAGCGTCAGCGGGCCGAGCGTCGTCGAGACCGTGCCGGACAGCCGCCAGATCATGCCCGGCAACGGCGGTGTCGGCGCGTGATCCAGAGCGTGCAGAAACGCACAGGGATCCGAGCGCACCTCCTCGACCGGGGCGCCGCTTCCGTCGAGCGCGATGACCCGCATCCCGTCGCCCGAACAGATCACCACATAGCGCAGGTCGAGAAGCCCCATCGACACGGCCGCTGCCGAAACCTTCGGCAGCAGGATGCCCGCGGCGACGAGCAGGACGGAAAGAAGGCGCAGCAGCCTGATGATCATGGCGGGGACCATACTGACGCGCACATGGTCTGGAAAGGCGCAGAATGTCCTATGCCTGCTGGCCGGGCAGGATCGCCTCATGCCTACCGGGACCAGCCCTGCCCGTTTGCGACCCCGGGCCGCAATCGCCTCGCGCGCCGCATGAAGCGCAGCGCTGCCCTCGCCCGCAACGAGCAGAGCCACAATCCCCCCGCCGCATAAGGCACGCAAGCGGGTCGGGGCAGGCAGCGCGCACCCGCGGGGACAACGCGGGGACAAGGGGCAAACTGAAGGCCTTGTTTCCGCCGCCAGGGGCATGGCGCTCTTATTCTGCCCGCAGGGGGCATGCCGCGGGTCATCCTGTGACTTTTCGCTGACAGGGGGCAACCGAGCACGCCTTCCACCCGCAGAACGCCCCAAGCCAAAGGTGGTTCATCGCTGACAAGGGCATCGCGCGCGGCAGGTGGCCGACCGCTGGCGGATCCCGATCCGTCGCGGCCATCGGATGTCAGCCTGAGTGCCTGAGTGCCTGAGTGCCTGAGTGCCTGAGTGCCTGAGTGCCTGAGTGCCTGAG